>JAZRPF010000024.1:0-32165 GCA_045649045.1 Eubacteriales bacterium
CCCTTAGTAAGATTAATGGCATTGCTATACTCCACCACAGACCGATCCCATTCTGCCAATTCAAAAACATCCCCCAGGATCGAGAAATCGTAAATACCCTGATAATCAATATTGTGTATGGTATACAGAACACGAATGTTAGAATAGCCGTTTTCCAACCCAAGCTTCCGCTTCAGGTAAATCACCGCAGGAGCACTCTGCCAATCGTTTGCGTGCAGAATATCGGGAATATCATTTTGGTGACGCATATATTCAATGACCGCACGGGAGAAATAAGCAAATCGCTCGCCGTCATCGAAGCTGCCGTAAAGCTGGTCGCGATAAAAATAGTATTCGTTGTCAATAAAAATATACCGCACACCATTCGCCTTCAATTCAAAAACACCGCAATAGGCGTGCCGCCAACCGAGATAAAAATAAAATTCAGTAACCTTTTTCATTTTTTCCCGATATTCGCCCGCAATACTGCGATAAAGAGGCAGTATAACCGATACCTCGGTATCAGCACCGCCCGTTTTTTTGATAGCGGCAGGTAACGCGCCCATCACATCTCCAAGACCGCCACTTGCGGCATAGGGATTGGCTTCACTTGCAACATACATGATTTTCATCACGGCTTTCTCCTTTTATCTTATTAAACTTTCCTTTTTTTCGCAACATAAAACGGCAGACTTTCATGTCCTGACAGGTGGCACATATCGCTGATAGTGACGCTCTTATCCGTGACAACACAGTGAAGCTCGCAATTCTGTCCTACCGTTGTACCTCCGAAGAGAATGGAATTTTTAACCACACTTCCCCGTCCGACCTTGACGCCGCGGAAAAGAATCGAATTTTCAACACAGCCTTCGATGATGCAATCGTCAGCAATCAGGGAATCACTCACCCTTGCGCCTCCGCGGTAGACAACCGGTGCCGAATTGTGAACCTTTGTAAAGATGCGGCGGTCGGTGCGCCCAAGCAGTGAATCAAAAGCGGCTTTATTGGTTGTCAGCTCCATAGAGTGACAGAAATAGTCGGTAAAGCTTGAAATATATGCCGCATATCCTTCATGCCTGAAAATGCGATAATTTCTTTCGGGGGCGTGCTTCATGACAACATCATAAGTAAAGCTATGGTAGTTATGCGCCTCAGCTTCTGCGAGAAGCTGGCGGAGAAAATCACAGGACATAATGAAAATGCCTGTGCTGAGTTCAGGTAATTGCGGCTGGTATTTTGCGCTGATGACCGCCTCTTCAATGACTCCGTCTTGATCTGCCGAAAACATCAGTGCAGGTGTTTTCGTCGTATAGTCAGGCTGACAGGCGGTGGTAATAAAGGTCACCGTGGCATCGCTTGCTGCGTGTGCGGCAATGGCTGCCGTCATATCAATGTTGGCAACACAGTGGCAATCAGATAAAACGACATAATCCTCCTTCATATCGTCGATGTACGGTGCCATGCTGCGCAAGGCCTCGAGATGCGTCGAATAGAGCTTGACAGCTCCATTGTACGCGGTCTGATAGGGGGAAATGCAATGAATACCGCCCGCGCGGCGCGCCAAATCCCAGTCCTTACCGCTACCGATATGGTTAAGAAGCGAGCGGTAATTATAATTGGCAATCACATTGATATTGGAAATATTGGCATTAACCATGTTGGATAACGCAAAGTCTACCAAGCGATAACGGCAGGCAAACGGTATTGCCGCCACAGTTCTGTCTGCGGTCAAGCGGGAAAGTGTGTTATTATTCAGATTTGAAAAAATAATGGCTGCGCTACTCATGTTTATGTCCTTGCTCTGTTCAAAAACAGAGGCCGCCTTTCACTATATAATATTGTAACTCGTATGTTTCGCCGTTCAGTTTATTTTTCCTCTTTGTTTATGATGCTTCCTTTGGCAATAACCTGAATATCCTCACCGTTACTGTCAGGATTACCGATAGTCACGCCCTCGCCGATAACCGAATCACTGTCGATAATGCTGTAATAAATGCGAGCACCTGAAGCAATTTTCACATCCGACATGATCACCGAATGATAGATCTCTGCCCCTTTCTCGACACAGACGCCGCCAGAAAGGACTGAACCGCAAACCGTTCCGTTAATGACACAGCCCTCTGAAATCATAGAATTTTCAATTCTCGCATCCTCGCCGATTTTTTGAGGCGCGCGGGCAGTATTACGGGAAAAGATACGGAAATCGCGATTGTACAAATTAAAGGCAGGAGGTGTACCGAGAAGGTCCATATGTGCCTCCCATAAGCTCTTGATTGTACCGACATCCTTCCAATAGCCCGTGAAAGCATAGGTAAAGAGCCGTTCGCCGTTTTTCAGCAAGTTGGGAATGATATTTTTGCCGAAATCGTTTGAAGATGTCTTATCCCGCTCGTCCTCTTCAAGATAGCGAATCAGAACATCGGTATTGAAAATATAAATACCCATGGAAGCCTGGTCGTTCTTTGGATTCTTGGGCTTTTCTTCAAATTCATACATTCTGCCGCTCGCGTCAGCATTACAAATACCAAAGCGGCTTGCCTCCTGAATCGGCACCTTAATTGTCGCGACCGTACACGCCGCATCATTTTGCTTGTGTGCATCAAGCATGGCGGCATAATCCATCTTATAAATATGGTCACCCGAAAGAATCAGCACATAATCGGGTGAAAACTGCTTGATGAAGTTCAGATTCTGATAGATGGCATTGGCAGTTCCCTTGTACCAATCGGCGCGCTGATGGCCTTGATAGGGCGGCAAAACCGAAAGCCCGCCACGGTTGCGGTCAAGGTCCCATGGGGCGCCGTTCCCTATGTACTCATTGAGCGCCAATGGCTGATACTGTGTCAGTACACCTACAGTATCAATGCCAGAATTGATGCAATTCGACAAGGTGAAATCAATAATGCGATACTTGCCACCAAAGCTGACAGCAGGCTTTGCAGTTTGATTTGTCAAGTCGTAAAGGCGGCTCCCCTGTCCGCCCGCGAGGAGCATGGCGATACATTCTTTTTTCAAATACATCTTCTGTTCTCCATTGTTGCATATATTATTTTTTAGGGTTTCTTTCTTAAAATCATACCACTCATACGGGGCAAGGAAAGCTCGATATAAAAGCCTCCCTCATCCTTTTTCGGTTCAATTGGGGCGCATATAGCGGCATCGGTATGAAAAATGACCTCGTAATGCGCGTCATCCTCAACCGGTATTCTGATGTTTTCGACATTCATACCCGAAAAGCCAACAAGGACAATGACCGCAGAGCCGTCTATGCTATGCCTTCTGAATGCGACCATATTCTCGTCTGCCTTGTCGGGATAAATCCATGAAAATCCCTTTTCGGAGAAGTCAAGCTCATAGAGTGCAGGGTTTTCAAGATAAAAGTGATTGAGCGAGCGAACATAGTCGGAGAGTCCCGCGTGTGACGAAAAGCCAAGTAAAAACCAATCAAGCGACTTCCTGTAATCCCACTCGGCAAACTGACCGTATTCACATCCCATGAAAAGCATTTTCTTTCCGGGATAAGTCATCATCAGAAGCAGCGCACAACGAATCTGCCTAAATTTATCTTCGTAATTGCCGCTGATTTTGCCGATAAGCGAGCCTTTTCCATGCACAACCTCATCATGCGAAACCGGTAATACATAGTTTTCGCGAAAGGCATACATGATGGGAAAATTGAGTGCGCTATGATGATGACGCCTGAAAATCGGATCGGTACTCAAATACTTGAAGAAGTCATTGGCAAAGCCCATATTCCATTTGAGATTGAATCCAAGTCCTCCGCTATCGGTATGATGTGTAATCCCGTACCAGTCGGTTGATTCCTCTGCAATCATAAGTGCATCGGGAAATTCGGCAAAGACGGAGCGATTCAATTTCTGTAAAAAGGCAATTGCTTCCAAATTGCGATTATTGCCCTCTGTATTGGGAATCCACTCTCCCGGCATTCTGTCATAATCGAGATAGAGCATGGAAGCAACCGCATCTACGCGCAAGCCGTCAATATGAAACTCACGCAAAAAATAGAGAGCATCCGACACAAGAAAGGATTGCACCTCTTCTCTGCCCAAATCAAAGAATCGCGTTCCCCATGAGCGTGATTCCATGCGGTCGGCACCCTGGTATTCATAAAGTGGTGCGCCGTCAAATTCGTAAAGCCCCCATGAATCCTTTGGAAAATGTGCGGGTACCCAGTCCATGATGACACCAATACCCGATTCATGCATTTTATTGACAAAATAACGGAAGTCATCCGGCGTGCCAAAACGGGAAGTTGGCGCGTAGTATGCCGTCACCTGATAGCCCCAAGAGCCATCATATGGGTATTCAGTCACGGGCAACAACTCAATATGAGTATAGCCCATTGCTTTGACATAGGTTGAAAGCTTATCTGCAAGCTCACGGTAGGAAAGATACGAGCCATCCTCATTTCTTGCAAAGGAAGCAAGGTGTACCTCATAGATATTCAAAGGAATTGCAAGATATGCGCCCTTTTTCATGCCGACCGTTTGCTTTCGGTGGGAAAGCCAGGCATCATCCTGCCATGCGTAATCAAACGAATCGACAATACAGGATGCACCGTCACTGCCACCCCTTGAATAAAAAGCATAGGGGTCGCCCTTCATGAAGCTGCGGCCGTACCGTTCAAATCTGAATTTGTAGTTTGCATTTGCAAGGCTTTCCTTTGAATGAAAAACTGCCTCATAAACACCGCGCTCTGTAATACGCTGCATGGGAATGCCGGTGGACCAACCGCAAAAATCAGAAACGACAAAGGCACTGTCTACATTCGGCGCCCATACACGAAAGGTATAGTGAAAGCCACTCTCATCATGAAGCATATGACAGCCGAGAAAGCGATATGCCTCTGTACTCGTTCCCTGATGAAAGAAATACGCGGCTTGCTCGTAAGGCTCCGAAACGGTTTTTTTCTTCATATATGCATTTCCTTTCTATCCATCGTCAGAACATACCAACAGTATATACTGACAGTATATCCCATCGACAGATAATTAAGCACTGTTTGCAGTCATTTGAAAATTAAAGTAAAACCTCGGCATGACGCGCAACATGGCAGTTGATATTGAGCGCAACAGGAAGACCGGCAATATGTGTCGGTGCGAATTCAATCTTAACCGCCAGCGCCGTTGTATGACCGCCAAATCCCTGCGGACCTATATCAAGCTCATTCACCCTGTCAAGAATTTTCTTTTCAAGCGCAGCATACATCTCATGCGGATGACTGTCGTCAATTGGTCTTAAAAGAGCGCGCTTTGCAAGTAAAGCAGCACCCTCAAAATCTGCACCGATGCCAACGCCAAGCACAACAGGCGGACATGGGTTGCTGCCTGCACGCTTCATTCCGTCGACAACAAATTGAATGACATCCTCTTCGCTTGCCGCAGGCGTCATCATTTTCAGCTGACTCATGTTTTCAGAGCCAAAGCCCTTCGGTGCGGCAATAAGACGCAATTTGTCACCCTTAACCGTGCGGATATGTAAAATAGCAGGTGTATTGGTTTCTGTATTGATTCGTTTATAAAGTGGATCGCTCACAACAGACAGGCGCATCCCCCCCTCTGTATAGGCACGGCGAACACCGTCATTGACAGCCTCCTCAAGCGTCGCACCTGTAATATGGACATCCTCGCCAATATCGGCAAAAACAATTGCCATGCCTGTATCCTGACAAATGGGAATGTCCATTTTCTCGGCAACAGACGCATTTTCGGCAAGACTTTTAAGCACCGATACCGCCCTCTCACTTGGTTCATTTGTCATCGCGCTTTGCATCGCACAAGTAACATCATTAGGCAAATGATGATTTGCCTTGATGAAAAGGTTTCTAACTGCATCGGAAACCGTTTCTGCCGTTATATATCTAATCAAGTCTTACACTTCCTTTCATATAAAATAAGTGCCGCCTCTCGCAACAAACCTGTGCAGAAAGGCGGCTCTCCATTCCGCCCGTGCGGAATTTATTGATTCAACTGATATTCCATAATAATTTCGTTAGGATGACAAAGATTAAGCCTTTCGCGAGCAATACGCTCAATAAAGGCATCGTCGATATCACAGTTTTTATCGCTCTCATAGCGTTCAATTTTTGCTTCACACTCGGCAAGCTTCACGCGCGCCTCGTTCACCTGCTTTTCAAGCGCACCGTAGGTCACACGCAAAGACGAAAACGCAAACAAAGCAAAAATGATGAAAGAAACCAAGACAAGCACAATTAATGTTTTTTGTATCCGCACGGAAAATCCTCCTCAATGGGTAGCATTTTTCACTCTTGTGACTCTCTCTTAAATTTTTTTCTTTTCCTTATAATTATAACACACTTTTTATAAAATGGCAATAGGGTTTTATCATAAATTTGTAAAACAAGATGAGAATATATCCATTTTGACGGCTTCCACACAACAGTCGCACACGCAAATAAAAAAAGGTAGCAAATTGAGGCTATCTCGCGTAAGCAAAAAAAGACAAGGCGGCCTGCCGTTTTTCTATAAATATAAAAACCGATGACAATACCAAACAAAAAGCAGAAGCGAAACACGCCATGATTTGCGGCATAAAGAAAAATGCTGAATGCAACGCCGCAAAAAACGAAATAAATAAAATCAAAAATGAAGTCAAACACTGTGAGTGCTTTTTGATAAAGCTTATGCCCTTTTCGAAAACTCTGAACCTTTTTCTCTATCGACTGGGCAAGTCTCGAGAACGGTCCTTTGATAAAATTCCCCTGATAGTGAATACCCAAAAGCACGCGTATCAGACGAATCGCATCATATAGCAAAGCAAAAAAAGCACCAAGACAGGCAGAATACAAAATGCCACTCAAGAGAGAGCGCATAGAAAGCTCAAGTGTCATCAGCGTACCAATCTTGAAAAGAAACCGCGCTTAACCTTTTCGTTGCGGTCCTCATAAAAAATTGCATCGACCACCCCTTCGATTTCCACATGACCGCTTTCAAGCGAAAGTGTCAGGATATGAAGCCCCTTTCCCTCAATCGACATCGCACCGAGAAGCGTATTCAGTGTGACTGTGTTTTCATCAAAATTCACAACCTCTTCAATTCCTTCAAGCAAAAGGCTTTCGCGATTTTCAAGTGTGAGTGTGTGTGTCCTTGCAGCGGGTGTTCGATTTTGCGGTTTACCTGTCATTCTGTCTTTCTTCCTTTCTCTTTCAATAACGGATAGGAAGAGACGCTTATAAAAAATCCGCGCCCTCCACCGTCAATCAAAGATATGCGGCAAAGGGCGTGGATATGCCTGATGGCTATTTTTCATTCAGTCGCATTGATCACTTCGTACATATCAGCTGCATCGGATTTCTTCGTGCTGTCTTTAATGTTCAGAACGCGAACGCGCAGGGTACGCGCGCCAAACGCAATCTCAATGATATCATTCTCCTTGACATCGTAGGATGCTTTGGCAGGTCTTCCGTTGACGCTCACATGAGCAGAATCGCAAGCATTATTTGCCACGGTTCTGCGTTTAATGATTCGCGAAACCTTCAGATATTTGTCAAGACGCATTGTGTCTGATTATTTGTTAACAGCGTCCTTCAAGGTTTTGCTTGCAGAGAAAACAGGATGCTTTGCTGCGGGAATCTGAATTTTTGCACCGGTAGCAGGATTGTGGCCCTGTCTTGCAGCTCTTTCTTTGACTTCGAATGTACCGAAACCGACAATCTGAATCTTGTCGCCTTCAACCAAGGTCTCGGCAATAGCTTCGAGAACTGCGCTGACTGCTGCTTCTGCATCCTTCTTCTTCAATTCGGTCTTGAGTGCGACGGCTTCAACTAACTGTGTCTTGTTCATGTTTCTTTCTCCTCTTTTTTTCGGTTCCGCATATCAAAACGCGGTGACCGTTCTTCTGTATAAAGTATAGCATTTTTTTTATAAGATATCAAGGGGTTTTTCAAAAAAATTTAGCAATTTTGCAATTTTTTTGGTTTTTTTTTGCAAAAATCTATGAAAAAGCAATAAAAATCATGTTGTTTTTCACTCGTTTGTGAAAAAAGAAAGCTTTTTTCATAGATTCTTAAAAAATCAGCGAAGCAAATGCATGGAATGAAGTATGCGATTGAGCTTTTCTCCCTTCGGTAAAAGCGCGATATCATCCCGACTGATGCATCTGAAAACGAACACAGCAACAAGATAGATAAGTGCCGCACCGAGAATGGAAAGAACAGTTGCGACTCTTGCTCCCACCACATATTCAGTAAGCAAACGGTAGAAAAGAACTGCACCGCCTGCGGATGTCAAAGCGGCAACAAAGGGGCGGAAGAAAACCGCTATAAAATGCGGTCGTGCATCGGTGTAGCGAAGAACGAAATAAAAATTGAAGCAAACAACGGTCATGTGAAACAAAACCGTACTGATTGGTGCGCCGTATGCGCCAAATTGCCGTGTCAGAACAAGGTCACTCACAACCTTAACCGCAAGTCCGACCGCCATAGAAATCATCGGCTTTTTTTCCTGGTGGTGCGCCTGTAAAAGCGCATTTGTGACCGATAGCATAGACACAAGGAATACAGATATGGCGAGAACCCTCAATAGAGGTCCTGCATTGATTGCCATCGCCGAGTCACCCGCACCAAACACAAGGTCAAGAATCGGTCCGCTCAAAGCACTCATTCCCAAAGCACACGGCAATGCAACAAGCGATGTGACACGCAAAGCAGAGTTTGTCACGCGGCGGACGCTCGTGCGGTCACCAGACTCAAGTGCCGCCGAGATGTACGGCACAATGGAACAGGAAATCGGATAAATGAAAATAGTGGGCAAATTGTAAAGCGTAATGGCACCTGCAGTGTAATCTGAGCAGATGGCCTCTGCCTTGGCTGCATCTCCCAGATAGTTATTCAGAAGCGGCATCATAATTTGAGAATCAATCAGGGCGGCAAGATTCAGCATAACCGCACTCAGTGAAATTGGAATCGCAATGCTTGCCAGACGGCGCAATATCGGGCTTTCGTCTGTCACGCTCTCGTTCGCAACAGCATCACCGAACATCGAAAGCTTATCACTCTGGCGATAGCGGTAACGAATGAAAATCAGATAGCACATTCCAATCAGAATACCGATAGTCGTGCTTAACTCTGTAAAGGCAGCTGCCGTCGCTTTTGACTGTCCGAAATGATTGAGTGAAAGATACACAAAGAACAGGCCAAATGCCATTTTAAAAAAGGACTCAAGAAGCTCTGAAACCGCCGTTGGTGTCATCTGCTGAAAGCCCTGATAATAACCGCGATAAACGCTGCAAACAGCAATCAGTAAAAGCGCGGGGGCAATGGCGCATATGCTCCAGAAGGATTCGCCGTTTGAATTGATTTCCGAAAGCACGCCCGCAGTTCCGAACATCAGAAGCGTTCCTACAGAACCAACAATAATCAGCGTCAGAATTGACACACGGAAGACGCGCTTCAAGCGCAAGACATCTCCTCGTGTACGGCATTCAGATACGAGAATAGATATAGCGACAGGAATCCCCGCCGTTGAAATCATATATAAGGTATTATAAATTGAATAAGCCGCATTGGTGACATAAAACTTCTCTCCCAGGGCGGTATTCAAGGGTATTTTATAAATCAAACCAAAGATTTTGACAAGAATATTTGCAAAAGTCAAAATCAAAACGCCCGAAAGCAGCCGTTTTTTATCCTTTCGGGTACTTCCTGTTGCCATAGAAGCTTTTTTATCCATCAAATCACCCTTTACATAGTGGCAGTTAACCGAGAAACTCGTGATACATTGCGTGCGTAGGAAGGTATTTTTCGTCAATAGCGTCAATACCGTCAAGCGACAAAAGCATTTGCCTTGCCGCATGAAAGTGGGAATTACTTTCGGGAATTGCAGAAAGAAGCGGTAAAAGATGTGGCTTCAGCATACCGATTTCATAGTCAATGACGGTATTGAAGGTGATGTCACAGGCGGGTGCGTACGGCAAAATATTGACAAGCTCATTTTTTCGCACGCTATCCCATAAAAAGAAAGTGAATTCAGGTATCGCACCGCGAAAACGGAAATCCCGTACCAATCGACGAAAGAAGCGGATTTCTTCGGGCGCAAAAACCGTCTCGCCAAGCATTAGCCCCGTTTCCACCGACACAAAAATACTGCGAAACGGATGACCTGCAAGCAGGCTCTTCACCTCGGGATAGACAGCTTGAATCCCCTCTAACAGAAAGACTGCCTGATTATCAGGCTCAATGATGCGGCAGGCGGTACGCTTCCCTTCCTTAAAATCAAAGACAGGCAAGGTCACGCGTGTACCCGCAAGCATCTCGGAAATTGATTTCGCAAGTGCTTTTTGGTCAATCGCGGCAGGAGAATCAAAGTCGAGGGTCAGACCGTTCAGCTTCGCAATCTCAGCCAGCTCGTTGCGGTCAAAAAAGAAGTCGTCAAGCGAGATGACCTGCACATGCTTGCCTCTCTCGGCAAGCTCGGAGACCAGCTTGTTTGCCATGGTCGTTTTGCCGGCGCAGGATGGACCTGACAAAAGCAAAATACGCGGAAAGTCGCCGAAAAGGATTTCTGCTACCTTTTCATCAAGCTCGTGTTCAAACCGTTCCTCAACCTTTTGTACATAGTCCTTTTTCGCCGCTTCAGAGGAAAAAGTAGAAATTGCTTTTCTCATAAATCATCCTTTCTGACTGAACCGACAAAATAGGCAGAAAGCAAAAGAAACCGTTTTACGACTCCTCGCCAAAGCAGCGCATAACCCGTTCCTCAAAAGAAGGAATGCCGTTTTCCTTATCACCGTTGCGGATTTTATCGGCGTCTCTTAAATATTCATATGGATATTTAGGCATAAATATGCGTTCAATTGTCGGCTTGCGGTTGGTTGTGTCCTGATTTTTCACAATTTTAGTCACTGCACCCGCGCCAACGGCAAAAATGCTATGTATCTCACCCATCATAAATATATTATACATACCTTCGGCGCCCTCCAAGGAATAGCCGACATTTTCAAGATTGCCGACGGTATTTTTCTGACGGTACATATAATAGGGCTTGTAGCCTGCCAGCTTGGTTTTCATCTGCGAATATTCGACACATTGCGCCGCATCTCCGCCCTTCATTGAATAAACATTCTGCTCGGTATGTAAAAGCGATGCCGCCTTCTTCACACTGAAGGTGTGGACAGTTATATTTGTCGGCTGTAATTCAATGACCTTGTCAATAGTTTCTGAAAAAATCGTGAAGTCATCTCCTGGCAGACCTGCAATCAAATCAACATTGATATTGGGAATGCCCGATGCGGCGGCAATGTCATACGCGCGATAGAAGTCCTCAACCGTATGCTTGCGTCCGATTGACACAAGAACATCGTCATTCAAGGTCTGCGGATTGACGCTGACGCGTGTGATGCCAAATTCCCTTGCAACATCCAACTTTTCGGCTGTAATGGTATCGGGGCGACCTGCTTCAAGCGTAAACTCCATCAAAGTGGTTGGGTCAACCTCTTTGGTGATATGCTGAAGAAGGGTACGCAGCTGCTTTTCATTCAAAACTGTCGGTGTCCCGCCGCCGATATAGACAGTCGCGACCGTCAGGCCTCTTTCTCTGATCAAGGTAAAAATATGGTGAATATCGACATAAAGAGTACGCAAATAGTCGTCAATGAGCGACAGTAAGCGTGCGGATGTATAAGAAACAAACGAGCAGTAAGCACAGCGCGAGGGACAAAAAGGGATCGACACATAGACACTGCACAAATTGCTCGGCAATTTCTTTGTCAGCTTAATTTCAGATGAAGCAACAGAAACTGCAAGATGCGCTTTTTTGGGGTTAACAAAATATTCGTCGCGTAAAATTTGCTTGGTATGGCGAACACCCTTGCCATTCAAAAGCATATCTGCCGCAACCTTTGACGAGCGAACGCCGGTCAGGATTCCCCAAGGGGGCATATAGCCGAAATAGTTTTTCCCCGCCTCAAAGACCGCACGGCCGACAGCAATTTTCAAAATCTGCGACATGCTGATATCCTCACTGACAGCTGAAATTCCGTTTCCAATGCTTGTCTTATTGCGATAAAGCAAGGTTGCCTGCACAGACACACTTTCTTCGGTACGCTCAAGAATCTCAACCTTCATTTCAGGGTTGTCCGCGGAATGCTCTTCAGCACAACCGAATTTAGAGCCGGGAAAAAAGACAAGGCACAAGGTTTGCACATATGAATGGTTGATTGGCTCATCGACCTGCAGTATCATGGGACCTTGCTCCTTTCTTTTTGAGGCAATCGGAATCCATCACAATGGTGACAGGCCCGTCTGCCGACATATCAATTTTCATTGATGCGCCAAATTTCCCGTGTCCGACATGACGGATACGCTCCTGCATCAAGGAAAGAAAATACAAATAAAGACGGTTCGCTTCATCGGGCGATGCCGATGCAAAATATTCAGGACGGTTGCCGTGCGAATAATTGGCATTTAAGGTAAAATTTGAAACGACAAGCGCCTCACCGTCAATATCTTTGAGGGAAAGATTCATCTTATCCATGTCATCTGTAAAAACACGAAGCTTGGATATTTTTTCGGCAAGAAGAAGCGCGTCCTCCTCCGTATCCTCCTTTGCAACGCCAAGTAGAATTAAAAAGCCCTGCCCGCATTGACCGGAAAATTCGCCGTCTGCATACACGGTCGCACTTGAAACTCTTTGTACAACTGCCTTCATGATTTTATTCCTTTTCTGCTTTTATCATCGATTATGAAAAGCCGCGTGTGACAGATTCAATATCGGGAATGCTCTTGATACGCGAAACAATCGAACGGCAATGCTCCATGCTTTTACAGCCGACCGTCAGATTGATAATGCTGAAGCCCTCGTCTGTTGTGCCGGATGTGTTGATTTGCAAAATCGAAACCTTCATATCCGCCAGAGCGCGTGACACATCTGCCAAAACGCCGAGTCTGTCCTTGGCTTCAATTCGCAGAAGTGCCTCGTAAACCGCACGGTCATCCTTGATTTCCGAATCCTCCCAATGTGCATGAACCCAGCGTTCAGCCTGTCCTGCAATCGCGCGTCCCGAAACAGCATTCGGGCAGTCTGTCTTATGAATCGAAACACCGAAGCCCTTGGTAATGAAGCCGACAATATCGTCACCCGGCAAGGGATTACAGCACTTGGCAAATTTGACAAGACATCCCTCTACGCCGTCAATGACAATGCCACCGCTATGCTTGATTTTCTTTTGACTGATAGAGGAAATCTTGATTTCATCCTTCGGCTCGGGTGCTTTGACAACGCGGTCAAATTCATCATGCAATTTGCCCGAGATTCTTGAAATCGAAAGTCCGCCAAAGCCGATGGTGTTATAAAGGTCGTCAGCAGAGGTAATACCGAGTCTGTTTGCCACATTCGTGACAATCAAATTGTGCTCGGCCTCGGTAAAGGGACGACCGTAGCGCTTCATTTCACGCTCGACCTCAAGCTTACCAACCAGAATGTTCTCGCTCCTGCGCTCCTTCTTGAACCATTGGCGGATTTTATTGCGCGCCTCGCCCGTTCTGACAATTTTCAGCCAGTCGCGACTCGGTCCTTTGGATGCAGAGGAGGTCAGAATTTCAACGATTTCTCCGTTTTGCGGAACGCGGTCAATCGGGACAATGACACCGTTAATCTTGGCACCCGTCATTTTATTGCCGACAGCCGAATGGATGGCATAGGCAAAGTCAATGACCGTAGAACCAAGCGGTAAGGAAATGACATCGCCCTTCGGGGTAAACACGAAGGTCTCATCATGGAAAATGTCGGTTTTGAAGGAAACCATGAATTCATCAGGGTCCCGTACATCATCCGACTCAAGCAAACGGGAAATCCAAAGAAGCTTCTGGTCGATGTCCTCCTTTGAGGTTGCGCCGGACTTATATTTCCAATGTGCCGCGATGCCGTATTCGGCGATATGATGCATCTCATAGGTACGAATTTGCACCTCAAACGGAATAGCGTCACGACCGATGACGGTTGTATGCAAAGAACGGTAGAGATTGGGCTTTGGCGTTGAAATATAGTCCTTAAAGCGCCCCGGCACAGAACGGAACATCTCATGAATGATACCAAGCACTGTATAGCATTCAAGCTCGGTTTCCACAATCACGCGCAGAGCATAAAAATCGTAGATTTCCTCAAAGCTTTTGTTCTGGTTATACATCTTCCGATAAAGACTGTAAACCGACTTGATGCGCCCCTCCAATGTAAAGTTGGATATTCCCGCTTCCTTTAAGCGCGCATCAATATTTGACTTGGCGTTTTCAATCACCATACGGTTTTCGCCAAAGCGGCGATTGATGGCTTGAGAGACCTCCTCATAGCCAATCGGGTCAAGAAAGGAAAGACTGAGCGATTCAAGCTCATGCTTGATTTTTTGCATACCGAGTCTATGGGCAAGCGGCGCATAGACATACATGGTTTCAAGAGCAATGGCTCTCTGGCGTTCTTCCTTTTTCACGCCAAGCGTGCGCATATTATGCAATCTGTCGCAAAGCTTGATGAAGATAACGCGAATATCCTTGGACATTGCAAGCAGCATTTTTCGGATATTTTCAATATTCTCGTCTTCTTTATCTTCAACCTGCAAATGCTTGATTTTCGTCAAGCCGTCAACCAAAAGCTCAACCTCTGCACCGAAAAGCTGACGGATTTCAGCGAGGTTGGTGCGGTCGGCGCAGTCCTCCACCGTATCATGCAAAAGCGCGGCACAAACAGAGTCGGTATCAAGCTCAAGCGACACCACAATTTCGGCAACAGCGAGGGGATGTGAAATGTAAGGCTCGCCGCTTAAACGGAACTGACCTTCATGCAGCGTCGCTGCATAATTGTATGCCTTCGTAATTTTATCAAGGTCGTATTTTTTGCCTGTGCTTTTCAAAAGCTCAATCAGATTCTCTAACGATTGACACATAAAAATTCTTCTTTCTCAAAATGGCTCAAGCGCGTTGCTGGGCGCGCAGTCGGCGCAAAATATTGGATTTTTCAAGCTCCACCTTGGTACTCAAAAAGCGGAACCGAAAGCTATAGACCTCATCCGATACTTCTTCAATACCAAGCAGATTCATTTCCTGCAAAACGCGAATGATAAACTTTAATTTCACATAGCCGATGCGGTTTCTATCAGCCTTCAGAACACCCTCCTGGATGTCTTTGTGGGTAATAATGCTCTGACCGAGACGAATCGAACGGCGCACAAACTGATAGACCGATACAAAGTCATCACGGGACGGCAGGATGTCCTCCTTTGCTGAAAATTCCGCCCCCGCCCTGATTTCCTCAAAGCGTTTTTTCTCAATGGCGGTCAATTCATCACAGACGGTATTTTCGTTTTCAATGTGCAAATCGCGCACAATCAGTTGCACAGTTGTGCGTCCTGCCCATTCGTTGATATCCAGCTGAAAAAGCAAAGAAACGGTATCGCCCGTCACCACCCCCAAGTCCTCGGGAGAGCGCGAAAAGCACATCGCGGTCAGCCGACCGTTGCCCTCTCCCACCACAAGCTTGGTATGCTTCCCCTTGCGAAGCGAAAACATTTCATAAACAATGACATTCTTCAGGACGAAGAGCGGAGAGGGATTACCCGTTCCATATGGCTCAAGTCTGCGAATTTCCCGTGCAAGCGAGGTCTTGATCTGAGGAAATTCAAGCACGAGGTCAGCCTCGATAACAGGGACAGGGCGTACACCGCCAAGCACCTTCTTGGCATATTCGTTGATTTTCAGACGAAATTCGGGCAAATTCTCACGCGCAATACTCAGTCCTGCCGCAAGCTCATGTCCGCCGTATTTCAAAAGAAGGTCAGAGCAATGCACCAGCGCATCAACCAGATTCAGCCCCTTGACACTACGCCCCGAGCCTTTTCCGATATCGGATATGCCCGATGTCGTTCCCTTAAAGGAAATCAGTATGCAGGGCAAGCAATAACGCTCGGTAATTCTTGACGCAACAATTCCAATGACACCGTGATGCCATTCATCCGCATCGAGAACCAGCACATATTCTTCGGCAAGATTATGCTCGCGCTCAATTTTCTCATATGCCTCTTGCATGATCTGGTTTTCTTCCTGCTGCCTATCGGCGTTGGCATCGCAAAGCTCCTTTGCATAAGCCGCCGCCCTCTCGTATGTATCAGAAAGAAAAAGCTCAACGGCAAGCGATGCACTTTTGATACGCCCCGCCGCATTGATGCGCGGGGCAAGCGTAAAGCCTATATAAGAAGAGGTGATTTTCGGCTCTACGGCAACACTCTGACCGAGCGGCGCTCCCTTGGCATCGTTTTTTTGCATGGTGGCTTCCATCAAGGCAGACAGCCCAAGCCGTCTGTCTCTGCGGATTCGCTCAAGCCCCAAGCAAACCAATAATTTATTTTCATCGACAAGCGGCATGACATCGGCAATCGTTCCGATCGCAACAAAATCGGCATATGCCCATCCAAGCCGTTCAACACAGCTATAAAGGTCATCTCCCGTGACTGCCTGCTCGTATGCACATATGCACTTAAAAGCGACACCTACTCCTGCAAGCTGCTTGAACGGATAAGGGCAGTCAGGGCGGTGCGGATTGACAACCGCGACTGCTCCCGGCAGCTCTGCTCTGCACTCATGGTGGTCGGTGATGACAATATCAATGCCGCACTCGGCGGCATAAAGCACCTCTTCGTTGGCTGTAATACCCGTATCAACAGTGACAATCAGGCGGGTACCGCGCTTTGCAAGCATATCAATAGCACCGCGTGAAACGCCGTAGCCGTCTCCATCACGGTTGGGTATATAATAATCGACCTTGGCATTTTGAGATTTCAAATAAAGATACATAACGCAAACGGCAGTCACGCCGTCTACATCATAGTCACCGTAAATGGTAATCTGCTCGCCCGACTCCACAGCGGCACGAATGCGCGCAACCGCCTTATCCGCATCGCGAAGCTCAAAGGGATTGCAGAGATTTTCATTTTCCATGCGCAGAAAGCGGCTGGCACTTTCCGCATCATGATAGCCACGATTATAAAGAAGCTGTGCTGTCACGGGATGAATGTCCAAAGCATCGGCAAGGGCGGAAACCGCGTCCCTTTCTTCTTTGGCATCCGTCGCGCGAACAATCCATTCGCGATAACGGTTTTGCTTTTTGTCATCGAGCTTTTGCATCATTCCATATAACCTATGCAGAAGAGCATCAGCTCTCCTCACTTTCTGTTTGTTTTTCTTTGGGAATCAAAATCTTACTGATTGAAACAGAGCGTTTCTTCGCTTCAAGGCGTGCGCTTGTCTTGCCAATCACAAAATAGGCACATAGCATAGACAGAGCCGCAAAAAGAACGGCATAACCCTCGGTTGTCAAAAAGGAAGAGATCGCATAAACCGTCCCTGCTATCAGGATCGGCAAAATAAACACCAAAAATGCATAGCAAAGAATTCGTCCGCTTGCAGCTTCAAGCATGACACGGTCGCCCGCCAATGCCCCCACGCGATTTTCCGCAGAAACGCGGTGCTTGGCATCTGCAATAAAGAGTGAGCAAGCATCACAGCCTTCAGCACCCTTATGACAACCCTCGCACGCAGACTTGCGCCTGACCTCAACGATGGCATATTTTCCGTCGGTCTCAACAACCGTGCCGAATTCCTGCATGGGTAGCATTCTCTCCTTTCATGAATCTCAAAAAGGCGGCGCGTAGACTGCCATCAACGCAAGCGCTGTACGCAAGCCGTCGAGCGCGGCACTTGTAATACCGCCTGCATAGCCTGCGCCCTCTCCGCAGGGATACAGTCCTTGGCAGCCAAGTGCCTCCCGATTGCTTCCGCGAAGAATCCGTACAGGTGCAGAGGTTCTTGTTTCGGCACCGGATAAAACGGCATCACTGACATCATAGCCCTGCAGCTTTTGCCCGAATGCGCGGATACCGTCACGAAGAGACGACACAATTTCAGGCGGAAGGAAGGTGCTTGGCGATGCAACCTTGAAGTGCTTGCCACCCATATAGGTCGGCACTATACGCGATGGCTCTGTATGATAGCTATCTGCAAGGAAATCGCCCACCGTACTTAACGGTACAGCATAATCGCCGCCCCCCGATGCAAAAGCCAAGCGTTCAATTTTTCGCTGATAATTAATGGCAGATTGCGGCGTATTGCCATAATCGTCGGGAAACACAGAAACGGCCACTGCGGCATTGGCGTTTTTGCCGTCACGGCGATGATTGCTCATGCCGTTCACAACAAGTGCTTCCTGCTCGCTTGCCGCTGCCATCACCTCGCCGCCCGGACACATACAGAAGGTATATACGCCCCTTGTATCTGTATGAGAAGAAAGCGCATATTCCGCATGGCCGAGTCGTTTGTATCCTGCAAAATCCCCATACATCGCACTGTCGATGTCGGCTTGCAGATGTTCAATACGCATACCGACAGAAAAAGGCTTTGCTTCTATGGAAAGCGGCTTTGAAAGCAACATACTGTAGGTATCTCTCGCACTATGCCCAATGGCAAGCAACAGAACCTCGCACGGCATATCCGTACCGGATACACGAATAGAAGAAAGTCTGCCGTCACGGACAGTGATATCCTCAAGCTTGGCATGGAAACGCACTTCCCCGCCGAGCGACTTGATTTTCTCAAGCATATTGGACACAATGATACGCAAATAGTCTGTCCCGATATGTGGCTTTGCCTGCCAGAGTATTTCGCGCGGTGCGCCAAATTCGACAAATTTTTTCAAAATATAGTCATGATAGGAATCATTGACGCGTGTCACAAGCTTTCCGTCTGAAAAAGTGCCTGCGCCACCTGCGCCAAACTGAATATTGGTTTCGGTATTTAATTGCTTTGTTTTGTAAAAAGAAGAAACAGCCTTTATGCGCTCACCGACATCGCCGCCTCTCTCAAGCAAAATCGGATGATAGCCCTCTTCGGCAAGCATAAGTGCTGAAAATAGTCCCGCAGGCCCGCTTCCGACCACAACAGGAGGATGCGGAAGAGGCGCATGTCCCTTTTTCGGGAGTGGCGCCTCCTCAGCTTTGATTGTGATATCGCTCGGTAACGATTCCTTTTGCTTTTCACTTAAATGAAGCCCGCCAACCGCAACGGTATAAACCAGGCGAATCTGATTTTTCCGTCTGGCATCAACCGAGCGGCGTGCAATATAAATCTCATTTCCTTTGTATGCCCCCTGTAAAAGACGGCTTTTTCTCAAGCGGCAGAGCGCCTCATGGAAAGCATCGGATTCGTCATGATTCGGTGAGAGGGCAATGCGACTTACAAGTAAGGTCACACTCATGCATTGTCCTCTTCAGTATCGGAATCACTTGCTTCGTCCGCGTTAACATCCTTATCTGTATCGCTCTCTTCAATTTGAGAAGGCGCCTTAAAGGTGACAACGGTCGTGATGCTCGTACCGCTTTCGGATTCCACAACCATGCCTTCGGGCAAGCCGAAGGTAACCACCATAGTACGCACGCAAATGCCGTTTTGTTCAATGCTGTCATTGATATCGTTGATATTGTCGGTCGTCAATTGAATGGTTGCATTGATATAACCGTTTTTCAAAGCATTAATATCCGCAACTCTGCCTGTAACCAAAATTTGAGGAATCATATTGTTATTATTTTCAAAATCATTGAAAATGACATCATAATTTGCTATCAGGGAGCCTTCCATACCGCTGACGGAAACAGGAATATTATGAAAGGTCTCTGTTTTCATTTTTGCTTCTTTTCTTGTGACAGAGAGACGCGCATCGTTATGAACAGCGGAAAGCTGGCAGTCACAGGAAAATTCATATTGGATTGCAAAGAAATGCGGATTTTCATCTGTAAATTCATCGGTCAGATACACAATCGCTTTGATATGGTCGCTGCCGCACTGTGCAAGCTCGACATTGGTGCCGCGAAAGGTGGCGCTGATTTCCTTGTCATATTCAAGGTCATACCGATAGGAAGGCGTGTACCCTCTCACCTCAACAGGAATATCCCGATACACCTGATTGTATTCAGGGGCCTCGGTATACATCACATAGAGCCAAAGTAACACGGCAACAAAAAGGCAACCGATAAAACGAGCGACACTTTCCTTGGAAAGTCTTTTTTGAGTGATGTGTTCTTTCACAGGTTTTTCTCCTTTTCTTCGGTAGCTTCTTGCTCTGCATTCACGGGCGCTCTCTCTTGAGGTGCTTCTTCAAGAATGTCTGCCTGTGTGGATGTGTCGGCAACCTCTGCCACGATTTCTTCTTTTTTGTCTTTGATTGTGACAAACTTTTCGGTCAGCAATACCTTCAGCGACTGTGCGGTAATATCGCGCGTAATCGTGCCTTGCTCCGCAACCGAAATTTTGCCCGTTTCCTCCGAAACAACCAAAACGAATGCATCGCTCACCTCGGTCATACCGATTGCGGCACGGTGTCTCGTACCAAGGTCCTGGTCAATATCGCTGCGTCTTGTCAGAGGTAAAAGACAGCCTGCGGCAAATACGCGTCCCTCGCGTACCACGACCGCACCGTCGTGTAAGGGTGATTTGTTAAAGAAAATATTGCGAATGAGGTAGGGGGAAATTTTGGCATCGACTTCAATGCCCGACTGCACCACATCGCTTAATTTTGACGAGCGTTCAAAAACGATAAGAGCACCTGTGCGTGAGCGCGACATATCGGCAACTGCCTCACAGACATCCCGAACCCACAGGTGTGCAGCGTGAGCACCGCTTTCGCCCAAGCCCTTCAGGCCGCGCAAGGGCTCCTCGCCAACGCGCTCAAGTGCCATACGAAGCTCGGGCTGGAATATGACGACAAGCGCGATGATTCCTGCCTGGAAAATATAACCGAACAGAAAGCTCACCGTATAAAGATTGAAAAGTCTGCCGAGCGCAAACAGAGCCATCCAAATGACAATACCGATAATGAGGCGCCCGGTACGGCGTCTCCGTATAAATTTATGAACCATCATGAGCAACACCGTCATTGTCAGAATGTCAATGATGTCGGTAAAAGAAATATTCGCCAGCTGAACCGCCGTGAAGGACAAAAGATTGCTCACAAGTTCTTTGATGTCTGTAAAAAATTTTTGAATAGCTTCCATTCTATGCTCCGTATTTTTATAAAATCGTACTGAAAAGAGCGCGGTATGTGTCATTTGAATCAAACTCAGATGCAAATGCTTCTGATGTATAGAATATCTATTTTATATTATAACATATATCCAAAGCGAATGCAAACATTTTCTTCTCTTTTTTTATCTTTTTTTTAATATTTTTCATTTCACCCGTTTTTTATTGTAAATCCTTGACACATATATCCAAAGATGCTATAATAAGGACAAGAAAATGGGTATATCCCTCAAAAAAAGAAAGGAATACTCATGTCCTCCTATGTTACAAGAAAAACCCCCGGTGATACCGAGTGGTTCAGACATGACCGCTTCGGTATGTTCATTCATTGGGGACTTTACGCCCTTCCCGCCCGCCATGAGTGGATTCAGAGCCGCGAAACCATATCAAACGAGCGATATCAGGTCTATTTCGACCACTTTGACCCTGATATGTACGACCCGAAGGAATGGGCAAGACAGGCAAAAGCGGCAGGCATGAAATATGTGGTTATCACATCCAAGCACCACGAAGGCTTCTGCCTCTTCGACTCGAAATACACCGATTTCAAGGCAACAAACACCAAGGCGGGCCGTGACCTTCTTCGCGAGGCCATCGACGCTTTGCGTGCCGAAGGCAATAAAATCGGTATTTACTATTCGCTGATTGACTGGCACCATCCCGATTTCACGATTGACCTTATCCATCCTCTGCGTGACCTCCCGAACGTTCCTGAGCTTAACGAAAAGCGCGATATGCATAAATATGCAGAATATATGCGCAATCAGGTCACCGAGCTTCTGACAAACTACGGCAAAATTGATATTCTGTGGTTTGACTTCTCATATTCCCAGAGAGTTCCCGAGGACAAGCCCTGGCTTCGCGGTAAAGGCAAAGAAGATTGGGAGGCTGAAAAGCTGATTGAAACCGCGCGCAAGCTTCAGCCGGGGGTAATTATTGACAACCGCACTGAAATTGAGCAGGACCTCTGGACGCCCGAGCAGGTTGAGCCGACCGAGTGGGGACGGCACAAGGAAACAGGCGAGCTTGTCACTTGGGAAGCCTGCCAGACGCTTTCAGGCTCATGGGGCTATTACCGCGACGAGCAGACATGGAAGAACCCCACCATGCTGATTGAAATGCTCATCAACACGGTCGCTCTCGGCGGCAACCTGATTATGAATGTCGGTCCGACCTCACGCGGCTATCTTGATTCCCGCGCCGAAGCTGCGCTCAAGGTTTACGCCGACTGGATGAAATACAACAGCCGTTCAATCTACGGCTGCACCATGGCAGAGCCTGAATTTGTTGCGCCAAACGGCGTCATGTACACACAGAGTGAGGATGGCAAGCGCCTTTATGTCCATCTGATTCGCTATCCCTTCAAGGCTCTTCATTTGCCCGGTCTTGCAAACAAGGTCGAATATGCACAATTTTTGCATGACGGCAGTGAAATTCTCTATAAGAATGCGTACACAGGTGAATTCCACGGTATGCATTCCTCGACCAAGGCGGATACCCTCGATGTGTCCTTGCCCGTCTTGCGTCCGAATGTCACAATCCCCGTCATTGAGCTTTTCTTAAAGGACTGATTCAATCAAAATAAAAAGCTGTTTTCGCTTGACTATCGAAAACAGCTTTTTTCATTATGTGTCCTTGTGATGAGGACGCACCTGCGGAAGCTTTTTATCCTTCGTGCGCCCATATGCAAGCGAATCTCCGCCGTACTTTGTGCGAATGGCATCAACGGTCTTTTCAAGCTCCCGACGCTTTTGCCGCTTTGAATCCTCTTTTTCATCATCAAAAAGTCCGATTTGCTGAGCCTCGCGCTCGGTTAAGTTCATCGCCGTTAAGGTGAGCATACGAATCGGCTTGACAGGCGACCATTCTCGCCTGTAAATTTCGATGGCATTTTCGATGAGAGAAGCGGCAATATCGGTTGGAGGCGATACGGCTTGCTGGCGGCTGATTGTATGCAAAAATTCGTCCCGAATCGTCAGCGAAACAGTCGAGCAAACCCGCCCTGTGCGACGCATCTGGGTAGCAACCTCCTCCGCTAAAGGATAAAGCCCCTCCCGTACCATGCCCTCTCCTATCAGATTTTGCGGAAAGGTCATACCGCTTCCTATGCTCTTGGCGTGATTTTCTTCGGGTGGTGGCAGAACAGGGCTATCATCCTCACCCCGCGCATAAAGTGACATCAGAATGCCATGCTTGCCGAACTGCTTTTCCAGAAAAAGGGGACTTGTCGATGCTAAATCCCCAACGGTGCGGATACCGATTCTTTCAAGCGCCTCGGCAGTTTTTCTTCCAACAAAAAGCAAGCTTCCAACAGGCAGTGGAAAGACAATCTGCCCCATATTATCTCTTGATATTTCCGTAATTGCATCGGGCTTTCGATAATCACTTCCAAGCTTGGCAAAGACCTTGTTAAAGGAAACGCCGATGGAAACCGTGATATTCAGCTTCTCCTTGACCTCGCGTCTGATGCGTTCCGCAATGGCTTTCCCGTCCCCGAAAAGCTTTTGACTGCCTGTCACATCAAGCCAGGATTCATCAATACCAAATGGCTCGACAAGGTCGGTATAACGGGCATAAATCCGATTCAACTCACGGGAAAATTTTTCATATTCATGGTAGCGCGGCGGTACGGTTATCAGATGCGGACATTTTTTTCTTGCCGAATAGACGGTTTCAGCCGTTTCGATTCGGTATTTTTTGGCTGCCTGATTTTTCGCTAAAACGATGCCGCGCCGCTCTTCTTCATTTCCGCAAACCGCCATGGGAACATCTCGGTATTCGGGATGAAAAACCATTTCGACAGAAGCGAAAAAGCTATTTGCATCACAATGAAGAATCACCCTGTCCTGCATATTGATGACCGTTCCTTTCCGCCACATTGCATCTTTCGTGGCTGTTTTGGCTTGCCGAAATAACATTTTGACCGTAAGGACGCAAAATGACTGCTTAAAGAATTATCTTTCAAGCCCTCTGTCCCCTGCTTCCTTTATAAGCAAACGCTGATATACTTTATTTTTATCATACTGTATAAAAAAAGTCAAGGAAAATCCGAAAACAAGCAAAAAAGATTGACAAAATCTGATTTATATGGTAAAATAATATAGTCATTATATAGAAACGAGGATTTGGATGTGTCATCTTCAAAAATCACCACGCGATTTGCCCCCAGCCCCACAGGCTATATGCATATAGGCAATCTCCGTACCGCTTTATATTCCTACTTGATTTCCAAGCATGAGGGTGGCTCTTTTATTCTTCGCATTGAGGATACTGACCGCGAGCGTCTTGTCGAGGGAGCAACCGATGTCATTCTGTCGACCTTAAAAACAACAGGTCTTGATTATGATGAAGGTCCCTTTGTCGGCGGTGAGCACGGCCCTTATATTCAGAGCGAGCGCAAGGACATCTACCGTCGCTATGCAGAGGAGCTGATTGAGAAGGGCGCGGCTTATTACTGCGTCTGCACCAAGGAGCGCCTTGAACAGCTGCATGATGATACGACAGGTGGCGGCTATGACCGTCATTGTCGCAATCTCACGCCTCGCGAGGTAGCTGAAAAGCTGGCATCAGGTATTCCCTATGTCATTCGCCAGAAAATGCCGCTTGAAGGCAAAACATCCTATACCGATGCCGTATTTGGCGAAATCACAACCGATAATGCCGAGCTGCAGGACCAGATTCTTCTGAAGGCTGACGGCTATCCGACCTACAACTTCGCGCACGTGGTGGATGACCACCTGATGAAAGTGACTCATGTTGTACGCGGCAGCGAATACCTGACCTCTACACCGAAATATGCTCTTTTGTATGATGCGTTCGGTTGGGAACGCCCCACCTATGTGCATCTGCCTCTTCTGATGGGTAAAAACGAGGACGGCTCGGTTTCCAAGCTCTCCAAGCGTCACGGCGCGGTCAGCTTCCAGGACCTTGTGGCAAGCGGCTATCTTCCCGAAGCTATCCTTAATTATATAGCGCTCCTTGGCTGGTGTCCGACAGGCGCTGTCAATGAGTTTTATACATTGGAAGAATTGAAGCAAGTCTTTACGATTGACGGCATCAGCAAGTCGCCCTCTGTCTTTGACTTTGACAAGCTGCTCTGGTTCAACGGCGAATATATCAAGAAGCTTTCGCCCGAGCGCTTTGAAGAGCTGGTGACCCCTCACATCAAATCAGCCTTGCCCGAAAACCTCAACCGCGAGAAGATGCTCGCGCTCTTGCAGCCCAGACTTTCCTGCCTTTCGGAAATTGAGGATAAAATCGGATTTTTGCTTTCGCTCCCCGCATATGACACCGAGCTGTTCCTCAACAAGAAAAACAAGGTAACGCTTGAGCTTGCCGCCAGCATTCTCCGTCTCGCATTGCCCGCGCTTACCGCGTGCGAATCCTTTGATAACGATACGCTTTACAGTACGCTTCTGAAGGTCACAGAGAAATGCGGCTGTAAATCCGGTGCTGTGATGTGGAGTGTTCGCATTGCCGTTGCGGGTATGGCAGTTACCCCTGGCGGTGCGACTGAAATCATGGAGGTACTCGGCCGTGAGGAAAGTCTTGCGCGCCTTCATATCGCCATGCAAAAGCTTTCTTCACTGTAATTTTCTTCATTTTTCATATTCAGAATTCAGAAGGTGATTCGATCGGAATCACCTTCTTTTCTTGTCATGCCCTAAAAAGTGACTATTCATGCGCCTTTCAGGAATTTGAAATATTTTCGCATGGCAAAAAAAGAAGCCAATACCAATATCTTGTGTTAATTTTTTCAAAAAAACACAATATTTTGTGTTTTACCTATTGACAAATGCTTTTTTTCATGATATACTGTGATTACTTCAACCCCTTAAAAACAAAAATACATAAATCTTTTAACCTGGAGGGACACCATGTATCATGTAATCAAACGCGACGGCAACATCGTCGACTTTGACCTTGGCAAAATCCGCAGTGCCATTGAGAAGGCATTTGAGGCAGAAAAGGTAAACTATCATCCCAGCGTTGTTGACTTTCTTGCATTGAAGGTCACGGCTGTATTTGAATCGAAGGTTAAAAACGGTCAGATTGCCGTTGAGGACATTCAGGACAGCGTTGAGCAGGTTTTGGTACAGGCAGGCTACGCAGAGGTTGCAAAGGCATATATTCTCTACCGTAAGCAGCGCGAGAAAATCCGTAATACCAAGAACACCTACCTTGACTACAAGGCTATCATCGACAACTATCTCGGCACATCCGACTGGCGTGTGAAGGAAAACTCGACCGTCACCTATTCCGTCGGCGGCCTTATTCTCAGCAACTCGGGCGCAATTACCGCAAACTATTGGCTCTCCGAGGTCTATGATGACGAGATTGAGCGCGCACACCGCAATGCCGATATCCACATTCATGACCTTTCAATGCTGACAGGCTACTGTGCAGGATGGTCTCTGCGCCAGCTTATCACCGAAGGTCTTGGCGGCGTTCCGGGCAAAATTTCCTCTGCTCCCGCGTCGCATCTCTCCACCCTCTGCAACCAGATGGTCAACTTCCTCGGTATCATGCAGAACGAGTGGGCAGGCGCGCAGGCATTCTCTTCGTTTGACACCTATCTTGCCCCCTTTGTCAAGGTTGACAATCTTTCCTATAAAGAAATCAAGCAGTGCATCCAGTCCTTCGTCTACGGCGTCAATACGCCGAGCCGTTGGGGTACACAGGCTCCCTTCACCAACATCACGCTTGACTGGGTTGTTCCTTCCGACATGGTCAACAAGCCTGCAATTGTTGGCGGTAAAGAGGTCGACTTCACCTATGGTGACTGCGTAGAGGAAATGAAGCTTGTCAACCGCGCCTTTATCGAAATCATGATTGAGGGTGACGCAAACGGCCGCGGATTCCAGTATCCCATTCCCACCTATTCCATTACACGCGATTTCGACTGGTCGGAAACCGAAAACAACCGTCTTCTCTTTGAGATGACCGCCAAATACGGCACGCCCTACTTCTCGAACTATATCAACAGCGATATGGAGCCGAGCGATGTCCGCAGTATGTGCTGCCGTCTGCGCCTTGACCTTCGTGAGCTTCGCAAGAAATCGGGCGGCTTCTTCGGTAGCGGTGAAAGCACCGGCTCTGTGGGCGTTGTCACCCTGAATATGCCGCGTCTTGCATATACCTCCGAAAACGAAGAAGACTTCTATAAAAAGCTCGACTATCTGCTTGATATCTCGGCGCGTTCTCTGAAAACCAAGCGCGATGTTATCACCAAGCTTCTTGAAGCAGGTCTTTATCCTTATACCAAGCGTTACCTCGGCACATTTGAAAACCACTTCTCCACCATCGGTCTTGTGGGTATGAACGAGGCTTGCCTGAATGCAAATTGGCTCAAAAAGGATTTGACGCACCGTGCATCCCAGGAATTCACCAAAAAGGTGCTTGTGCATATGCGCGACCGTCTGTCCGATTTCCAGGAGAAGTACGGCGACCTCTACAACCTGGAGGCTACCCCTGCTGAATCCACGACCTATCGCTTTGCGAAGCACGATAAAAAGCGCTTCCCCGACATCATTACAGCATCTGAAAACGGCACTCCCTACTACACCAACAGCTCTCACCTGCCCGTCGGCTATACAGACGACATCTTTGAGGCTCTTGACATTCAGGACGAATTACAGACTCTTTACACATCGGGTACAGTTTTCCATGCTTTCCTCGGTCAGAAGATCTCGTCCTGGCAGGCAGCGGCGACTCTCGTGCGTAAGATTGCAGAAAACTACAAGCTTCCCTATTACACCATGTCTCCTACCTACTCTGTTTGCTCGGAGCACGGCTATTTGAGTGGTGAGCACTTTACCTGCCCGACCTGTGGTAGCAAGGCAGAGGTGTACAGCCGTATTACAGGCTATTACCGTCCTGTTCAGAACTGGAACGACGGCAAAGCCGAAGAATACAAGAACCGCCGTACCTATCAGGTTGACAACGATGATATGACCGATTGCTGTGCATCTTCTCCTGCTGCCGATGCAGCACCGAAGGCTGAAGTCAAGGTTGACCTCTCTGACAGAAAGGTGCTTATCACGACAACAACCTGTCCGAACTGCCGCATTGCCAAGAAGCTTCTTGATGATGCAGGCATTGCATACGAGGTTTCAAATGCCGATGAGGATGCCACACTCGCAAAGGAATACGGCGTTACCAAGGCACCGACCATGCTCGTATTTACAAAGGACGGCAAGGTCAATAAGCTCACCGACCTGTCTGACATTCGTGCCTTGACAGCTCACGCATAATTTCAACAAAACCGCATATACCAAATAAACAGGTGGCGCGCTCTCTTTCCTGAGAGGGCGTGCCACCTTTCTTTTATCAATATTCGCTGAAAGGATTACCTCTTTATGTATGATATCATCATCATCGGTGCCGGACCTGCGGGCTTAACCGCCGGTATTTATGCGCGCCGTGCAGGAAAAACCGCATTGATTTTTGAAGCTTCGGGCATTGGCGGACAGATTGCACAAGCGGGTAAAATTGAAAACTATCCCGCTTGCCCTGACATTCTCGGCATTGATTTATCAAGTCAGATGTACGGGCAGGCTGAATCTCTTGGCTGTGAATTTGCCTTTGACAAGGTACTCAAAATTGAGAAAAGGGACAACAAATTTCTCGTTTCGGGTGAATATGAAGCACATGAGGCATCGTCTGTCATCATTGCCACGGGTGCTTATTGCCGTCATCTTGGTGTTCCCGGTGAGGAAAAACTCATTGGGCGCGGTGTTTCTTACTGTGCGGTCTGTGACGGTGCCTTCTATCGCGGTAAGGAGGTCGTCGTGGTCGGCGGCGGTAATTCTGCACTTGAGGATGCCATCTATCTGACGGCATATGCAACCAAGGTGACCTTGGTTCACCGCCGTGATGAATTTCGTGCGGATGAGGCTGTCATTCGTGAGATGAATGACAATCCGCGTATTGTGACTATGATGAACGCGCGCGTGACTGAAATCATGGGTGAGGATTCGGTTACATCTGTCAAAATTGCCCATGCAGACGGCTCGGCAGAGGACTTCAAAACTGACGGTATTTTCATTGCTGTTGGGCGCGAGCCGAAGAACGCATCCTTTGCATCGCTTGTTGCGCTTGACGATTCAGGTTACATTGATTCGGGCGAGAACTGTCTCACCACCTGCCAAGGTGTTTTCACGGCAGGCGATTGCCGTACAAAGCAGGTCAGACAGCTCACCACTGCTACCGCCGACGGTACTGTCGCCGCACTTGCAGCAGTTGCCTATCTGAAAAAGCAAGGCCTATGAAAATTGTCGGTATTGAAAAGCTGTCCCTCGTCGATTATGACGGCTACACCGCCTGTACCGTCTTCACCCCGGGCTGTAATTTACGCTGCCCGTTTTGTCAAAATGCACCGCTTTTGTGTGCTGTCCCGTCACCGCCCGAGATTCCAGAAGGCGAAATTTTCGCGCATCTTGAACGCCGACGCGGTCTTGTCGACGCGCTCTGCATTTCGGGCGGTGAGCCGACACTCTTCGACGACCTGCCAGACTTTATTGCGCGTGCGCGGCAATACGGTGTTCGCATTAAGCTGGACACAAACGGCACCAATCCCGATATGCTCGCGCACCTCATCAAAGACGGACTTCTTGATTATGTCGCCATGGACATTAAGAACTCCCCTGAAAAATACGCCTTGACGGTCGGAAAAAATATTGACATTCAGCCGATTCTTCGGTCGGTTGATATTCTTCGCAATTCTTCCATTGACTATGAATTCCGCACGACTGTTGTCAAGGAATTTCATACAGACGCGGATATGCACGAAATTGGCAAGCTGACCGCTTTCGCACCTGCCTTTTATTTACAGCAATTCCGCGACCGCGACACCAATCTGAAGGTGGGGCTTCACGCACACACAGAGGAAGCTCTGCAAGGCTTTGCCTCTATCCTTCGCACATATATTCCAAAGGTGGAAATCAGAGGGCTGTAAAAGCCTATCAGCCTCCATTCGAAACGCACGGCGCGGAAGGTGATATGCCTTCCGCGCCGTGCGTTATGTTTTCGATGTAATTCGCTTGTTACTCGGTTCAGTCGGGCATAAAACGCTCGACGATATAGCCAAAGCTGAATGTATATTGCGTATCTGTCGGATTCGGACATTTTACCTCGACTAAAACCTCACGATGCTCTCTGTTGTGCAGGTCAATCATCTTTGAATTGGCAGACTGCTTCGCATAAAGAGCTGAAAATGTATCAACCCTGACACCGTCAACAAGCACTTCAATTTCCCTGTAAGCTGTGGTCGCACCAACAAAATAGAAGCAAAAAGCATCAGCCTTTGTTTTGAAGGACAAGGATGTATCAGGTGTCTTATACGAGCGACGCATACCCTCCTCCTGATAAGGATAATCGTATCCCGTATATTCGTTCATCGTGGCATTTTTATCGGTATTCGGGTAAGGATTTTCTTTTGTATAAACTTCCCAATGTCCCTTATAGGTAATGCGTTCTTCATCGCTGTGAGGAATGAAGCGATAGGATGCCTTAACGATTCCCTCATCATCCTTACAGTAAAGCTCGGTTTGTGTCAATTTTGTCAGCATGGAAGGAAGCCTCTCGTCAAAGGCTTCAATGAATGCTTTGGCATACATATCATAGCCTTCCTGCTTTGCATGAACATTATAAAATTTATCACCGTATTGATCGCCCATGCCTGTTTCATAATCAATCAGATTGTAGAAATTTCCAAGGTAGTCAAGATATGTCATCCTATCGTTGCCACTTGAGGCTTTTTCCTCAAGATAGGAGCGATAGAAATAATCGTAAATATTGATAGAAGCAATATCGTAATGCTCGGCAATTTCAGTTTTGAAGTCCACCTGATTGCGCCAATTCTGATATTTTTCGCTTCCTTTATCGCAAGCGACGGGGGTATGGGCAAAAATGACGACAGGGATTTTATCGTGTTGCATTGCCTGATAAAGCATAGCCTCCATATAGCGTTTACCGTTGCGCTCGTCAACCGACCAGTCATTCACGGAAAACTCAATGAGGACAATATCGGGATTTTTCGTCAGGACATGCTTATGGAAGCGTGGTGCGCCCCATGCAGAGCCGGGACCGCCAACGCCTGCGTTAATGATGTCAAGAGCACGATGCGGAAACAAATTCTGAAAATAATCGCCTACCTGCTTAACCCATTTTTTACCAAGCTCGGTCAACGAGCCGCCGAGGCAAACGATGGTGAGCGCTTCTGTCGATTCGGTGTTCAGTGTACCGTCGGGCTTGAAAAAGCTGTCGGCAGCATAGGTCTGCTTTGTCCTAGTTTTGTTTTGATTCGATTCCATGGATTATCTGCCTTTCTTTATCTGTTTATTTTTATTGCTCTGGTATAAAACTCTCGATAATATAACCGAAAGTAAAGGTGTATTGACTCGCTGTCGGTTCAGGCATCCTTACGGTAACCGTGACCTCTTTGTTCTCTGGATTATTGAGAGAAACCGTTGCCGAATGTGCCGACTGCTGCGCTCCCATATTGCCGCTGAAAGTGCCGGTCATGACACCGTCCACCCATACCTGAATATTCTTATAAGCGGCTCTTGCCGATGCGCAATAGAAAGAGATTGCATCGGCTTTGGTCTTGAATGTAAAGAATGCTCCCGATTGTTTATAGGTGCGGTGAACACCGTCTGCCATATAGGGAAAAGCATACGCGGTATCCTTGTTCATGGTCGCATTGGTATCGGTATTGTCGTACTTGTTCTTCGATGTATACTCAATCCAATTTTCTGAATAAGTGATGCGTTCATCGTTATGGGCAATAAAATTGTAGGTGGTCTTGATAGTAGCATCCTCGCCCTGACAGTAAAAGTCCGTATGCTTCAAGCGTGTCAGCATAGAGGCAAGGCGCGCATCAAACGCCTCGATGAATGCCTTGGCATACATGATATAACCTGCCTGTTTCGGATGAACATTATAGTACTTATCGCCGTATTTATCAGCAATAATCGAATCACCGGATGTCAAATTATAATATCTTGCGATATAGTCAAGATAGGTCATTTCATAGTTGCCGGTTGCTTCCTTCTCTGCAAGATAGGAACGGTAGATATAGTCATAAATATTGACC
>JAZRPF010000025.1:0-56682 GCA_045649045.1 Eubacteriales bacterium
GTAAATCTGTTGTCACTGACTTCGCTGGTCCGAATCCAGCTTCCCCCACCAAATAAAAACGAACTTTTGTCTACCGGATAAAAGTTCGTTTTTTCGTGTTTTGGGCGTTTTTGCGCCAAAATCGCGCCAAATCAAGGAAAATTGAATGAAAATCGGAGTCGGAGTGGCTGAAAACGCTACTCTGGCTCTGTTTTTATTCCTAAAAACGCCCAAAATGTTGGTATACTTTTCTTCGTTTTATGCTGCTGCAAAAAGCGAAGAAAAGGTGCGGACAGAGAGATTTGAACCATCAAAATCGAGTTTGATAAAAGATTATTCGATGCAGAGTTTAAAAATCATACAAAATAGTTGATATATCGTACGATGCGTGTTATAGTGTAAAATCTAGAATCATAATTTAAGTCAATAATGGTATTGACAAATAACTCTCGCTAAGATATAATATCGATATAAAAACCATTAGGAGAAAAAAGAATATGAAAAAAATTATAAGCTTGATACTTGCTCTTGTTATGGTCTTAGGGGTGTTGGCTCTTTCTGCTTGCAATGGCGCGGGTAATCCTACCGACAACGGCAGCAACGGTGTCGAAGACAGTGGAGATAATGGTAATAAGGATAACAAGGACGACGGACAGGTTGACAGTGGAGATAATGGTAATAAGGATAACAAAGACGATGGACAGGTTGACAGTGGCGAGAATGATGATGGTGAGAATGATGTCGACACAAACAAGATCGACATGACAAGGATCACCGATATGGTTCCCTACCGTGAAGGACTTGCCTTTGCTGAACTTGATGATGATCTCTCAAAATCTTATTGCATTGACAAAGAGGGCAATATCCTGTTCACTCTTGATATTATGGTGGGACTTAAAAACTTGGGATTCTATAACGGAATCGCTGTTTTCGGCGGCTCGGTTGAATCTGTTTGGTTCTGTGACAAGGAAGGCAATATAACAAAGCCCGAGGATCTTGGCGGTGACACGATACTTATCGACCCCTCGCTTTCAAGCCACGCATCCAACGAATTCTTTAAGGCGGGATATTTCTTTGTAAAAAAGACTACAACAACCTTTGAAGGTTCAAAGGACGAGGCCGCACTTTACAACAGCAAGTTTGAGAAGCTTCACGACTTCTCAGAGGAGCTGTACGGTATCTATGAAGAGTTTTTGACATCAGCATGCTACGGCGGTTACCTTTATGAATATAACGGCTACGAAGAGCCTGTCATCTTCGACCCCGTATCGGGCAAGAAGGTTGCAAATGTATCCGAATTCCTTGAGAATTTTGAGCTTGAAAACCCCTCGGATATGTGGTATTGGGAGGCAGAAGGTATTTACGATATGCTCGGCTCCTCCGAAACTCCTGTTATTGATATGAGCAAATACAGCGAAACTCTTTATTATATCACTGACTTCGAGAACGGCGTAGCAGGCGTTGCATTTGAAAGTGCCGGCAAGTCTTTCTTCACCATAATGAAAGAGGACGGAAGCTTTTGCTTTGAGCCCATAGAGCTTGGCGGAACTTCTCCGAACATCAAATACAGCGGCGGTAAATTTATGGTCACTACAAGCAAGGTGTATGACTATATTTTCGAAACATTCGATGCAAGCGGTAAAATCGGATCGCTGACGGTCGATACCGAGGGGAATTTTATGTGGTTTGATTTCTCCGATGATGTTGCCATTGTAAACCAGATAATGAAAGAGGATATTAAGATCTATAAGGTAGATTTTACACTTCTTTTCTAAGTTTAGAACAATAAAAGAAGCAAAACGGAAAAGCTATCCCGAATCTCAGTTTGGGATAGCTTTTTGATTTGCGAAGCATAACAAAATAGAACAACGATCTTTTCGAATAATACAAAGGAAAGTAAGTATAGCTGCCAAAAGTTGACCTTTTGTTCGCAATTACCTCGATTTTTGACCTTTTACTCTCTCTTTCCCAACAAAAAAGCCTAATTTGTCTACCAGACAAATTAGGCTTTTTTGAACTAAGTGTTCCGCAAGCGGAACGTGAAGCATCCTTCGGACGTGAAGTGAGGCTACGCCTCGTGAAGTGCGCTTCGCGCGATAAGATGCGGAACATTTAACTTCACGCAGTAAGCGAAGCGTCTGCTCTTCACTATGCCGCAGGGCATAACTTCACTGCGGCTTGCCGCAACTTCACTATTGAAACATTTACTAATACATGATATAATATTGGTGAAAGTGAGGTGCATATCATGTCAGAATCTAAACTCCGAACACAATCCATGGACTTTTCCGTTCAAATCATAAATCTTGTAAAATCCTTAAAGGAAAAACGCGAATCCATAATATCCAACCAAATCGGCAGAAGTGGCACCTCTATTGGCGCAAACATCCGTGAGGCTCAGTATGCTCACGGCAAGGCGGATTTTATTGCTAAGCTTCAAATCGCGCTCAAGGAAGCAAACGAAACAGGATATTGGTTAGAGCTTTTGTATAAAACGAACTACATTACCGAAAGTGAATATAAAACGCTTGATTCCGCTTGCACGAGTATTAGAGTAATGTTGATATCTTCCATCAACACCGCCAAGGAGAAGCAATGAATACCTACATTATGAATGAGCTGAAGAGAATCAAAATGATGCTTTTATCTAATGAACAGCCATCTTTTGAAGCTATTGATTCTGCGATTGGCGAGTTTGAAATGATGAAAATGGAAATTGAACAGCATATCACAAATATGCCGCAGAAAGAAGAATACAAAAATATACGTTGTTCAGCGGGAAACACAGTTCAAAAGCTTTCGGAAATTTTGGAGCTGTTGGATGAACTCCCCGAGAACAAGGCGCTTGTACATGATATTGTGGAGTTAATAGAGGATATCGGTTATTGACTTGCGCACCTTTTTTGCGTTTTTACCTGTACCCATGCACCGTTTGCGCGTTTCTTAGCAACAAAAAAGAACTTTTGTCTACCAAAAGTTCTTTTTTTGTTTATCCAAGCCGCAGGCGACAAGCCTTCGGCTTGGTATATCATCACGGCACAGTCGCGTATATCATCAGGGGCGCTCGCCGCCTTTGTATATCATCACGACAGCGTGTATCTTTCCTGCGGCTTGATGATATACAACACTTCGTGTTGATGATATACTGCAACAAGTTGCGGATGATATACGAGTCTTCTCCTTGATTTGTTTACAAAAGTGGGATATAGTATTTTGAAAGGAGTGTTGATATGGCTAAAAACTATTTATTGATCTATAAGGCAATAAAAAGTCCGATTTGCATATCACTTCAATGGCGGGTTTTCTTTTATATTGATTCGTCAAATAGCACTTCCATTGGCACTTCAAGTAATTTTGATATGACAAATATCTCTTTGTCAGTTGCGCTTCGCACCTGTCCCTCAAGTTTTGAATAGCTTGTTGGGTTAATATCGCATCCCATTACCTGCATTTTTGCAATAAAATCCCTTTGTTTGTACCCGCTGCGCTTTCTTAATTGCTCGATTTTTTTACCAACCATGTTGGCGTTCCCGTATTCCTTTTTGCGAATTTTCATCAAAATTCACCCTTTTTTGTTCTTTTTTAGAATTATATCTCGAAAACACCTTGACAAAATTCCAAAATAGAATTATAATGTAAATAATTCCGATTTGGAATAATAAAGTTAAGGAGAAACACATCATGGAAAACAACAAGTATTTAATCTTGGCTCGGCAAGCACGCGCAGAAGGCAACAGCGAAGATGCAAAGACCTATTACAACAAGGTTAGAGAAGAATGCCCCGAGGACGGCGAAGCAAAATTTTTCTATGCCTTTTATTCGTTGTATGAGGGAACGAATGGGGAAATTCCCAAGAGATTTGGCAATGTATGTCAGGTGGTTTTCTCGGCAATTAAAATGGTCAAAAACTCCGATACTCCCATAGCGGAGCAGTATGCAACAATTACAGAAATCGTCAACGCATTTATTCCTGAGACATGGTCATTGAACAGATATATGAATCGCAAAAACAGCGAAACCAAGATAGGGGATTCCTATGTGAAGGTGTTTGAGCATAGTGATATTGTTTCCACTTGTAAGAAGGGTATGTTTACGATTCGCGATATTGGTGATGATATTGAAAAGCTTTATGGTGGCGACAGCAACGCTATGGCAATTGCTGTTGTAGCTTGGAAGGAATATGTGTCTCTTGCACAGAAGTGGTATAGTTATCCCCCTAAGGGTGAGGTTGAGGTCTATGCTGAAAAGATCAAGAAGATTGAGCCATCCTACGAGATGCCTAAGAAGGCAGGCTGTATCTCTTTCTCGGATAAGAAAAACTAATGCCTTTTATTCAAGCGGACATTGATCTTTGCAGAAAGGAATATATAAAACAAAGAAAACTTGAAGAGATCATCAACAAGAGGCAACTGAAAAGACCTAACACAAAAAAATGGAATGTGATCTTACTTTTTTCTGTCGCGCTGTTACTGCTTTTTTGTGTAATTCTTTTTTCGTTCTTTTTGCTGAAAACAGTAATAAGCAAGACACTTGTCTTCATTCTTTTGCTTCTTGTTATATTTGAGTTATATATCAGATTCTGTTTAGTGCAAACGGTGAAATGCTATCAACATTATGCGAAAGAGGAAATGAGGCGAAGATGTATGTGTATTCCATCCTGCAGCGAATATGCGCTGATTTGCCTTACAAAAATTTTCCCTTTGGCTGTGGCTTTAAGCAAAATACGAATAAGATTATATAAGACCTGTAAGGGAGAGGATTACAAACTAGATTTCCCCTTTAGAAAAATGAACTTCGAATTTGAGAAAAAATATCTTGACTAAATATTGCCTAACTGTCCTTTGCGGAAGCACCTATTTTATTTGTATCGGTATCATTTCAGTTATACTGACCTTTTGTTCGTTTTTACTTTATACATTTAAAAAGCACTTGCTATGCAAGTGCTTTTTAAATGATGACGGCTTCGCCAATGATGCTGGCTTTGCCTAATGATATGTGCCTCACGGCGCATGATGGCAAGCATCGCATCATTGCGAAAAACGAGAGCAACATCATATTTGCGAAGCAAATGCATCATATCGCCGCAGGTGATGCATCATTCATTGACATATTGGCAAATTTATGGTATCATTCTATTCGATAAATAAGAATTTGCGAGGGGCAACATATGCTGAAAGTTATTCTGTTTGATGTTGATAATACTATATTAAGTTTTGACCAATATGTTAAAGAATCCATGAAAAATGGATTTAGAAAATTTGAAATTGGTATATATGAAGATGAGATGTTCAACATATTTAATCAAATAAATACTGGTCTATGGCATGCAATTGAAAAAGGAGAGATAAACTTCGAAGAATTGCAGAAAAAACGCTGGAATATGATATTTGAACGTTTGGGGATATCGGCTGATGGAGAAGTTTTTGAAAAATATTTCCGAGAATGTTTGTTTGAAAGCGCAATTCCTATAGATGGTGCAATAGAGTTATTGAAATATCTTTGTGATAAATATACTCTTTGTGTTGCCAGCAACGGCCCATATCTACAGCAAGTGAACAGACTTAAAATAGGCGGTATGTTACCCTATTTTTCTGATTTATTCATATCTGAGGAAGTTGGCAGTTCAAAGCCTTCTGAAAGATTTTTTAAAACCTGTATAGACCGATTGAACTTAAAATCAGAAGAAGAAATTCTGCCTTGCGAGATTATGATAATCGGAGATTCACTATCATCTGATATGGCAGGAGGGATTCAATTTGGAATGCAGACATGCTTCTATAATCCAGATAAAAAGTCAATCCCGTGTGAAATGAATTTGAACTATCATGTGACATCATTAAAGGAAATAAAAAACATCCTTTGATAGAGATAAAATCGGAATCATACACTTACGCACCGTTTGGGTGCTTCTTCGCAACAAAAAACGCACATCTGTCGGTAGACAAATGTGCGTTTTTTGAATGATGCGTTCTCTTGTGGGAACAAAATGTACCACGCTTAAACAAGCTGACTGTCGGGAAGTAATTTGAGCATTTCCTTATCATAGAAATCGTGAAAGGCAAGCGCAGGACTCTGGTTGCCGTACATTTGAAGCAGAAGCGGCAAAAATCTGCTGCCGGCGACAATAAAATGCTCAAGAAGGGTGCAGTCAACCATCTTCAAGGTCTGAACAAGTGCCATAGTGGTCTCGATATCGCTATCGGAAGCGTGGACTGTTCCGTATGGGTGGTTGTGCGCGATGACGGCATATTTTGCGTGATTGAAATACGCCATTTCGGCGATGCGGCGCAGGGATACATCTGCCGCGGAAATCGAGCCGTCATTGACTCTTGTGAAAGAAAGCGGCTTGCGGTTATCATCAAGCAAAAGCAAATAGATGGTTTCGCGGTCACGCGCCATGCAATGATAGACCATTGCCGAGCCGATTTGCCGCGCTGTCTGTAAGGGTTGATCCTTTTCGCTTTGCAAAAGGCAGGAGGCATAGGATGGGAGCGCAAGCTTCAAAAGTGTAGCGGCATTTTTGCTGATTCCGTGTGATTCGAACCATTCAAATGATTGCATACATATGGTTTGCAGATAAGATTGAGATTTGAAAACGGCGGTAGCCTGCTCTTTTGCGGTTTCAGGTGGGGTGGCATAAGAAAGAAGTTTTGTAAAAAGCTCGCAGTGTCTTGACGCTTGCGAGTTTTCGTCTTTCAGGGAATCTTCAATTGATAAAATGCCTTTGGTTGTCTTTGAGGAGGATATTGCGTTTCCCAGCTGCCGAAAGGCATCGGCAGAGACAACAGCGGATACGCGCGATAAATTCTTTTCGCCGGTTTCGCGTATGCTTTTGCTGTGGCTGTGTGTCAGCCCGACATAGCGGTTACCTGCAACGAGAAAATGCTCGAGCATTGTGATATGCATGGTGTCAAAGTATTCACGGAACTGGTGCGTGATATTGTGGTCCTCTTCGGATGGGACGGCTAACGCAGAGAGATGATTATGTGCAATGACGACCATTGATGCGTGATGAGAGAGGGCTGTTTTGACAAGCTCCTTCGGGTGAACGCGCGCTGAATGAACAGAGCCGTTTATAATGGTTTCGGTTGCGATTAAATCAAAGCTATTGTTCAGCAGAAGCATGATTGCGATTTCTTCTGTTTTGTCGGCATAAAAATCAAGAAGAAACCGAACAATTTGTTCATAGTAATTTTGGTTGCCCGCCGATTGCAGAGGAGGATTTTCAAGAGTACCCTCAACGAAATCCGCGAAATCGCGGATAAAACGCGCGGTATGTGCGCCAACGCCGGGGACTCTTGTCAATTCCGCTTCACTTGCCTTCAGTACGCGCATAGGGGAGCCGAGACTGTCAATCAAGGCGTGCGCAATGGGATTGGTGTCGCGTCGCGGTATTGCATAGAAGAGCAATAGTTCGAGAATCTGATGGGCAAGGAAGTTTTCGGTGCCCGAGGTCAGAAATTGCTGTTTCATGCGCTCGCGGTGGCCGGCGTGAGGATTTCTGTCTTTTGTCATGAAGACCGAGTCCTTTCTTATAATGGTAAGACAAATATATTATATAACAGAAAAGTGCGGAAGTCTATATGTTTTTGGAAAATCATTGATAAATTTTATCTTGACAATCGGGGAAATAATGCTATACTATAAATATATAATGATGATTTTGATTGAATTTTTTTGGGAAGGAAATCAACATGAAGACAGGATTGACCGCAAGGACATTTTGCGACCGCTTGCCTGAAGAAATCATTTCTGCGGCGAGCGAGGCAAGTCTCACCTGCATTGAATGGGATGAGGCACAGATTCAGGTGGGTGATGAAGCACTTGCCGAGGCAATAGGCAATCAGACGCGGAGGGCAGGTCTTTCTGTGTCCTCTTACAGTACAGAATTTCAAGTTGGTGTGCATGATGCATTGACCTTTGATGCCATTTGCCGTACGGCAAAAGCGCTCGGTACAACGGTTGTCGGTGTTTGTCTTCCTGCTTTGGATACAGTGCAGGAGCCGCTTATCATTGCAGAAGCAAAAAAACACCTTGCCACCGCAAAGACACACGGCCTTTCCCTTGTACTTCAATACCGCGTCGGCACATTGACCGAGGATTGCACGCGTGCACTTGATTTTCTTCGCGCTGTTGATGATGACGCTCTGCAACTTGTCTTTGAGCCGAACCCTCAACGCTCGAAGGAATACAACATGGAGACACTTGCTTCCTATCTTCCGCATCTCCATGCTGTTCATGTCAGAAGCGTTCGTCAGTACCCCTTGCACCGCGAATATGCTCTTTGGGAAGAGGTGCTTGCAAGTTTGCTGGGTGCAGGTATTGAATGCCCGCTTCTGATTGACGGCATTCCCGATGAGATTCAGACTTCGTTGAAGGACGAGGCACGAGCACTCGGTCGGCTTTTGGACGAGGCTCATCCCTTGCCGTTTGAGGACCTCTTGGAAGAGGCGGTCGTTTATCTTGCCGCGGAGCATTACCAGATTGTTTTTTGCACCAAGGAAGCGGGTGCTGCCTGGGTGCGTATCGGTCAGGTGACCTACTATGACCAGGATAACGGTTGTATCTATCATGACCGCAAGGTACACAAGCTCAAGGTGCCAACGGCACTTCTTGACCGCGAATGCCACTATACCGTCGGCTTCCGCCGTGTGAATGAGCGCAATCCCTATGATTTTAAGCTTGAAAGAAAGCAGGAGAAGAGCTACCGCTTCACCCCGCCGCGCGAATCAATGGATATGCACATAGCCATGATCGGTGATGTGCACGGCGCATATGATGTCGCGGCCCGTATGGGACGCGCCGCAGGACAGATTGATCTTCTTGTATTAAATGGTGATATTGCAGATTCGAATCAGACAGAGGATGATTTGCTGGCACCAATCCGCGTGGCATCGCGTGTGACGGGCGGTGAATGCGCGACTGTTTTTGTACGGGGCAATCACGACACCCGCGGTAACTGTGCGCCACATCTCTCAGACTATGTTGCGACAGATGATGGCAAAACCTATTTTACATTCCGCGCGGGCAATATGTTCGGTATTGTTCTTGATTTTGGTGAGGACAAGACCGATGACCATCCTTCTTACGGAACACTCGCCGATTATGAAAGCTTCCGCCGCCGTCAAATCGCCTTTCTTGACAGAATCTTGGAGGAGGGGATTTATGAGGAATATGAGTATGTTGTTGCCATCTGCCACATCGGGCCTGAGGCACAGGCTGATCGCTATATTTCTGCTGAATGGATGGCACGCTTGGCGGCTATTTGCCCTGATGTCATGCTTGTGGCACATCGGCATAGTTACTATGTGACGCCCCCTTGTTTTGAGGAAAAGGCCGATTATCCGCCTGTTCCGTTTCCTGTTGTGACAGGGGCTTGTCCCATGCATATAGAGGATGCTCAGGCGGCACGCTTTGTCGGAACAGTTGCGGATTTTTCCGAAAACGGTATTGTCATCAATTTTCTTGATAATCATGGCGTGTCAGAAGGGACTTATCATTTTGATAGGCGCCCCGATGGCGGAGAAATTTTTTAATTACATATCCTAATCTATAATGATATTAGGGAATCACGCACCTTTATGCTGTGGTCGGCAAATTGAAGAATACTGCAAACGGTGAAAGCTATGTCTGCTTGTCGTTTTATCGGCTTGAAATCAGATGCTTCGCCACCCCGAGATGTGTTGGTGAAGTTGCACAAAAAAAGGAATGAAATATCGTCAAAAAATACAATTGCATATCTTCGGAAATTGTGCTAAAATAAAATGAGACTAATAATAGCCGGTTTCTTTGTTTTGATGAATGAAAGATGTCAAATAATTCTCATTTCAAAGGCAACAGCTTGAAGCATTCAAGTAGCAGGTTTTGTGTTTTAACGGCGAAAACAGCTGCTTGGCATGGCGAAATTTCCGCAAGGCTTGCGGCTATATTAAGGAAGGAAAGGTCATAAGTATGAAAAGGTCAATGCGCACAACACTGAAAAGGGTGGTGTCATTTCTGCTGGCAGGAATGATGCTTGCATCGGCATTCCCCCTCGGTATTCTGGCACGCACTGAGGAAGATGTCCTTGATGAAATCCGAAACTACGATGCACTTTATGACAAGACAAATCTTGTTTTGTCCTATGATTTCACAGATGTCAAGGAGGGTGCGGTATTCCCGTCAGGAAGTACGGTTTCCTTTGACAGCGCAGTCACGAGCGATAAAAAGCTTACGCTCTCGGCAATTAAGGATACACTTGATTACGAGCGTATGTACGGTGACGGCTATTTATTGATTGGTGCAAATAACCGCCTGACGATTCCGTCGGTGGTGCCGCAGAACGGTTCTTTGACCGTGACAACCAATTTTGCTTATGCCGAAAACAGTGCCACGCCTGTTGCCGGCACAGCGGCTTCTTCTACATACGGCGAGGACTTCCTCGGCGCAATCAGCCGTGATACATTCAAGTTCGGCGGGCTTACCCTGTCGACCTCTTATCTGTCTGCTTCTGCAAAGGCTGAGCTTCTTGATATGATTTCCGAATATCAGCGTATAGAAGCAGAATATAACAAATTTGATATCAACGAGAGTGCGGATACCAAGGATGCGATGATTGCATTCTTGCAGACCTGCGAATTCGTTTTGCCAAACGGACTGCATTTTTCGGATGTATATTATCTTCTGCACCCTGAGCTTCAGAACCTTGTTCCCTGGACACCGGACATTGAAGAGGCAGCAATGGATGCGAAATGGTATACCTACTTAACCTATGATGCCGAATTCTATGAAGTATGGAAGAATAGCGGGATTGTTTCTGCAAAATGGTGGCTTGCCGGCGGCAATGCAAACAAGGCAGACTTCTATTCGCCCGACTTTTCTCTGCTTGAAACCAACTTTTATGATTCAATTGAGCTTGCCATTGCTATCAGCCATACGGCAAACAAGAGCGAGCTTATCAGCGCATGGAGAAATGCACAAAATGTAAACATTAGTGGCAGTGCAGAATCGACCTCTGCACCTTCGTCCGACCTCGTATTCTTTGAGGATACAGCGGCAAAGGTGTATACCATCCGTGTTTATGACGGAGAGGTGAGCGATGCACAGCTTCGTCAGAATCACTTTGCGGACATTGCCTCCTTCCATGAATTGAATACATACTATTTCCTGAAGCTGACTGCTGACGAGAAAACTAAAGTTTACAATGCGTTTGCAGGTGTGTCGATGACAGACCTGACAGCGAAGGAAGCGCAGGCTCTTCTTGACACGACAATTGAAGAGCTTGACAAGCACTTTGCATATGAGTACGATATGCTTTATGTAACCGATATTGACGGTGACGGTGAAAGCGATATCGTTTTTGACTGGGATGCTTTTGGCATGACCGCTGAGGATAACGCCGATAACGGCAAGGTTCCCACGACTGTTTTGACCGATAAGCTCGGCACCACATTCAATATTTCAAGCAATGCCGAATATGGTGACGGATATTTGCATAATGCAGCGAGTGCAATTGATATTTCTGCTTGCTATCCCTCACATATGGTCGGTGAAGCCAAGGTACCCGATGATATGTATCTTGATATGACGGTTGCCTATAATTCGCGTGTCGGCGACGCCGGACGAATTTCCACAGGTCCGCAGTTTATTACAGTTTACACTTATCTCAATGATAATTACAAGCCGCACAGTGCGGCGCACGGTCCTGTTTCGGGCACATGGTGTAATTACGGCAGCTATTCGACAGACCAACCGAACCCGAGAATTTTCGGTAATCCTTTGAAGGAACCGTTCCGCGTTGGAATTTTGGTTGATACGACTATTAACGAGGAAACCCTGACAGATTCTACCTTCATCACAACCTATTACCGTGACGGTAAGGTCGCCAAGACTATTAATGAGCAAAAATTCAATCCTGCGGCTGAAGAAGTCGGTATCTTGACCGGAACGACAAGGCTGGTTATAGGATACAGTAACGCCCTTGACTATCTCTATTATTCCATCCGTGTCTATACCAAGCCTCTCTCAGAGGAGCAGGCGGAGCAGAACCGCTTTGCCGACTGCATGAAGTTTTACGGACTTGACCCTGTTCTTTATATCGCAGGCAGCGAGGAGCAGCGCGAGAAGGTACAGGCACTCCTGGCGGACGAAGTACCCGGTAAGTCTCTGATTACCGCAATCAGCAATAAGTATGAGGCAATCTTCTCTGCTTCCACCAATATGGAGCTTGACGACCTCTACTTGAAGGATAAGCTTGTCTTTGATTACAACGCATTTGATAAGACCTCTGCAGATACCGTGGGAACATTAGTTGACAAAAACGGTGTTGCTATGACACCTGCATCGAGTGCAGAGCTGACATACGGTGACGGCTGTCTTGTGCTTGGTGACAAGGCAAACGGTGCAATTACCCTGAAGGGTGTATTGCCTGCCGCTTCCTATACGGTACAGCTTTTGATGGCATACCGCTCTGACGGCACAAAGGGCTATAACGCAGGTGCGGGCGATGTCAGCCGCGATACCTTCCGCTTTGGTGCATTGACTGTCGGCAATGTCATGAACAGTCAATCTCTGCTACCCATTAAGGGCACACAGATTCAAATTAACGGAACCCGTGTCGGACTTGCCGATGCTTACGGCGATTTGAACAATTACGGCGGAAAGCTTCTGACTGCCAAGGCAGGAGAGGTCTTTGAGTTTACAACGGTTGTGAATGCGACCACATCCAAGATGACACCTGCCTTCTACCGTGACGGCGAGCTTGTATTTGACCTCCCGACAGCCGATTACACAGCATCGAAGGATATTGTCATCGGTGATTATGCAGACCTTGAGATTTATGCGATTCGTATTTATGCGCAAAAACTTGGCGAGGACATTATGGCGCAAAATCACTTTGCTGACCTGATGAACTACTACAAGGTCGATATGGCGGCGTTCAATCTGCTGTCAGGTGCACGCAGAATCCAGCTTTATACAGACTTCGCCGATGTATCCTTGGAGGAAACCTCGGGCTATGCGCTTGCAAAGGCAATAGACGATTCACTTGCCGAGCAGCTTTCTCCGGATGTTACAGCAGAGAATTATATGACCTTTGACGGCTATTCCGTCTGTCGATTGGTCACGGGACTTCGCGCTCAGTTTACTATTTCGCGCGATACGGTCAGCTCCTCTGCAATTGAAGTGAAGGAGCTTGGCGTTCTGCTTTCAAGGGACGGCCATACAAGCTTCTTGCACGGAGAGAAGAACGCACTTTCCGTATCGGCAGAAACCGAGCGAATTGTTTTCTATAATGGCACGAGCTATGATGCTGTTGTATCAAGTGACGGCAAGGTGACTGTTGAGGTTGACTTTAATGAGACTGACTATACCGATACGGTCGCATACAGACACTATGCTCTTGTATCGATTCCTGACCCTGTAGACCCGACAGAATACCATGAGGTTTTGCTTTACGGCGATATGAACTCGGAGCTGTTTGGCGAAGAAATATCCATGAACGAGGTCATGGCCTGCCTCTCAGAAAGAGGACACCTTGATGCAGGCGGCATGACGCCTGTAGCCAACGAGCTGAGTGATGGCGCATCTGCAAAGCTTACAGAGCTGCTTGCAGAGATTGAAGCCATTGCTGATACAATCAACGGCACAGATTCCTATTTGAAGAATCTTATGAAGGAAGCGCAGACAGCACTTGAAGAAGCGCTTACTATCAAGGAGGGCAGTAAGCCATCCAATGTCAATGATGTGCAGGCATATGCCGAGGAAGCAAAGAGCAAGGCGATGTCGGCATTGGGCGCACTTGAAAACGATGCACAGACAGCCACTCAGAATGCGAAAGTGCTTCTCGTGAAAATGAAGGAGCTTTGCGCAGGCTTGAAGGCGGCAGAGGTTTATGGCAAAGCGACAGCTGATATGCTTGTCGAGGCAAATGAGCTGCTTGCAAAGGCGACTGCAATTTGCGAGAGCCAAATCGTCGACCTTGCAACCCTTACGGCATCTACTGTCCGTAATGCCGCAGTGCTTGCAAACAAGGCACTGACAAAGGTCAAGAACAATGAATATGGAGCAACTGAATATTTGAAGGTTCTTTATATCGGCGATATCACAATCGAGAGTGTTGTTGAAGAAATCCTTGCGCTCGGCACAGAGTATGGTTATGATGATATTATCTTCGGCAACCTGAATATTGAGGGCGGCGCGATTGCCAATGCGAAAGCGGCAGTAGGTGGCAAAGTAACAGGCGTTTATCGCAAGTCGATAGGCGGCGAATGGTTTACGGCAAGCGCAAGAACACTCGAAGAGGCAGTGCTTGATGAAGAATGGGCACACATCATTGTATCGCCCGATATGGCGATGGCAGCGACTTCACCGAAGAGTGATTTTGCGACCAACATCACCGCGCTTGTAAACGGCATTAAGGCATTGAGCGGCAAAGCATCGCTTTACTATATGCAGGGCTATGCACCGTCAGAGCGTCAGTCACTTGCGCTTTACGGAGAAAGCTCGCCTCATGACGGTAAAGATGCAGAGCGTGTTTACGAAACCATCATTGCTTATGCGAAGGCAGTGCCGAAGGGACTGTTTAAGCAAACGATACCGACAGCAACACTCATCCAGAATATGCGTTCGGGACTTTACGGAGAAGCGCTCTTCTCGTATTTGGATGGCTATAAGCTGAATCCCACAGCATCCTATGCAGTAGGTATTTCGATGCTGCAGAAGATGGACGGAAAGTTCGACTTTGAGGATGTCGAGTATCTGGCAGAGGACATGATTTCTCTTGAGCTTGACTGGATTGAAGAATCCTGCACGGCTGCAACAAGATATCCGAACATATTAACACAAGCAAGCTATGTTGTTCATGAGGGTGTTAAAGAGGATGACGATGTCATGGTTATCTATGGTGTCGGTCAGAGTAATATGGCAAACGGCCCTGTCTTTACATGGCTCCAGACCTACATGACGACACGCAACCCCGGCAAGCAGTTTGTCATACTGAATAAGGGTCTTGGCGGTGAAACAATTTTTGAAACACTTAACCGCACAGACTTTGTGATTGCATCGCAGCCTGATGTTGTCATTCTGCATTACGGCGTCTATAACTATATGGGCTCGTACATTCTTAATGGCACGATTACCGACGCAAATGTTCAGGAAAACCTTCAGAAGCATGAAAGTGCCTTGATTGAAGCTGTGACCAAGTATCGCGATGCAGGAATTGATGTGATTCTTTCGGCTGAAGGTGTTTCCTACAACAGAGGTACAAACGGTCCCAAGCTGAATGCAGCGATGGAAGCAGTCACTGCTATCAACCACAAGGTTATGAATATGACGAACGAGGACGGCAGTCGCCGCTTCCCGAACTTCATTGCCGTTATCGATACGACAGCAGGCTTTACTGCAATGGCAGAAAATGATGCAACTGCGAAGAACTCGGGCGTTATCTTTGGCTCTGACTATCTCCATTTTGCAAACAGCGGTGGTGCGGCTTATAGCTATCTCTTCTCGCAGTATGTGGGAGATGCAGAGAGTAATTCCGGTATCGAGAATTTCGTTTCCGAGATTGTTGCTGATGTGACCTTGAAGCAGGATGGCACGAGTAGTGCTATCAATGCGACAGTCAGCAATTTGACTGTGACATCAACAAGTGTCAGCTACAAGTACAAGGCACAAGCAATTCCGTTGCCTGTGAATAGCGACTATCAGATTATTGACAAGCTGAATGGCTTTGACATGGCAAATGAAAACAAGGAAATCATCCGTGCGGAAGGTCTTGCAAGCGGCAATTATGTTTTGAAAATTGACGGTATCACGCTTGGTACCTATTCGGCAGATGAGCTTGCGGCGGGCGTGAATATTGCTGAAAATCCGTCGAATCCTGCGCAGGCACAGGCGAAGAAGGTGTATGAATACGCCACTCAAATCAAAGAAATTAATAATAATGTTTTGCTTAACCTGCACTATGATATGTACAAATTCTATAACGAAGGATTCATTGATGTAGAGGGTAATTACCTTTATAGCCAGAAGCTTGGCAGATACTACAACGATGACGATATCCGTGATTTCCTTGCCAAAAATTATCCGTATGTATCGGGCAATTTGACAATAGGCAGATTGTATGCTTACTTGAATGACAACAATCCGGCTAATTCGCTTTTGGCTCGTAAGGCACAAAGTCAGTTCGAGCTGAATAAATGCCTGTATCTTGCAAAATTGGCGGCAACACCTACCGAGCATACGATTGCGATTACCCCCGCAAAGTAATGTAGGCTTGGTCTTTGCGGCGCACCGAGAAATCTTGGTGCGCCGCTTTTGTTCGAACAAGTTGTAAAAAGATATGTAAAAACAGGAAAAAAAGTTTGACAAAACGCGTTTGATAAGGTATAATAAGAATAGTATGATTCAAACGGCCAAAACCGTTTACATATGTTGAAGTTTTAAGTATTTTTAATAAGGAGGTCATATGGAGCACAAGGATTCCTATGATGAATTGAAGGAAATTGCGCGCCGCGTGCGGCTTGGCGTGATTGAGGGTGTTTACAGTGCAGGCTGTGGGCATCCGGGTGGTTCCTTATCTGTTGCGGACATTCTTACCTATCTCTATTTTAAGGAGATGAATGTTCGTCCCGCGGAACCGAAATGGAAGGGAAGAGACCGCTTTGTTCTTTCAAAGGGACATACAGCTCCTGCGCTTTACGCAACGCTTGCCGAGCGTGGCTTCTTTCCGCGCGAGGATTTGAAAACCCTTCGCCGTATTGACAGTTATTTGCAGGGACATCCGGATATGAAGGGAACACCCGGTGTGGATATGACAACAGGCTCACTTGGACTTGGCATTTCTGCCGCCTGCGGTATGGCACTGAATGCAAAGATTTCCGGTGAGGCTTACCGTGTCTATACGGTGATTGGTGACGGTGAGAGTGAGGAAGGTCAGGTATGGGAGGCGGCAATGTTTGCCTCGCATTACAAGCTTGACAATCTCTGTGTAGTTGTGGACTGGAACGGTTTGCAAATCGACGGCCCGATTACAGAGGTCATGAATCCGACGCCGTATGATACAAAGTTTGCTGCCTTTGGCTTCCATGTGATTTCAATTGACGGTCATGATTTTGCCCAGATAGAAGCTGCTTTCCGCGAGGCAAAGACTGTGAAGGGCAAGCCTACTGTCATTATTGCGCGTACCGTTAAGGGAAAGGGCGTTTCCTATATGGAAAATGCCGTGGAATGGCACGGAGCTGCCCCGAAGGAAGAGCAGTACTTGCAGGCAATCAAGGACTTGCAGGCATAAGGAGGAATTATGGACGCGAATAAAGAAAAGGTAGCCACCAGAGAGGGCTACGGTAAAGCACTTGCCGAGCTTGGCGAGCAATATGATTTCGTTGTGTTGGATGCCGACCTTGCCGCTGCAACCAAAACAGGCGTTTTCAAGAAGAAGTTTCCCGACCGCTTTTTTGATTGCGGTATTGCAGAAGGAAATATGATGAGCGTTGCGGCAGGTATTGCCACAACGGGCAGAATTGCCATTGCATCGACCTTTGCCATGTTTGCCGCAGGACGCGCTTTTGAACAGGTGCGTAACTCGATTGGCTATCCTCACCTGAATGTGAAGATTGGCGCGACACACGCGGGCATTACTGTTGGTGAGGACGGCGCGACACATCAGTGTAATGAGGATATTGCCCTCATGCGTACCATTCCCGGCATGGTGATTATGAATCCTGCCGATGTGCGCGAGGCACGGCTTGTTTTGGAAGCGGCGCTCAAGCACGACGGACCTGTCTATATGCGTTTTGGTCGCTGTGCTGTTCCGACCGTCACCGATATTCCCGACTATCAATTTGAGATTGGTCGCGGTGTTGTGCTGGAAGACGGATGTGATGTCACGATTGCGGCTACGGGTTATATGGTGCATCTGGCACTTGAAGCTCGTGAGATGCTGGCGGCAGAAGGGATTTCTGCACGAGTCATCAATATTCATACAATTAAGCCGCTTGATACCGAGCTTCTTCTGAAGGCGGCACGCGAAACAGGCGCGATTGTCACCGCTGAAGAGCATAATGTGAAGGGCGGATTCGGTTCAGCCGTTTGCGAAGCACTTGCAGAGAGCTATCCTGTTCCTGTGCGCCGTGTTGGTGTGAATGACCTGTATGGCAGAAGCGGTAAGGTGCCTGCTCTGCTTGAAAAATACGGCTTGACCGCCGAACATATTGCAGAGGAAGCGCGTATCGCGATTTCAATGAAGAAATAAGTCAACTTTTTGACAGCAGTCTGCTTTCAAGCATTTGATATGAAAGCAGGCTGCTTGTTTTGAAAAAAGAATGCGTATATCGAAGTCCTAATTCTTGTGAAGATTTTTCGCTTTTCCTATTGACAAATTGAGTGTCTTGTGTTACAATAACTTATAGTTTCGGTCATAAGATTTTGACCGTATATGCGGATGTGGCGGAATTGGCAGACGCGCTAGATTCAGGTTCTAGTGAATGCAAGTTCATGTGGGTTCAAGTCCCGTCATCCGCACCAAACAGTAGAAATCCGAACCATTCGCCTATCGGCTTTGGGTTCGGATTTCTTTATATTTTCTATAGGAAATGTGTGTTCGGTGATAGGTGATGCTGACTTGCTGTTGTTTGCATCACGCTCTTCACACCGAAGGACGATTGCATGAATCCTGCGATTTTCTTTATGTTAGAAAAATGAAGATGAATCTTTGTTTGAGAATACATCATAAAATGAGATATTCAGAGCTAAAAATCATACTTTAATTAAAATTTACAGGCGGTGAAACCATACGGTTCGGCATCAAGCACTTGACAGGGTTGATTGAATATTATATAATCAAAATATCAGAAATCTTTTGAAGGGGAGACCATTTATGAAAACGATTTTGTTTCAAGGCGATTCCATCACAGACATGGGGAGAGTCAAAAATACGACTGACCTTGGCGGTGGATACCCGCGTTTGGTTGCGGCACGCCTCGGATGCGATTACCCAAACGACTACGATTTTATCAATCGCGGAATCAGCGGAAACCGAATTGTTGATATGTATGCCCGCATCAAGTGTGACATTATCAATCTGAAGCCTGATTATATGAGTCTTTTGATTGGCGTGAACGATGTTTGGCATGAAATCGGGCACAAGAACGGTGTGGATGCTGTTAAATTTGAAAAAATCTACACCATGCTCATTGAGGAAATTCTTGAGGCACTTCCGAACATCAAGATTATCCTTTTTGGACCGTATGTGATGCAAGGAAGCGGTACTGTCGCGACCGAGGAGAAGCCTGATAAATGGACATTTTTCAGCGCGGAGGTTGCGAAGCGCGCAGAGGCTGTCAAGCGCATTGCTGAAAAATTCGGTCTTACATATGTAGATTTGCAGGAAAAATTCGGTAAAGCAGCAGAACGGACAGGAGATGCTTCTTATTGGACAGGAGACGGCGTTCATCCGTCAGTTATGGGGCATGAGCTGATTGCGCGTGCATGGCTTGATGCTTTTAAGACACTCTAACAACAAAAGCAGGTGTTTCGTACACCTGCTTTTGTTGTATAAGTAAACGACGCGATATTGCGCAGTTCAAAAAAGATTAACTGGTGAGAGTCCACTCTCCCAATACGGTATAATAGAAACGGTCTACCAACCGAGACTAAAAATCTATTTGGAGAATTTATTCATGAAAGCTTACCCGAAAAGATTGCTGACAAAGCACCGAAGACACCGCCGATAAGCGAGGTCAGGAGAATGGATCTGAGAATGATTTGCTTATTTTTGATAACGGCTTAATTGAATTTGAAGGCAAGACCGAGCGGCTTATATGCTTCGATAATGGCATCGGTTGTCGGTTGAAGCTCGGCCTTGGTCAGCGTGCGCTCATCCGAGGAGAAGGTGAATCGCAGGGTGATGCTTTGGTCGCCATAGGTATCTGCGACGGAAATGCCGATCAAGTCCTTGCCTGCCGTCTTGTACGCGACCTCGGAAAGAGCCTCAAACGAGAGGTCAGCGATGGGGGCGGTGAAGCAGAGGTCAATGTCAATCGCGGGATATTTCGATACCGCACGGTAAGCAAGCGGTGCGGGAGAAATGTCGGCAAAAAGCTCCATATCAAGCTCGGCAAAAACAATGGCTGCCTTGCGGTCAAGCTTGGCTGTGACGGCAGGGTGCAAGACGGCAAGTGAGCCGAGCGTGACACCGTCTACCGAGACAGCGTAGGTATTGGCAGGATGCTCCCACGCGTGATTGACAGCAGTGGCGGTATAGAGCGGTGTGCGGTGCAAAATGCGGTCGATGACGGTGCTGACGGCATCACGCACGCGGAGAAAGACCTTTTCCTCATCGGCTACGCGACTATAAAAGGCAATTCCGAGTGTCTTGCGCTCGTTGCATTCGCCATTCTCTTTTTTGCCGAGAACGACGCGGCCAATTTCAAAGATGCCGTAATCGTCCGAGAAGCCCTTGTTTTCATTGATGAAGGCGAGCAAGGTCGGTGTCATCGAGCGACGGAGAACAGCATGATCGGGTGTCTGTGCATTCAGAAGGCTGACATTCTCTTCGACATCAATACCGATTTCACGGTAGCGCGCGCGGTCAGACCAAATATAAGAATGAACCTCGTGCATGGAGAAGCGGTTGACAAGCAGGTCCTTGACTCTTGCCTCGTCGCTCTTGGTGCGCTCGGCACGCACAGGGCGAAGGGGTGAACGCGTTGTGCCGATTTCAAAGTTATCATAGCCGTAGATACGGGTAATTTCTTCAATGAGGTCCGCCTTGATGGTGACATCCTTGGTCGCTCTGAATGACGGGACTGTGACGGTGAATTCATCACCTTGACGCACAACGCCGAAGCCGAGCGCAACCAGGGTGTTTTCAATGGCATCAGAGGAAATATCAATGCCTGTATAGCGGTCAACATATGCCTTGTTGATTGTCAGGGTAATCGTCTCATAATGATGGACATAGACATCGGTGAGAGAGGATGTGATTTTTGCGCCAGCATCAATGTCGGTCAAAAGCTTTAAGAAGCGTTCAGCGGCGATGACGGTCATTTCGGGGTCGAGAATCTTCTCATAGCGCATACTTGCATCGGTACGCAGACCGAGCTTGGTTGAGGTTTTGCGTACAGAGACACCGTTGAAGTTCGCGCTTTCAAGCAGGAGCGCATCGGTGTCGTCCTCGATTTCGGAATCAAGACCGCCCATGATACCCGCGATGGCGACAGGTGCGCCATCCGAGCAAATCATCAGCATTTCGGGAGTGATGCTTCTATCCTGACCGTCAAGTGTACGGAAGGTGAAGGGCTCGCTTATGCGGGCAATTTCAACCTTGTTCACGCGGCGCAGGTCAAAGGCGTGCATGGGCTGGCCAAGCTCCATCATGACATAGTTTGTCAAATCGGCAAGCAGATTGATTGCGCGAGAGCCGCAATAGAAGAGGCGGATACGCATATTGACAGGACTTTGCTTAACACGGATGTTCTCCGCCTTGATGCCTGTATAGCGATAGCAAAGCTCGGATTCCTTGACATCAATCTGAACGGCGGGCAATTCTGCATAGGGTGCCGTGTCAAGACGGGGCAGAGGGCGGAGTGGTCTGCCGGACAGGGTGGCAAACTCACGCGCGATGCCGTAGTGTCCCCAAAGGTCAGGACGGTTCGTGAGCGATTTATTATCCACCTCAAAAACGATATCCTCGATATCATAGACCTTTTTGATATCGGTGCCAAGCGGAATGCTCTCATCAATTTCCATCAGTCCCGAATGGTCAGCGCTGATACCGAGCTCGGCCTCTGAACAGCACATACCGCACGAGGGATAGCCGGCGACGGTTGCCTCGCGAATGGCATTACCCGAAACGGCACCGCCTGCGGTTGCAAATGCGACACGCATGCCAACCCGCACATTCGGTGCGCCGCATACGCAGTCAACGAGTGCGGTACCTGTATTGATTTTCAGAAGGTGAAGCTTTTTGGAATTGGGGTGGTTTTCAATTGAGGCAATTTCGGCGACGATGACACCGTAGGTATCCTTGCCGCGCTCAATGATATCCTCAACTTCGGCGGTTGAGAGGGTGAAGCGTTGAATCAGAGCCTTCTTGTCAAGTCCCGACAGGTCAACGAAGTCGTTAATCCAGTTCATTGAAAGTAACATACGAGCACCTCCTTATCGAGCAGTAAACTGCGACAGAGTGCGCAGGTTACCGGCATTGAAATCACGGATATCCTTGACTCCGTATTTCATCATTGCAAGTCTTGTGAGTCCGAGACCAAAGGCAAAGCCCGTGTATTCCTCGGGGTCAATACCGCCGGCTGACAGAACATTCGGGTGAATCATACCGCAGGGGCAAAGCTCAAGCCAGCCGCTGTTCTTGCAGGAGGGGCATCCCTCGCCGCCGCAAATCAGGCAGCTGATATCAAGCTCAAAGCCTGGCTCGACAAACGGGAAAAAGCCGGGGCGCAGGCGGACACGCAAATCCTTCTTGAACACCTCACTTAACATGGTTTTCATGAAGTAGATGAGGTTGGAGATGGAGATGTCGCGGTCAATCATAATGCCTTCCATCTGGAAGAATGTATTTTCATGGCAGGCATCAATTGCTTCATTACGGAAGCAACGGCCGGGGAAGATGGCACGAAGGGGTGCGCCATGCTTACGCATGATATAGTTCTGCGCGGCAGAGGTGTGCGTTTTCAGAAGCTGACCGTTATCAAGATAGTAGGTATCCTGCATATCGCGTGCAGGGTGGTGCTTGGGGATATTGAGTGCCTCGAAGCAATGGTAGTCATCGACAATTTCAGGATATTCCTCGACAGTAAAGCCCATCGACGCAAAGATATCCTCAACCTCGCGCTGCACCAGCGTAATGGGGTGGTAGGAGCCACAGTCACAGCAGGAGGGCAGGGTAGGGTTATAGCGGCGTGCGCCTTTAATTGCGCGGTCGAGTGCCTCGGCTTCAAGCGCGCGTGCGCGTGCGCCGATTTCCTCTTCAAGCTGATTTTTCAGACTGTTGATCATCTGTCCCGCTTCTTTCTTCTGGTCGGCGGGGATGTCACGCAGGGCTTTCATCAAATCGGCAACGGCACCGTTTTTGCCAAGATAGGCGATGCGGAGCGTTTCGGGTGTCTCACCCTTTGCCAGATCGTCTGCGAAACGAGAAAGCAAAAGCTCAATTCTCTCTTTCATTTTGTGAGAAATCCTTTCTTATAGACATACAACCGAATGGGTATCGGTCTTTTTTTCATCAATAATTTATTATACTCTTTTTTTCACCTTCTGTCAAGGTATGACTTGCAGTTTTTAGGCCGAAGTCCCTTTCTTTTACAAGTCAATCCGCGTACAGCCGCGTTTTTCAGAGCTTGTGAACTAAAATAGCACTTTTCTCTTGACAATAAAAAGCAAAATATAGTATAATGTATTGATATTTGAAGTCGGAGAGTTTGCCCGACATAAGAGAAAGGAATGTGAACATGACCTATCATATATCCGATGCATTCAGCAAGCTTGCCCCCTCTGCAATCCGAGAGATTCTGAAATATTCCTCGGCCTATCCCGATATCATTGCCTTTTCGGCGGGAAACCCTGCCCCCGAATCCTTCCCGCGTGAAGAAATGGCGAAGATTGCGTCTGATATTTTTCAAAATGATGCAGTCAGCGCTCTGCAATACGGAACGAGTGAGGGCTACGGTCCCCTGCGTGAGACGCTTGCGGCACGCCTTCAAAATCAAAAAGGGATGGATATCCGCCGCAATACGCTTGTCGTGACCTCGGGCGGTCAGCAGGCACTGGAGCTTGCCTGCCGTGTTCTTTGTTCTCCCGGTGACACGGTGCTTTGTGAGGACCCGACCTTCATCGGTGCGTTGAATGCATTTCGCGCGGCAGGTGCGAAAACAGTGGGCGTTGCAATGGACGATGAGGGCATGAATCCCGAGGCTCTTGAACGGGCTCTGCGTAAGCACACCCGCGCCCGCATGATTTACTTGATTCCCAATTTCCAGAATCCGCGCGGCTCTTGCACAAGCTATGAGCGTCGCCGTGTGCTTTACGAGATTGCCGTGCGCTACGGTGTGGTGATTTTGGAGGATGACCCCTACGGTGAAATTCGTTTCAGCGGTACATCCGTCCCGTCTATCAAGAGCTTTGATACCGAGGAGAATCGCGCGGTCATTTATTGTTCGTCCTTCTCCAAGCTTCTGTCGGCGGGTATGCGCGTCGGTTATGCGCTCGCACCCGAAGAAATTGCGGCAAAGATGGTGGTGGGCAAGCAGTGCGAGGATGTCCATACCAATATGTTCTTCCAAATGCTTTGCCATCGCTTCATGACCGAGTATGATTTTGACTCGCATCTTGAACGCGTGCGCTCACTTTACCGTCATAAGTCAGCTGTCATGCTTGATGCTCTTGACCGTTATATGCCGTCCGAGCTCATTTCTTATACGCGCCCCGAGGGTGGACTTTTTGTATTCTGCGAATTGAAGGGCGACATCAATCCCGATGTCTTTTTGCGTACCGCGCTTGCGCGTAAGGTGGCAGTTGTACCCGGTCAGGTCTTTTCACCCGGTAATGACACCTGCTACAAGTGCTTCCGCATGACCTATGCAACACCGAGTGACGAGCAGATTGAACGCGGTGTGCGTATTCTTGCAGAGAGCATGACACCGATTGCAAGCAACTGAGACATTGAAGGAGAATAGATATGCAAGGCGATAAGAAAATCGTTTTTTCGGGCGTACAGCCGTCAGGCAATCTGACTATTGGAAATTACCTCGGCGCGATTAAGAATTTTTCTGCTTTTTCCGACGAATACCATTGCTTTTACTGTGTGGTTGACCTGCACGCCATCACACTCCGTCAGGTGCCGTCCGAACTGCGCCGCCGTACCTATGAGACGCTAGCGCTCTATATAGCGTGCGGGCTTGATCCTGAAAAGAATACGCTTTTTGTGCAGTCCCATGTCAGCGCTCATGCCGAGCTTGGCTGGATGCTTGATTGCTACACCATGTTCGGTGAGCTTTCGCGTATGACGCAGTTTAAGGATAAGAGTGCCAAGAACGCAGGAAACATCAACGCAGGTCTTTTCACCTACCCGACCTTGATGGCGGCAGATATTCTTCTGTATCAGACTGACCTTGTGCCTGTCGGCATCGACCAGAAACAGCATCTTGAGCTGACGCGTGATATTGCCACCCGTTTTAACGGTGTTTATGGCGATGTCTTTACCATTCCCGACGGCTATATTTCGTCAACGGGCATGAAAATCATGTCGCTGACCGATCCGCAATCCAAAATGTCCAAGTCCGACCCGAATGAAAATGCCGTGGTCTACATTCTTGACGATAAGGATACGGTTATGCGGAAATTCCGCCGTGCCGTGACTGACTCCGAGACCGAGGTCTGTCGCCGTGAGGGTAAGGACGGCATCAATAATCTCATGACGATATATAGCTGCTGCACTGGCAAGAGTGACGAGGAAATTGTGCGTGAATTTGCAGGTCGCGGCTATGGCGAATTCAAGCTCGCTGTCGGTGAGGCTTGTGCCGACAGGCTTGCACCTGTCAGAGATGAATTTGCGCGTTTGATGGCAGATAAGGGTTACCTTGAAAGTGTCATGAAGCAGGGCGCGGGTGATGCCGCCGCCTCGGCACTTAAAACCATGCGCAAAGTCAGAAAGAAAATCGGCTTTGTATTTTGATTTTTACACGAAATAAAAGACTGTACCGCAGGGACTTTGCCCTGCGGTACAGTCTTTTATTTTAGCTTTTTGATATGTTTTAGTGTTTTTTTGAAAGCTCAAGTAGCTTTCTTTCACGCATATAGCCGTTTTTGAGGTTGCCGTGCGAGGCATCAAGTCCTGCCGCCGCCGCTGCTGCATAGAGTGCATCAGCGCGCTCCATATCGCGAGGTACGCCGTCACCGAACTCAAAGTGGCAGGCAAGCATATAGGTGGCGCGCAGACTGCCATGCTTTGCCGCTTCCACGAGAATGCGGATTGCCTCTTCGACATCACCTCTGCGATAGACAACGGTAGATGCAGAATAGAGCCTACGACCGATTTTCGCCTGATGCTGACGGTTCATTTGCTCAAGTGTATCGGTTGCAGGTCTGTATCCCTCCTTCTGACATTCAAGAAGAAGCTCGCGTGCGCGTATAAAATCAAGTCGTGTACCAATGCCTCTGCTGTAACAAAGAGCAAGGTTATATTTGGCAACGGTACTGCCGCTCTCGGCGGCGGCACGGTAGTAGGAGATTGCGCGTTTGGCATCTTTGGTGCAGCCAAAGCCTGTCTGATAACAGAAGCCTGCATTGCATTGCGCGGCAGCGTGCCCCATTTCAGAGAGCATGATGTAGAGACGAAGGGCCTCGGCACCGTCGCCGTTATTCTGATATTCAATTGCTTGGTTATAGATGTCGCTCATGGTTTCGTGCAGGGCGTTGACGCTGGAAATTGCCTCGTGATGCCCCTTGATTGCGGCGCGTTCAAGCCACATAATTGCAAGACGCAGATTCTGGGCGGTAAGCTCGCCGTTCAGATAACATTCGCCGACAATGTATTGTGCGCGGGGGTTGCTTTTTTCAGCCGCCTTCAAGTAATAGGAGAAAGCCTTTGCCTCATCGGGTGCAGTTCCCCTGCCGTAGCGATAGCAGGATGCAAGCTGCAGAAGAGCCTCAATACTGCCGCCGTCAGCCGCCTGCTGATAATAGGAAACTGCCGACTCCATATCCATGAGTGTGCCGATGGCATTTTCATAGCAAAGGCCCAAGCGATAGAGGGCGCGGACATAGCCTGACTCTGCCGAGAGGCCGTAAAGAGAGAACGCGATGGCATTATCGCCTGCTCGCTCCGCGCTCTGCGCCAAATCGCAAAGAGAAGCGGGGTGATTGACGGGAATCATCTCGGGTGGCTTCTTTGCCTCAATGCCACGCAAACGGCTTAAATAGCGTGCCGCTACGCGATTGTTTCCTATCATCTGTGCTTGCTCAAAGAACCACTTGGCGTGTTCTTCGGTCGCACCTGATACACCGCCCGAAAGGTAAAGCTCGCCTGCCTTGATAGCCGCATCGGGATAGCCCGCCTTGGCGCTTTCGGCGTACCAATAGGCAACCTGCGCTTCGCCCTCTGACGGAATATCGCCGTGGCGGTATGCTTCGGCTAATAGATACTGTGCCTCGGCAGAGCCAAGCTCTGCGGCTACACGCAGAAAGAATGCGGCATTTTCTGTGCTTTTGCCGTCCTCGGCGTGCGCAGATTGGTTTTTCAGAAGCTTTGAAAGGGCAAGCGCGGCTTCTGCCTCGCCGTAAGCGGCGGCGCTGCGATAATATTCCTTTGCACGCTCTATTGATTTTTTGACACCGCGTCCGCTTTCAAGCAATCTGCCATAGGCAAGCTGTGCCGCAAGAAGTCCCATATCGGCGGCATTTTTATAATATTCAGCAGCAATTTCATAGCGGCGCTCATCCTCTGCCCTTTGTGCATCGTCATACCAGCCGAGGATAGTTTCTTCTGCTTTGGATTGCACAAATCCGCAGGTAGGGCAGATATCGCGCTCCTCCAATGCTTGTCCGCATCGCATACAGTTCATAAAGCTCTCCTTTCGTTGCCGCACAGGCAATTCCGTTGATTAGTTTGACTTGCCCACAAGTGCGGCAATGCGCGCATTTTCCGTGCCGAGCGCAAGGGCATGGGCATATTCCCAGAGATAATCGTCAGTTGTCAGATTCTGACGGTCGGCATCATTGGTTAAAAACCCGATTTCAAAGAGAAATGCGGGCATATTTTTGTCCTTCAAAACAATATAAGGTTCAGGCAAGCCGTTCAGGTAGTTATCCTTGACGGTCGTGACCTTGCCGTCCTCAATTTCGGAGGCAAATTCGGCATTCAAGGCCGTTTGATAGAGATTCGCAATTTTTCTACCCTCAAAGCGAACTGCCGCGTGCTGATGAAAGAAAATGCGTGTACCGCGTGCCGCATCGGAGGAATCGGAATTGCAATGAATGCTGATATAGAGGTCGGCACCTGCGTTCAGGGCAAAGTTGCGGCGCGCCTCTGCCTCTTTGTCGGTATTGTAATTTGGATTGTCACCGAGAAGGGCGGTATCGTCCTCACGAATCATCAGAACACGGTAGCCCATCTGCTCAAGCAGTGCGCCAAGTCGCAAAGAGAGCTTCAAATTGATATCCGATTCGCGAATTTCATCTGTCATCACACCCGGATCACGCTGACCGTGACCTGCATCTATGACAACGGTGATTGCAGAGCGGGGCGGGACTGTATTTGCTTCATCGGGCAGGGTGAGGTCATGTGTACCTGTATATTGCGGAATTGCGGCAAAGGATTCGCGCAGGGGACTTGTCTTTTCTTCGGTCGAGGATTCCTCTTCCGTCTCCGATTCTGCACGCTGCTCGGGGGTATGACAGGCATTGAAGAGAAGAAAAAGGCAGGAGATGAGCAAGAGAACCGAAAAACAACGCCAAAATATATGATTTTTCATGGTAGACTCCATTTCTACGGAGACTGTTTTTGACAGTCAACGGAATAAACGGGTTTTGAGCAGCCATTTTGCAAAGGAATGAGAATATCTATAGCATTTTATTTTTCTTACTATTTTATGATAGCATATTTATACAAAAAAAGCAAGGGGAGAGGGGATATTTTTCGCAATACAGGACTAAAAACAAGCACGAAATTTGTCAAGAATCAGGGGATAAAGAAAAGTGAGCAGATTCCGAACGAAATCCACTCACTTCTTTTTATCCTTATTTGCGGAGACCGAGTGCAACGCGGTCAGCAAGATAGCCCTTGCGATAAAGCAGTTCGGCAATCAGGACAGCACCGCCTGCCGCGCCGCGCAGGGTATTGTGCGAAAGACCGACAAACTTATAATCGAAAAGTGTATCCTCGCGCAGACGACCAATGGTGACACCCATACCGCCGTAAATATCGCGGTCGAGCTTTGCCTGCGGGCGATTATCCTCTTCAAAATAGGTCAGGAACTTTTCAGGTGCGCTGGGCAGGGCAAGCTCCTGCGGAGGACCCTGGAATGTATCCCACGCTTCGAGAATCTCCTCACGGGAGGGCTTCTTTTCAAAGCGAACAAAGACGGCGGCTGTATGACCGTCCGAAACAGGCACGCGGATGCACTGGGTGGTGATGAGCGGAGAGGCTGCCTTGACAATCTCGCCGTTTTCGACAGAACCCCAAATGCGAAGGGGCTCCTGCTCGCTCTTTTCTTCCTCACCGCCGATGTAAGGAATGACATTATCAATCATTTCAGGCCATTCCTTGAAGGTCTTGCCTGCGCCGCTGATTGCCTGATAGGTGGTGGCGACAATTTCAGTCGGCTTGAATTTGAGAAGGGGAGTGAGAGCAGGCACATAGCTCTGAATCGAGCAGTTCGGCTTGACAGCAACAAAGCCGTGCCTCGTGCCAAGACGCGCGCGCTGTGCTTCAATGACCGCAAGATGCTCATGGTTGATTTCGGGAATGACCATCGGGACATCGGGTGTCCAGCGATGTGCAGAGTTGTTGGAAACGACAGGCACCTCTGCTTTTGCATAGGCATCCTCAAGCGCACGGATCTCATCCTTCTTCATGTCGACGGCACAAAATACGAAGTCGACCTTTTCTGCAACAGCATCAACATCAGAAGCCGAGACAACAGGCATTGTGCGTACCTTCTCGGGAATGGGGGCTTGCATCTTCCAGCGGCCGCCGAGAGCTTCCTCGTAGCTCTTGCCTGCGGAGCGAGGAGATGCCGCTAAAACTGCAATTTCAAAATAGGGGTGCTCGGCAAGCAGGGTGATGAATCTCTGGCCGACCATACCCGTTGCGCCGATAATACCAACCTTCAGCTTTGTACTCATAAAATCCTCCATGTGCCGACAAAAAACAGAGAGCGGCACTTCGTTTTTAATATAACAGTAATATTATAGACTTTTTCATTGATAATGTCAATAGAAAGAGGGATAAAAGCAATTAAAAAAAGTGACGAAATATCACGGCTTTTGTCAGTTCAATAAATACAAAAGCCACATAGCAAGTGCAAAAAGGGAGCTACCTGCCAAAATTGCCAAAGCAACCTTCAGGGGTGAAATCGGTGCTTTACCTGCGACAAGACCGTTTTCACCGTTGACAAGGAAGGGGTAGCTTTTGCCACCGTACTGAAACGCACTCATCCAAATGGGGAGCAGAATGTGCTTGAAGCGGACGGCGGTATAGGTATGCTGATAGGACATTGCGCGGTATTCGTCATAGCCCGAGACGCGAAAAATGTGTCTTTCCATATTGCCTTCAAAGGTTGGAATGACCGACGAAAAGCCCTCTGAAAGTCCAATATCATACCGCTCGGCAAAAAATCCGGCGAGATAGGCGGGGTTATAGACATTCAAAATCTTCAGGCTGAATGGGCCGAGCTTGGCAAGTAATGTGCGGTCAAGCTTACGCGAGGCGCAGCAAAGCGTATCATCAAAGCGGAGATTTTCGGTGCCACCGATTTTGTACCAATCGGTGACGGTTTTGGTGCGATGCTGCGTTTTTCCGTTGACGCGAACGGTATAATGGACGATGCGGTGGCGTCCGCCCCAGCCCGAAAACGAGGTGGTCATATCAGCATCATAGGTCCAGTGCGGAATGTAGACACCGTTCATGCTTGGCGCCTTCGTCGCTGCACGACGAAAGGCGGAGGGAGCGAAAAAACGCTTCTTCGCCCAGCGGGTATAGCTTGCACAAGCCACATCACGCGAAATTTTGAAGGGAACCATGGTTTCGGGCTTGATGATTTTGTCATCGTCATCAAGCTCGGTGACATAATGTCCCGAGCAAAAGGGACAGGTAGCGGTGACGGCGGCGGCACTGACTGTGATATCTGCGCCGCATGACGAGCAGACAATACGGCGATTTCCCTTTTCCGACCATACGGGCGCGGTAAAGGTTTCATCCTCGGGATAAAAAATATATTCGGGTGCCTCAACCTCATTTGAGGGAACGCTGTGCTTTGTATGGCAGTAGGGACATAAAAGCGTACTGCTTGCGGGATCGTAGGCAGTCTGCGCACCGCACTGTGTGCAGGGAAAGCCGATGGCGTCTGCAAGAGACGGCTCTTCGGCTTCAGTAGAAAAATCTTCTTCAGTATTCATGATATGACCTTTCTTCTGCGGACTTGTGCAAGGCATAAACAGGCTGCCTTGTGCATATACATCGTTATCAGAAAGCGTCGCGAATGGCGGCTATACAAGCGCGACAGAGAGACTTGCCGTGAAAGTAGACGGTATCCTCGGTTGTTCCGCAGAAAAGGCAGCCGGGCAGATGCTTCGAGAGGGAAATGACACCGTTCTTTTCGGTGATTTCGAGCAGATCATTCGGCTGAATTTTCAGGTTGCGACGAATTTCCATCGGTATGACGATTCTTCCGTTTTCGTCAAGCGGTCTTGTGATGAATGATTCATTCATGGCAGAAAAGCTCCGTTCTTTTTCATATTTCTTTGGTCTGAATCTTCTTGTTTGCAGACGACAGGTTTCCTGTCAATCCGACAAGATTATATCATATACATGCCCATTTGTCAATCTTCAGGACAAAAAATGGTAAAAATTTCATAAGGAAATATTCCAATTATTGATAATCCTCATGTGCTTTCTAAACGAGGATAGGAGGGGGGTGCTTCGATGGTACAAAGGAATACGGCACTTTTGTCGCTGATTGAGAGTCTGCCGCCTGCGCTTCGACGCGAGCTTGCGGGACTTGAATCGACGCGCGCCCGCTTTTACGAAGATCTGTCGGAATTAAGACTGCGCGCCGGCCGTACATCATCCCTCACCTTTCCCGATGTGAATTACCCTCTTCTGACGCGCCTGACAGGTGAGGAGCTGGGAATTTTGCTGGGGAAATTCTGTCGGGATTCGGTTTATGCTTACAGTGAAACCTTGCGTGAGGGATATATTCGGTTGCAGGGAGGCTACCGCGTGGGCGTGGCAGGACTTGCAGTGCGCGAACGGGGCGATGTGGTAGGGGTACGGGATGTCACCTCGCTTTGTATTCGGATTGCACATCCGATTCGCGGTGCGGGGCGCGTGGCGGTAGAGCTCTTTCGGCGGATGAAGTGCAGAAAGGGAATATTGATTTATGCGCCGCCGGGTGTCGGTAAAACCACACTTTTGCGCGATCTTGCCGACACGCTCTCATCGGGCAAGGACGCCATGAGAATTGCGGTTGTGGACTGTCGGGGTGAGCTTTGCGGAAGTGCAGGGGCAAACGGCATGATTGATGTGTTAGAGGGCTATCCCAAGGCACGCGGCATTGAGATTGCCACGCGTACGCTGGCACCGCAGGCGGTCATTTGCGACGAAATCGGCGATTACGAGGAGGCTGATTCAATTCTGGCGGTGCAGAGCAGCGGTGTTCCCTTAATTGCCAGCGCGCACGGAGATGACTTACACGCACTCCTTTTACGCCCTGCCATTCATTTGCTTGACCGCGCGGGTGTTTTCGGTGCATATATCGGGATTCGCCGTGAGGGAGGAGCCTATCACTATACCGTAACAGAGGCGACATCGGACTCGGAGAATCATGAAAAAACGCTTTCCGAATGCTTTTGAAGGAGGACCTTGCGATGCAGCTCGGGACAATTGGTGCTATGATGATTGTGCTGATGACTTTTTATGTCGGCTTTTTATTCAGCCGAATGCAGAGAGGACGGCAGAGGCGGCTTGAGTGCTTTTTACAGCTGATTCGCTTAATTGAAAGTGAGATTTCCTGCTATCAGACACCGCTTGGCGATATTTACCGCCATTTTGACGGTGAGGCACTTGAAAGCTGTGGCTTCATTTCTGTATTGCGTGAAAAGGGCATGGCGGCGGCGCTTACTGAATGCCGCTCTGCACTTTGCTTTTCGGATGAGGAATTTGCGCTTCTGATGGATTTCTCGGCAGAGCTTGGCAAGAGCTACCGAGAGGAGCAGCTTCGCGGGTGTGAATACTACCGCCGTATGCTTGAGGGCTATTGCGCCGAGGGGAGAGAGGAGCTGCCGCGTCGTTTGAAATTATGCCGTTCGCTGACGGTAACGGGAGGACTTCTGTTAGTGGTGCTTTTTCTATAATTGCATCATGATGGCGTTCTGCCACGATTTATATATGCGAAAGGAACAAAATAAAGATGGATGTTTCACTTATATTGAAGGTGGCGGGAGTCGGCTTGCTTGTCACCGTCGCGCACCAAATTCTTTCAAAGGCGGGGCGTGACGAGCAGGCAATGCTGGTGATGCTTTCGGGAATTGTCATAGTGCTTCTGATGCTTGTGCAGGAAATTGGCAGGCTCTTTGATACGGTGAGGGCGGTGTTTGGCTTTTGAGCATATTTGAGGTCATGATGGGGGCTCTTTTGCTTGCGCTTTTAGCCTATTCCATGCGTGAGGCAAGTGTGAAGGGCGCATCGCTTGTTCTGCTCTCTGCGGGTGTGATGCTTCTTGTTCCGCTTGTGACACGGCTTTCGTCGCTTGTTTCGGTTTGGCGGGATTTTGCTGAAAAAAGCACCGCTGCACCCTATGTTGCAAGCATTGTGAAGGTAATGGGTGTGGGATATCTGACACATTTCGCCGCCGATACCTGTCGGGAGAGTGGCGCGGCTTCGCTTTCAGCGCGCGTTGAGCTTTGCGGAAAGCTGGAAATTCTGCTCATCTGCTTGCCGTACATACAGGAGCTACTGACCTATGCGGTGACGGTGGCGGGCGGATAAAAGGGTGGACAAGGCAGACAAACTCTGCGTCAAAAACAGGAGGTGAAAGAGGGGAATGAGGAAAAAAGGTTACACGGTGGCAGCCATTCTGTGTATTTTTCTGCTTTTGTGCGGTACGGTGAGAGTAGCGGCAGCGACATCAAGTGCAAAGGAGCCGACAGAATATGTGGATGACTTTGCAAATGCTTTGCCGCCTGAACTTTCGGATGTTGGTGATGCCATCAAAGAGGGGAAGCTTTCCGAAATCTCGGATATGGCGTTTTTGTCTTCCTTTCTTTTTGACAGTCTTGGCAATGGGCTTTCGTCACTACGCGGACAGTTTTCGACCTTGCTGTTGCTTTTATTGCTGATTGCTTTATCGGCCTCCGTCAAGCCCGAGGGGAAGAGTGGCAATGCAGTTGAGCTTGGAGTCATCATCGTTGCGGCGACGGTGCTTTACCGCTCGCTTTATACCGTCACTGTGCGTGTGGGTGCTTATCTTGATGACCTATGCTTTCTTGCCAACACGGCGATGCCTGTCATGAGCGTCTTGCAGACGGCGGGTGGCAATATAACGGGTGCGGCGGTCGGTGCAAACGGAATGTCATACTTCCTTCTGCTTCTTGAAAATCTATGCCGTTCGGTGCTTTTGCCGCTGACCAATGTTTCGTTCGGGTTCGTTGCGGTGGATGCGCTCGGGCGGGAGTTGTCGGTTGGAGGTATTCTCAAAACCGTACGGCATCTTTATATGAGCATACTCGGCTTTTTCAGCACGCTTTTATGCGCTTCACTCGGTATGCAAAATGCTTTATCGACGGCATCGGATTCTTTACTTTTCAAGGGGGCGCGCTATGCGGTCGGTAATTTGATTCCTGTTGTCGGGGGTGTTGTGAGCAACACCTTGCAAACGGCGGCGGCATCAATTCTGATGCTCAAGCAAAGCGTCGGTGTCGGTTGTGCGGTTGCTATTCTTTTGCTGACATTGCCGCTCTTTCTGGAGCTTTTTCTGACAAGAACACTCATATCGTTATCGGCGGGCGTTTCGGAAATGATGGATGCTCCGCGTGCAAACACACTTTTTGTCAATCTGCGCGGCATTTATGATATGCTGATTGCCATGACTCTTTTGCCGTCCCTGATTTTTCTCTTTCTGGCCGCCCTTTTTGCGCGGACAGCGTGCGCTGCGGCGTAGACAGGAGGTCAGAATGAAGGAATATTTAGGAAGTATTCTGACGGTTTTGCTTGTTTCCTGTCTTGCGTCTGTCCTGATGCCTGACGGCGAAAGCAAAAAAGGGGTGCGTGTTGCTCTTTCGCTTGTTGTGCTTCTTTCGGTCATTGCGCCGCTTCGCGACGGAAGCATTGCGGAGCTTTTTCCGTCTGATACGGGCGCTATTTTACCGGACACCGAGCTATCAGGCGAGGCATGGATTGAAGCACAGGAAAAGGCGGCGATTGAAGAGGGGATTGCCGTTTATCTTTGCGAGAGGTATCGTCTGCCGTCGGGAAGTGTGCGTGCGGAGGTGACTTGCAGGATTGATAGGGGGGAGGGGCGAGCGGTTTCTGTCAGTGCAATGGTGCTGCATTTATATGGGCGCGCGTGCCTCTCTAATGTACCCGGAATGGTTGAGGATGTGCGGGCTGAAATCGGTGTAGAATGTGAGGTGGTCTATCATAGAGCATAAGGGAATGGCGGTTCATTACCTACAACAGCTGAAGGGAAAGTGGGGTATTCTTGTCATTGGGATTCTCGGGATTTTTCTTTTGCTGTACGGCGGTGGGAATGACGGCACAAAAAAAGCGGTAGATACAAATAATTATTTTGAAGAAGCTGAACGGTACAGGCTTTCATTGGAGGCACGGCTTGAAGAGCTTTGCGAATCGGTTGCGGGGGTTTCTGCGCCTGATGTTTTTGTGATGCTTGATTCGGGTGAGGTCAGCGAGTATGCGGCAAATGAGGGCGGTCAGTTTGTGGTATCGGGGGGAGAGGGACTGCTGGTTTCGCGCAAGCTGCCTCCTGTCAGCGGTGTTGCGGTTGTCTGTGTGGGAGGTGAGCGTACAGAGATTCGGGCAGAGCTTATTTCGCTCATTGCAGCGGCGCTCAACATCGGTACCAATCGTATTCATATCAGCGGGCGTTAGAAGTTTTTTCTTGTATTTGTTCTATTCGGGGAATTTGACGCATACAGTATACCATCAACCAAAAAATTCGGAGGAAACGACTATGGCAAAACTACAAGTATTGGGTGAATCGGGCATACTTGCCAAAATCGGCAAGCGCAACATTATTCTTGTTTGCGCCGTTTTATTTATCGGCCTTGCAGTCTATCTTAACTATATGTGGTTTAGTGACGCGACAGAGCCGAGCGGTGTGATTGATTACGGCAACAACAACATGACCAATGTGAACGGAAACGGCACTCAGAATGATCAGGAAGCATCAGGCACAACCGATACAGATGCTTACTTTACATCAGCACAGCTCAGTCGCCAACAGGCACGCGACGAGGCATTGCAGGTTTTGCAGACCGTGCTTGCCAGCGCGGATGCACTTGACTCCACAAAGGAGCAGGCACTTGCCGATATTTCTGCAATTGCAAGTGAAATTGAGAATGAATCGAATATAGAAGCACTTGTGGTAGCTAAGGGATTTTCGGATTGCGTTGCTGTCATCAGCGGTGATTCTGCAAGCGTCATTGTGAAAAACGATGCCGAGCTTTTGCCGAACCAGGTCGCGCAGATTACAGAAATTGTCTATCAGCAGACGGGCATTTTACCTGCCAATCTGACAATTATCCGCAAATAAAAGTAAAAGAAGGCTTGATTCAAGCCTTCTTTTACTTTTATTTGCTATTTGCGATTATTCATTGTCCTCATCTTTGACCGTCACTGCATTGCGGCAGATGGGCTTAAAGGCGCAATGGGTGCAGGCATCACTGCGCGCATTTCCTGCGCGCAGAGGAAGCGCGTGTGCTTCACCCTTGCAGATGCGTTCGCCTAAATGGCGCAGGCTATCCTTCATCATCGAGAAATAGCGGTTGATATCTTCGGGCGTCGCAAGCGTAATGCCTGCCTGTGCAACGGGGATACCCTTTTGTATTCTGTATCCGAACAGGGTACGGGCATCCTCGTGCGCCATCGCGCCAATGACATTGCCTTCGCATAGGAGAATGCCGCTTCGCGTAATCGAGCGAGCTGCCCGCATCCGAATAGCATCGGCGTCCTCGCGTGAATTGAGCTTGATATCCTTCTGTCCTGTGAGGAGATAGAACATTCCCGCAGGGTAAATCGGCTCATCCCGCAAAAAGCCTGCCCTGTCGCGGAAGCTGTCACTTTTTGATTCAACAAGCGCATTCAGATAAAGCAGAAGCTGGAGGTCAAGTCCCTTCGCAATATTGTCGGGCGAGAAGGTTTTAGTACCTGTCTTGTAGTCAATGACACGCAGGTATGCTTTGCCGTCTATGCGGCAGCTATCCACGCGGTCGATTGTTCCGTAAAGCGTAACCTTCGTACCGTCTGCAAGCAGGATGGGTGGCGGCTGAATGCCGTCCTTTGTCCCGATTGGCAGCTCAAAGAAGCGCGGGACAAAATCACTGTCTGCAAATTCACGGCAAAGCGAATCAATGACAGGCAAGGTCGAGCTTGTCAATCTGCGACACATATGCGTGAGCCTTTTGGAAGAGGCACGCTCATCGGGGATAAGTGCCGCCTCATAATCAAGTGAGATGCGCTCTAAAAGAGCTGTACGCTCACTGTCCGAAAGTGAATTGATGGTGCGTCCCTCTTCTGCCAGCTGGCGAAAGATTTGTTCAAGCAGTGCATGGACAAAGGTACCGCTTTCGGCATAGCGGAAATCCGCCTCGGCATTTTCGTTCAGCCCGAGGACATAACGGCAGGTATAGGAAAAGGGGCAACGGGCAAAGCTGTCAAGACGGCTCTGCGTTAAGGCAAGCGGTGCGCCGTTTGCCTCTCTTTCACGAATGTGGCATTCGGGCATCACAAGCGGGATATCAAGAATTTTTGCCCGTTCCTTTAATTGTGCATCCTCGCTTATCAGTTTGCGTATGAGGAGCTTTTCCTCTTCTGTTTCGGCATAACGCATGAGGTCAAGTGCCGATTCGCGCCGAAAGAGAAGGGTATGGAGCGATGTATCCTTCGCGGAGAATACGCTGACGAATCGACCGCCAAGCTTTTGGATTTCATCAAGGACAGGCGCGGGACGCAGGGCGGCAAGTCCGCTTCCTGCGAGAGGGACTGTGATTGTCAGGCGGTCGGAGGGGGAGAGAAAGGCGCGGAGAAAGGCATAGCGTTCTCTTGCCGAGGAAAAATAAGCCTCCTCGGGAAAGTCAAGCCCTGCCTGATTCAGAAGTCGGCGCTCGGCACGGTTGAAGAAACCGCTATCCTCTGCGGCTCCCGGAAAAACGCCGTCATTTGCACCGAAAATGAAGGTGTGCTTGGGGGAGGCAGGGCGAAGCATGGAGGCATCGCCAATCACAACCTCGTCGGCACCGGACGGGATACTGCCGATATCTGTACAGGCGAAGGCGAGCGTGAGGAGGGCGACAAAATCAGCTTCATCAACGATAGATTCGGCAAGTAAATGCACAATGCGGTCAAGAGTCCGACAAATGCAAGGGTAGAGTGCGCGATAAATTGTCGCGGTTGTACGCTTGCCGTTACTTGCTGCGGCTTGTGCATAGTCTTCAAGTGTGCTTTCTACCTGTAAGCGCTCAAGGAACAGGACAAGTGCTGCCGCGTGCTCCTTGACGGTTCTTTTACAGGGGCTTCCGCCAAAGGCTTCAAACGGTCGGGTGAGTGCTTCTTTGGCAAGATTCAGCCGTTCAAGCAGAGCCTTTTCACTTGGCTTCTGCTCACGCGAGGTATAGCCGCGCGGATGCAGATTGAAGGGGCGGCTATCGGTAAAATGCGTGCCATGGAGATTCCATGTGGTGATATAAATTTCAAGCTCGTCGCAGCAGTCACGGTCAATGCCTGAAAAGCCGCACTTCAAATAGGTAATGACATCGGCGGCACGGAAATGAGAGGCGCGCATACTGTATGCGGCGAAAATCAGCTTGATTGGCTCATAGGCGGCAAGCTCTGTTCGCTCGGAAAAGAAGCAGGGAATGCCGTTTCGGCGCAAAGCCTCGTCGAGAATGCCGCGATAGCCTTCGGGGTTGCGCCCGATAAGCAGAATGTCACGGTAGCGTGCGCCGTTTTGTACAAGGTGGCAGATTTCGGCGGCAATCAGATTTGCCTCGTCGAAAACCGTGTCAGCTTGCTTGATTGTAATGGGGGCATCCTGCGGTATGGCAATATCGGTACCGTATTGCTCGCGCATCCGTTCTTCAAAGGGGACAGGCTCATTCGAGGAAAAGAGCGAATCTGCAATATGGTGAAAGACGGGGTGCGCGGGACGGTGGGCATCCTTCAGGCTTACAATTCTGACAGGAACATGAAGCTCCTCTGCCAACGCTTTCACTCGTCTGGCGGTATCCACGACCTCGGCATAGGCGATAGGTGGCTCACTCGTCGGTTTGACTGTCAGCGAGACGGTGATGTCGGTCATCGGGAGAAGTGCGCGGATAATCCGCATTTCCTGTGCGGTCATGCTCACAAAGCCGTCAAAGAAAAGAGGCGTTCCCTGCAGAAGCGGCTTTGCTTCCAAAAGCTCGGCAAGGCGCGTCAGGTCGTCACCGGGTGCGCTTTGTTCCTTTTCCTCTGCAAGTGCGTGGTAGGCGGCGGCAATTTCCAGATAGTCGCCGATTTTCGTGCGTAAAAGCTTATGGGTATTGAGGGTAGGCAAAACAGTCTGCAATTCATCCGCGCGAATGCCTGCGGCACGCAATTCATCAACGGCAGAGACAAATCTTAAAACATTTTCGGGGAGCTTGTCATTGACCTCGACCGACAGCCGTTCACGGCAGGCACGCAGAGCCTGCCACATCAGAAAGGCACGACCGTCCTTGCCGAGTGGGTGACAGGAAAGCCCGCCTGCACGGCGAAAAATTGTGTTGGCAAGGCGCGAAAAGTTGGTGACCTCAAAGTAGAGTGGGGCAGAAGGAGGGAGAAGTGTGGCAAGCGTGCGTTCGGTCGCGACAGTTGCCCCCTCGGGTACAATCAGAAAGGAAGGCGTACTGCTTTTGAGTAGAGCTTCGATTTCACGGCAGATGTGCGTGGTTTTCCCTGTGCCAAAGTCACCGAGAAGCAATTTGAGCATGAGATTTTCTTCCTTTCTTTTTCTTTGTTTTACAGAGTCTTGATTTTTTCAACCGAATAGCCGAGTCGGTGGTGGGATACAAGACGGTATCCAAGTGGCAGAAGCTTTTTTCTGATGCGGTAAATATAGACAGTCAGACAGTCATCCGTGTGTGTGGCGCGCCCTTCAATATGACGGCAAAGTGCTTCTCTTGAGAGGGGCGTACCCTCGGCATCTAAAAGCGCACAGACAAGAGCAAATTCAAACGGCGAAAACGAAACGGAGATCCCGCCCTTCATGACAATGTGCGCTTGCTTCATCACTTGCAGGGGCGGTTCATCCTCGTCTGACAGAAGTGCCCTTTCAATATCCTTCGGGGCGAGAGGCCGCAAGCAAATCTTGAGATTGGTTTTAAGCGGCTTTCTTGCAATCAGAAGGCAGGTGGAGGGTGGATAGGGAAGAGGAACTGTATCGGCGTCTACAATGCAGGTATCATCCTTTGAAAGCGAGGACGGATTTTCATAGGCACGCGCGACGAGGGGTGTATCGGCAAGAATATAATCGCGGAGAACCGAATCGCGTGTCAGGAGAACAAGTGCCGTACAAACCACCCCTTTCAAAAAATATCTGTATGATTTAGTATACTTGATTTTTCATTGACTGTCAAGCGGTATTCTAAAAATCACGGCAGGTTGACACCAAGTTTTCATTTCGGCATAGTATGATAACGTAAGGGAGAATTTCCCTACGATACTATTTATGAAAGGGGCTTCGCCGCACTCTGAAAGCGGCGCTCAATCACTATGAACAACTGTCTTTGCAATTTGTTTGACGGCAATAACTGCACCTGGATCATCATCATTGCTCTCTTAATTCTCTTCTGCTGCTGCGGTTAAGCTGATTTTGATGGCTGCACTGCCTACATGATGCGGTCATAGCAGGGTGGCACACAATTTCGTGTGCCACCCCTTGTTCTATTTTGAGAAGCTTATGCATAGAGATGAGTAAGACATATTTCGAGGAGGTACCATCCATGTTTGTTTGTTCCGTCAAAATGAGTACACTGAAGTTCGTCGGAGCGATTGTTCTTTGTCTTGTGGTCTTGCTTTCGATTTTTATGATGGCAGATTCAAATGAAGCGGCAACGGTCGAGACTGTGAGCTATGAGGGCATCAAGACCGAGGAGGCGCGCAGACATTTTCTTGAGGAGCTTGGCTTTCAGCTTGCCGATGAAAGCGGAAGAGAAGGGACAGTTTCGCTTCCAAAGACACTTGACCGCGTCCTTATCGGCTATAATGAAATTCAGAAGGCACAAGGCTTTGACCTGTCAAAATATTGCGGTAAGACAATTACACGCTATACCTATACTGTGACGAATTATCCCGATTATGAGGGAACGGTTTATGCCAATCTTCTCATTTATCGCGACCGTGTGATTGGCGGAGATGTTTGTTCTCATGAGAGCGGTGGATTTGTGAAGGGCTTGAATTACCCGAAATAAGTGGGACGCAGAAAAGGCGTCTGACAAAAACGCATGAAAGAGCACGAAAAATTGAAGAAAATGTTGAAAAAATTGTAAAAATCCAGAAGAATTTTGGTTATTTTTCAAAAAATGCTTGCAAAGTCATTTTTTATGTGTTATAATACTATTTAAGCATGCATGAAAAAGGGGATGCCTACGAGCCCGTCAGGTATCCCCTATACGCCTATTTCAATATAGGGAAAAATTTCCAAACAGCGCGTATGAAAAAAGGCTTGCATTTCGGTTGATTTCTGTGTATAATGAAGATAACACTATTGTGAGGATGACCATGCGCAATCAACTTGGAATTGATATCGGTTCAGCGAATCTGACTGTCAGCGCCGCAAACGAAGGGATTATTTTGAAAGAGCCTTCGCTTGTGGCTAAAAGTCGTGCTGACGGTCGGTTCCTTGCTTGTGGAACAGAGGCAAAAAAAATGGCCGAGGAAGGAACCTGCTCACTCATTCGTCCTTTCAGAGAATCGCTTTGCTCCAAGCATCTGACTGTGCAAACAATTTCCTATTTACTTGACCGTGCGGAATGCGACAAAGAAAAAAACCGTGTCCTGATTGCATCACCCTGCGGTGAGAGCGAGGCGAAGGAAGCGGCGCTCATTGAGCTTGCGGCGCAGGCGGGTGTAGGTGAATGTTATCTTGTCTATTCAACAGTGGCGGCGGTGATTGGAGAGGGCATGGATTTTGACCGCGCCAAGTGCGTGCTTGAAATTGGCGCATCACGCAGTAATATGCTGGTGGTGGGGAACGGGACGATCCTGTACCGCGATACTATACGCGCGGCAGGTGCCTCCTTTGACCTTGCCATTATGACCTACCTTGAACAGCATTATGAAATGAAAATCAATCCGTATGCCGCCGAGCAAATCAAAAGACACATTGGTTCTGTGTGGACAGGCACCGAGCGCAATTCAGTAGAGGTGACGGGACGGCATATGCGGACAGGCGAGATTATCAAGAAGCGTATCTGGTCGGACGAGCTATTAATTGTATTTGAATCGCCGATGACCGAGCTTTTGGAAACCGTTTGCCGCGCTCTTCACAAATTGCCTGCCGAATTTATCCGCGATGTGCTGGAGGACGGTATTTATATCTGCGGCGGCGGAAGTCTTTTGAAGGGGCTTTCTCAAATGATTCGCGAGATTACTCATGTCAAGGTGGTACAGTTCCGTCATATTGACAGTGCGGTGGCGCGCGGACTTGAACAGATTTTGCACCGTCTGCCAAAGGAGATGCCGCTTTCGGTTGGCAATATTTCCCGTAATTGCATCAGAATGTATACAACAGCAAAGCATACATAAGAATCAAGGAGCCACTCATGGAAAATAAAACTCAAAAGAAAAAGAAAACGGGCATCAGCCCGGCAATGCGTATCGGCGCCATTATCATGGCAGGTCTTATGCTGCTCGGAACGCTCGCAACGACCTTTTATTATTTATTTGTTTAATCGGTATTCATAAAAAAAGCTCTCCCGTTCATACTGAAACGGGAGAGCTTTTTTTATTGTTGGCTGCCTGATGAAAGCGCAATAATCAGCGAGAGGTCATCCTGCACATTTCCTTTGCCGTAGGCGGCGCGGTTGCGACAAATTTGTCCGCACCTGGTGCATTGATGGATGATGAGATAACCCTTGCGCGGATGCGGCTCTGTCCGAATCGGACGCATGAGTCCCATGCAGGCATTGGCGCGGTCGCCGGGATTGACATCCACATGAAGAGAATAAAGGCAATAGGGGCAATGATTGCGCGAAGTGAAGCCAAGCGGTGGGACTTCCTTACCGCAATGAAGACAGGTAAAGCCCGCGTCATTTTTTGTAAATCTTTTTTCTTCCATTTGAATTGCCTTTCATTTGATTTGAAATTTCTACATAAAAGGACAGAAAAGCATTATACTAAAAATGCGTTGCGTTGAACGCACGCGAAAAGTAAAGGTAACGATAAGAGAAAGGCAAAACACTCATGAAAAAAATCATGAAAAGAGCAGGCGCGATTCTTTGTGCGCTCTCCTTTGCCGTGTTGTCTTGTGTGAGCATTGCTTGTGCCGCAGAGCCTGTGGCGACTGAATGCAACCGTATGCTTCCCGATGTGATAGAGGGACCGATGCGTCGGGCTGTCCGTGACGGCAGTCAGGCGATTGACGATATTGCAAGCGGTGACAATGACAACGGCACGGTTGTTGACAGCGAGAGCAACGGAAGTGTCGCTGACCACGATACAACTGCAAGCGATACGCGAGATAACGGCAGTGCAAGCGAGAGTGACACATCGGGCGGCATGGACGCGACAGATGACAAGGACGGCGGAAAGATTGTTGGCATTTTAATTGCCATTGCAGCTATTGTTGTCATCATCATTTTGGTTCTTATTGCGATTCCCAAAAGCAAGGCGAAGCCCGGCGGTCCCGACAAGCGATAAGCGCATAGGGAAAGTCAATTGGTTTTTATTTTCCAACGCAAAAACGGCTGAAAATATGGTCCACAAGAGTTGTGGTCACCGAGCGACCGTCTAACTCCTCCAAGGCACCGATGGCAAGCTCCAGATCCTGAAATGCCACATCGGCAGGGAAGCCTGCTTCGAAGGCATCGCACGAAGCCTGCACGAAACGGATGGCACGCGAGACATCGGCAAATTGCCGAGCATCGAACAAAATGGCATCGGCGCCTGTGGAGAGTGAACGGTCGATACATAATGCCTCAATAAGCTCGCTTAATTCCTTGGTATTGCCGTCCTTTGCCGAAAGCGAGACAATGTGCGGTGTCAGCGAAGAAAGCTCCTCTTCTTCAATTAAAGAAGGAAGGTCGGATTTGTTTTGAATGGCAATGACGGTCTTTTTGCTTTGCTTCAATCTATTGATCAGGTCTCTGTCCTCACAGGTCAAGGGAGATGAGGAATCAAAGACCGCCAGAATCAGCTCGGCGCGCGAAAGAAGCTCCTCTGCACGCTCGATGCCGATTTTTTCAACAGCGTCAATGTCGGTGCTTTGGTTGCGTAGTCCTGCCGTATCTGTCAGTCGGAGAGTGACACGACCTGCCGAAACGGTTTCGGAAAGCAGGTCGCGGGTTGTGCCTGCAATGGGTGTGACGATGGCAAGCTCTTCACCGCAAAGCGCGTTGTAGAGTGAGCTTTTTCCGACATTGGGTCGGCCGCAAATAGCGGTTTCAATTCCCTCGCTGATGGCGCGGCCTGTGCGGTAGGAGGCGGCGAGTGCGGTCAGCTTGTCAATGATGTCATGCATGGCTTTTCTGATTTCTTCGTTGCTCATTTCGGCAAGGTCTTCGTCGGGAAAGTCAATGATGGCATAGGTACTGCTGACAAGATGTGTCAGCTCGTCTGTGATGCTTGCGAGGGTGTCGCGGAGCTTTTGCCTTGAAGCGACCGAGGAAAGACGCATCTGGCTTTCGGTTGCGGCATCAAGCAGGTCGCCGATTGCCTCCGCTTCGGGAAGCGAGAGGCGACCATGAAGGAAAGCACGCCTTGTAAATTCACCTGCTGTCGCCATGCGTGCGCCTGCGGCAAGAACCGCCTCCAAGACCGTGCGCGTGACAAGAACGCCGCCGTGACAGGAAATTTCTGCGGTTGGCTCTCCTGTATAAGAGGATTCGGCAGGGAAGAGCGTCAGAATACCGTCATCGACAGGCTCGTCATTCAAAATGATATGTCCGTAAAGGGCGTGTCGCAGAGGGAAATCTGTTGGCTTTTTGCCGCTTTTTGTGCGGAAGCACGCCTCTGCGACTGCAAACGCCTCCGTGCCGCTGCAACGGATAACGGCAACCCCGCCCTTGCCGGGCGGGGTTGAAACTGCGGCAATGGTATCGCCGTTATGCATTTGTGTCATCGGATGCAGCATCGGTCTCATCTGCATCGCCTTCTACGCTATCCATCACTGTGTCAAGCACTTCTTCTTGATTGAAGTCCTTTTCTTCGACGGTCTCGGTTGCGGCAGCTTGCTCCGCTTCCTTTTCATCGGTCAGGTAAATGATGACCTTGCGGTTGTTGTCACTGCCGACTGAATTAGTGGAAACACCTGCAATGGACTGTATCTCGGAATGAATGATGCGGCGCTCATAGGCGCTCATGGGTTCAAGGGATACATTGCGACCTGTGCGAAGCGCTCTTGCCGCCTTTGCGCGTGCAAGTGCGCGGAGCGTTTCCTCACGCTTTGCGCGATAGCCCTGGATGTCCAGCGTGACGCGGCTGTGGTCGCGCTCACCCTTGCTGTTCTTCTTTGAGCAGGCAAGATTGGAGAGATACTGAAGTGCATCAAGTGTTTCACCGTGATGGCCGATCAGCATACCTGCATCCTCGCCGTTCAGGATAATGCGGCGCGTGCCATCCTCGCACTGATAAAGCTCTGCCTCAACCTGAATGCCGAGATTGGCAATCAGACGGCGGATAAATTCCATGGATAAATCTTCGCCCTCGCCGACCTCCACCTTGGTCATCTGCAATTCGACCGTAGGGGTGATGGGCTTGCGAGGAGCGGCTGGCTTGCGGGCAGGCGTCGATTCGCTGCTTTTTTGGCGGCCGGACTGACGGCGGCGGTTGTTGTTTCTTCTGCCTTCTTTGCGTTCTCTTCTGTCGCCGTTTTCATTCTTGGATGTGCTTTCCTCCTCGTCGGAGATAATATATGCTTTAATTTTAGCGGGCTTGACGCCGATAATTCCGAAAATACCCTTGCTTCCTGTTTCAAGAATCGAATAACCGACCTCGGCTTCAGGATTGTCCTTCGTCAGAAGAACGCGCGCATTGGCAATGGCTTCGGCAACATCCTTACCCGTGACAATGATTTCCTGGCTCACTGTGATAATTCCTTTCGTTTGATGTTATAATTTGATAATCAGTCGTTTTCAGAGCTTTTTGTTTTTTTCTTCTTGGATGGGCGGTCATCCTCCTGCTTGATGGGAGCAGGTGCGATGCTATTGCTTGCGGTACCTTTGGTGTCCTCCTCATCCTCGTCACCGTAGACAGACGAGGTGCCTGTGAAGGTCGGTGCAGGCGCATCATCTTCATCGTCGTCAATATGGTGGAGAGAACGAATCTGGACAGGCTTACGCTTCACCTCTTCAACCTTCATTTCCTTTTCGGCGCGCTTTAAGTCCTCGGGTGTAAACTTGGGCAGAGGCATGAGCTTAGCAAGAACCAAGCTTTGTGCAAGACCGAAGAGCGACTGGTATGCCCAATAAATACCGAGCATGGCGGGGTAAATATAGGAGATATAAGCCGAAATCAGCGGCATCAAGAGGTCCATGATCAAGTTCGACTTCTGTGCATCGGTATTGCCCATCATCTGCGCGGTGCCGCTCAATTTACGGGAGAGCCACATGGTCAGATAGGACATAACACCAGCAAAAATCGGGATCAAGAGCAACCAACCGAATGTATTTTGCGGTGTTTGAGATAAGTCAAGTCCAAAGAGGGTGAAGTCAGGAATTGCACTGACATCCACAAGCTCGGCAAGAGCCTCGGTTCTTTCGGCACCCTGCACTGCGGGAACAAGGTCAAGCTGATTGACGGCAGAGCCAATCTTCTGATAGTTGATAACGCCCTCGGCAGAGGTGTGCTTGGCAATGAGGTCGGGGAATTGATTTGTTAGCTCGGCAATTTTGCCGATTGTTTCACTTGACTTGTGAAGCAGATAGGAGAACGGGTTGCGGATGACATTGTAAAGACCGAACAGAATCGGTAACTGTATCAGGAGAGGCAGGCAGCCGCCAAAGGGCGAGACGCCTTCCTTCTGTTGCAATTCCATGATTTCCTGCTGCTTCTTTTGCAGGGTGGGACGGTCGGTGCGACCTGCATACTTCTTTTCAATGGCGGCGACCTTCGGGCGAAGCTTTGCAGCCTTCACCTGCGTTGATTGCTGCTTGATACCGAAGGGAAGCAGGACAAGCTTGACAATCAGTGCGAAGAGCAAAAGTGCCAAGGCATAATTATTCATGCAAAGCTTGGCGCAAAATTGCATGACATAGCCAAACGGTTTTGCGATAATATTCATTTTTTCAAATCCAATCTTCAGTTAATTCGGCGGTTGATTTTCGTCCTTTACGCGACGAAATCCGCGACGGGGGACGGGATCATAGCCGCCTTTGCAAAAGGGATTACATCTCAAAATACGGTAGACTGTCAGAATAAGCGCGGCGAAAACATTGCGTGTTCTGAATGCTTCAAGCGCATATTCCGAGCAGGAGGGGGTAAAACGGCACGAGCGTGGCAGGGCAGGGGAGATAAAGCGCCGATAGAACTTGATGGGGAGAATAAAAATGTACTTCATGACGGCACGACCATTTGCAGCTTTTCAAATGCTTTTTTCATTTCAGGCAAGAGGTCGGTCGATTTCATATGCACAGCGGCTTCCCGCGCCGCAATGACAATGAGGTAGCCCTGCTTCAAATTGAGTTCTCGCGTTGTGAGACGGTACGCCTCACGCATGATACGCCGCGTCCTCGAACGAACGACGGCAGAACCGAGCTTCTTGGACACGGTGAGTCCGAGTCGGTTGATTTTTTTCTTTTCCGGGTGCGCGCGCCTGATTTTTTCTGCGCGGAAATCGGGCAAAATATAAAGGGCAAGAGCCTTCCCGACATATCGCTTACCGCGGGAGTACGCCTTGACATACAGATGATTCTCGCAGATGGCACGGAATTTCATCGAAGCACCTGCTTTCTTCAAAAAATAGTGGAAAAATAACAAAAACCCCGATAAAGCACGGAAGTGAGTTATCGGAGGTTTTGCAATTAATAGGTGAGCTGTGCTCTACCTTTGGCGCGTCTTCTCTTCAGAACTTTTCTGCCGTTTGCAGTAGCCATTCTCTTGCGGAAACCGTGTTCCTTCTTTCTCTGACGCTTCTTAGGCTGGTAGGTTCTAAGCATAATTGCACCTCCTTTTCTTTGGTTGAGGTCTTTATATAACTCTCATGTATAACAAATAGGGTACGAACACCGTGCAAATACATTCAAGACCGTACACGAAACATTATACCCGATTTTATATTTCTTGTCAAGTGCTTTTTGAAAAAAATTCATATTCGTTCATTCGAATCATTCACGATTCCTTCCTTGCTCACGAAAAAGCACGAGAGATGCGAAAAAAGGGACAAAAGCAACGCCGTAAAAGAGCATGAAATAAAGCGAAAGAAAAAGCGCCGTTGTGAGTGTCACACTTGAAATCAGCATGGCGAAGCGTTCACCCTCGCCGTCGGGCAGAAGATAACGGGCAAGGCAGAGGGAAACGCGTCCGCCGTCAAGAGGCATAATCGGTAAGAGATGGATGCCTGCAAGCAAAAGCGAAGTCGGGCAAAGAGCGTGACACAGAAGGCTCATTTCACGGAAAGGGAGAAGCAGGAGCGCGGTTGCCAGATTGAATGCGGGGCCAAAGAGCGCGACAATGGCTTCATCACGGTAGGAGAGCATCTGACGGGGGGTAAGACAAAGACCAAGCGCGCGAAAGGAAAGTCGCGGGATCGGCTCGCCAAGAAGCCTGAATGCCGCGAGATGACCGCATTCGTGAATCAAAACGGCAATCAGCATGGCAACAGCTATGGGGGTTTTTTCATAATATAATAACAGGGCGAGCCAGATGAGCATAGGAAAGGCCGACAGCGCTTTTTGAAGCAACCGAATCATCAAATTCTCCTTTTTGTGCGTAATGCGACTATTATGATATATGTAGGAGAGGAGGCGATTCATGACAATATGCAGGGAAGAAAAAGCAGAGGAGACGGCTTCAAGTCTGCCGTCTCCTCCATGATTATTATAAAAATAACGATTGAAAATCAATAAGCCTTACCCCAGTAAACAAGTGCCTTGGCAGGCTTGCCGCAGCAAACACAGGTTTCGGCAACACGCTCATTGTCACCAAAGGGCATACAGCGTGAGGTGACATCCGCCTCTTCCTTCAATTTCAGCTCGCATTCAAGCTCACCACACCACATAGCGCGGATATAGCCGTTCTTTTGTGTGGCTGTTTCCTTAAATTCATCAAGTGAACGCACGGTATAGGTATGCGCGGCACGGTTCTCGAAGGCGCGCTCATAAAGAGCTTTTGTGAGCAATTCAAGCTGCTCGGTGACTGTCGCCTCAATGCCATCAAGCGAGAAGAACTGCTTTTCGCCAGAATCGCGACGGACGAGAACGCAGGAGGCGTTTTCAATATCGCGAGGGCCGATTTCAATACGGATCGGCACACCGCGCATTTCATGCTCGGCAAACTTCCATCCGGGGCTGTTATCGCTGTCATCAAGCTTGACACGCGCAACCTTGGAGAGCCGTTCCTTCAGGGCGTTTGCCGCTTCAAGAACACCCGCCTTATGCTGCTGCACAGGTACAATGACAACCTGAATGGGTGCAACGGCGGAGGGAAGAACAAGTCCCCTGTCATCACCGTGCGTCATGATGATAGCACCGATGATACGCGTGGTGACACCCCAAGAGGTCTGGTGGCAGTATTTGAGCTGGTTGTCGCGGTCAAGATACTGAATATCAAAGGCGCGGGCAAAGCCGTCACCAAAGTTGTGCGATGTACCGCCCTGTAACGCTTTGCCGTCATGCATGAGTGCCTCAACCGTATAGGTTGCGGCGGCACCTGCGAATTTTTCCTTGTCGGTTTTGCGTCCCTTGACAACGGGAATGCCGAGCGACTTCTCGTAGAAGTCGGCATAGACATTCAGCATTTGCAGTGTTTCTGCCTCTGCTTCCTCTGCGGTGGCGTGCATGGTATGGCCTTCCTGCCAGAGAAATTCGCGGCTACGAAGGAAGGGACGGGTTGTCTTTTCCCATCTGACAACGCTGCACCATTGGTTATAGAGCTTGGGCAGGTCACGGTATGAGCGAATAATATTCGCATAATGCTCACAGAAAAGTGTTTCGGAGGTCGGGCGAACGCAAAGACGCTCGGTGAGGCGCTCACTGCCCCCCATCGTCACCCATGCAACCTCGGGCGCAAAGCCCTCAACATGAGCCTTTTCCTTATTCAAAAGAGATTCGGGAATGAACATCGGCATATAGATGTTCTCATGTCCCTTTTCCTTGAATGCTGCATCAAGAATCTGTTGGATGCGCTCCCAGATTGCATAGCCGTACGGGCGGATAATCATGCAACCCTTGACGCTGGAATAATCAATCAGGTCGGCTTTTTTTACAATGTCGGTGTACCATTTTGCAAAATCCTCGTCCATTGAGGTGATTTGCTCCACCATTTTTTTGTCGTTCTTTGACATATCGTTTTTCCTCTTCAAGCAATATAAAATCTACTATTTTTCTATTATATACCAAACTATACCGCTTGTCAAGCCTTGTTTTTCTTGTGAAATTTGTGTTTTTTCATCAAAAATGAATATTTGTGTCATTCGAACTTGCAAAAAAACAGTGTTTTTTGAAAAAAGCCAAGAAAATTTGAACTTTTTTGGAAAAAATGCTTGCAAAAACATTCCGAATGTGATATACTCAAAAACAGTTGTTTATCAAAAAACAAAAAATGGCGAAAAGGGATTGCCGTCACGAACGGTGTTGCCACTTGAAAAAAGGAGCTTTTGATTCATGAGATACGAAGAAATGTCTCGCTCTGCGCTTGAAGCATTACAGGCAGAGCTTGAGACTACCTATAAAAATGACTGTGCGAAGGGACTTTCTCTTGACTTGTCGCGCGGCAAGCCTGCCGCCGACCAGCTTGATTTATCTGATGCCATGCTGACGGAATTGAAGGTGGCTTCCGATTGCCAAAGTCAAGGGGGCATGGATTGCCGCAATTATGGCGATAACTATGGCTTGCCCGAAATGCGTGCATTTTTCTCTTCTTTGACGGGCATTCCCGCCGATATGATTATTGTTGGAGGCAATTCCTCCTTGAATATGATGTATGATACGCTTTCACGCGCGATGCTTTTCGGTTTGGCGGATTCTGTCCGTCCTTGGTGTCGCGAGGATAAAATCAAGTTCCTTTGCCCTGCACCCGGCTATGACCGTCATTTTGCTGTGACTCAAACGCTTGGGTTCGAGCTTATTCCTGTTGCTATGACCGAAAGCGGTCCAGATATGGATGAGGTTGAAGCGCTTGTTGCTGCTGATTCCGCCATTAAGGGCATCTGGTGCGTGCCGAAATACAGCAATCCGACAGGCGTGACCTTCTCTGATGAAACTGTGCGCCGTCTTGCGCGTATGCAATGTGCCGCGCCCGACTTCTGTATCATGTGGGATAATGCCTACTTTGTGCATGAAATTTACGGAGAGGGCGACTTCCTTCTTGATATTTTTGAGGAAGCACGCCTTGCAGGCAACGAAAACCGCGTTCTTTACTTTACCTCGACCTCAAAAATCACTTATCCCGGTGCGGGTGTTGCCATGATGGCGGCGAGTGAGGCAAACCTTTCGAAGATAAAGCCTTTGATTGCGGCACAGACCATTGGCCCCGATAAATTGAATCAGCTGCGCCATCTTTCGTTTTTGAAGGATGAAGACGGTGTTCGCAACCAGATGAAGCGTCAGGCTGCTTGCATTCGCCCGAAGTTTGACCTGTTGCTCGAGTCACTTGACGAGCAGCTTCGTGAGACGGGTGTTGCAAGCTGGAGTGAGCCTAACGGTGGTTATTTTGTCAGCCTTGACCTCTTGGATGGTTGCGCAAAGGAGGTCTATCGCCGTGCAAAAGAGGCAGGTGTTACTTTGACAACGGCGGGTGCAACCTTCCCGTACGGTATTGACCCCCGTGACAGAAACCTTCGCCTTGCTCCGACCTATCCTTCGCTTGCCGACCTGAAGAGCGCCGTGGATATTCTCATCACGGTGATTAAGCTTGTTTCGGTCGAAAAAATATTGAAGAGATAAAAATAAGGTGATGACTCATTAAGAACGATAGAAATAGCGATAAAAAGCAAAAAGCAAAGGTGTTCTTAATGAGGTAGCACCAGAGGTCGTCGAAGTCAGAGCAGAAATCGCCCTTCCCGCGAGCGTTGGCGTACATAGGTACGGTAGAGCGCGAGAAGGGCGATAGAACAAAAAACAATAAAAAGGGGAAAACGAAGATTTTAATTTTCGTTTTCTACCTCATTTTCATTTTATTGATAATTGTACTGAATCCACAAAAGAGGCACCGATTTTTTTTGAACGATGCCTTTTTTGTTCGATTGTGCCTGAATGCGTCGACCTCTTAACTGTCCGAATCGCATTCGCATTCGCAAAGACAGTCCTCGCTTATGCAATCTGTGACTGCCTTCTCGGCATCACGGCATTTACGGCAGACAAAGCGAATGATAAGATAGAGGGCGGCGGCAATCAGCATTCCAAGCAGAACAAAGGGGAACATACTTTTCTTTCGGCGGCACATGGCAAAATCCTTTCCATTAAAATTTTCTATTCCTATTGTGCGATGCTTTGAAAGAAAATATACGCATTTTGGATATTCTGCAACGGATGGGGTATAGTATATTGACAGATAGAATCATGAAGCAAAAGTTTTGAAAGAGGTTCACTGTATGAAAATTCTTTTTTACGATACCAAGCCTTACGATGTGGAGGCGTTTGACGAGGTTCTGAAGCAATTTAAGGATATCGAAATTGACTATCTCAAGACCGATATTTCACTTAAAACCGTGAGTCTGGCAAAGGGCTATGATGCCGTCTGCCTTTTTGTTGCATCTGATGTGTCGGAGGCAGTCATTGAGACACTTGCAGGGTACGGTGTCCGGCTGATTCTGATGCGTTGTGCGGGCTTTAATAATGTGGATTTGAACGCCGCACAAAAGTACGGTGTGACCGTTATGCGTGTGCCGGGCTATGCGCCCGAGGCAATTGCCGAGCACGCGCTTGCACTTGCCTTTGCTGTCAACCGCCGCATTCACAAGGCATATATTCGCGTCAGAGAAAACAATTTCAGCCTGATGGGGTTGACGGGCATCAATTTTTACGGCAAGGTTGCAGGCATCATTGGTACGGGTAAAATCGGCGCCGCCATGTGCAAAAACTGTCACGGAATCGGGATGAAGGTGATTGCCTACGATAAATACCCGAACCCCCAGCTTGAAGCCTTCGTCGAATATGTGTCGCTTGATAGGCTTCTAAAGGAAAGTGACCTCATCAGTCTTCATTGCCCATTGACCGAGGAAACCTATCATATGATTGACATTCATGCCATCAATAAAATGAAAAGTCATGTGATTCTGGTGAACACCTCGCGTGGTGCGCTCATCAGCACCGAGGACCTGATCAAAGGAATCAGGCAATTGAAGTTCGGGGGCGTCGGACTTGATGTTTACGAGGAAGAGAAGGACAATGTATTTGAAAACAGAGAGGATGACATTCTGAACACCTCTGTCACGGCAAGACTGCTTTCCTTCCCGAATGTGATTGTCACCTCGCATCAGGGCTTTCTGACAAAGGAAGCGCTGGAATCCATCAGCCTGACAACTCTTGAAAATGCGCAAGGCTTTTTGAACGGAAGCATCAATCGCGTCAATCTGGTCACGGTATAACGGTATAAAAGCGTCATAGAGAGAAAACTTAAGTTTTCTCTCTATTATTTTTGGAAAAGCCTTGACAAAGCGACAAAAAAGGATTATAACTAAACTTGGAATGCTCTGAACGATTGTTTTGCTTCAAGCAAGGAGAAGAGGATGAAACAGAAAAATGTCAATATGACAGAGGGGCCGCTTTTCGGCAAAATGGTGACATATACCTTTTCTGTCATGCTCACAGCGCTTTTGCAGTTGCTTTACAATGATGCGGACAAAGCGGTTGTCGGTCACTTTGCAAAGGAGGGAGAGACGGCGCTTGCCGCGATTGGCTCGACTACCGCCATTTGCAATCTGATGATTGGGCTTTTACTTGGGCTTTCGGTCGGTGTTTGCGTTTCTGTATCACAGTATCTTGGTGCGAAAAGTGACAAGGATGCTTCGGAGGCGGTACATACATCGGTGCTTTCTTCGGTTGTGTTCGGCGTTCCGCTTGCGCTGATTGGATTTTTTGCCGCCGAGCCGCTTCTCACCCTGATGAAAACGCCCGCAAGCGTTCTGCCAAGTTCGGTGCTGTATATGCGTATTTACTTTCTCGGTGTTCCGTTTGCGATGGTGTATAACTATTCGGCAAGCGTTCTGCGCGCGAAGGGGGATACACGCTTCCCGCTTTACATACTTTCAGGTGCGGGACTTATCAATGTTTGCCTCAACCTCTTTTTTGTGATAGTCTTTGAGATGGATGTTGCGGGTGTTGCGCTTGCCACGCTTGTGTCACAGGCATTGTCGGCATTTTTTGTCATCATCAGGCTGTGCACCCTGAAGGATAGCTGCCGTCTTTATTTCAGAAGCTTGCGGCTGCACCGCGATAAATTGAAAATGATTTTTCGCATTGGTTTACCTGCGGGCATACAGGGAAGTATGTTTTCGGTGTCCAATGTTCTGATTCAGTCCTCATATAATGCGCTCGGTCCTGCCGTGATGACGGCGAATACCGCTGCCCAGAGCATTGATTCGTTTGGCTATACGGCGCAAAATGCAGTCTATCATACCACTCTTGCGTTTGTGGGGCAGAATGTGGGTGCACGCAGAATGGACCGTGTCAGGCGTATCAAGTGGCTGGCACTTGCGCTTGTGAGTGCTGTCGGTGTGACGGCAAGCACGATTGAGGTTGTTTTCGGGCGACAGCTGCTCGGTATTTTCGGTATTGAAAGTGAGGAAATTATCAGGTTGGCACTTCTGCGCCTGCAAATTCTCGGAGCAACCTATGTTTTATGCGGAATCATGGAGGTTTTTACGGGCATTATGCGCGGCATGGGCGCGTCGCTTGCGCCGATGCTGATTACGCTTGGCGGCGTGTGTGTCTTCCGTGTAGCTTGGATTTTGTTTGTCTTTCCGATTGATTATTTTCACAACACAGTCTGGCTTTATCTCTCTTACCCGATTTCATGGACAATCACGCTGATTGCACAGGTCATTGCCTGTCATGTGATGATGAACAGAAGGGAACGGCTGATGACAATGCTTTAATTGATACACAAGAGGTGCTGCAAATTGATGCAGCACCTCTTGCGCGTTTATTGTGATAGACATGGGCTTCATGCTATCCTTGAAGATAAGACTGATTAGCCGTTGTTCTTTTGAACGCACAAGCCGTATCTTCGATGAACAAAAGATAACATTAAACTGCCAATCCCCATTGTTATATAGGCTTTTTAATATTCATATTTTGGAAAAAAACAACCGGACTTGCCACCTTCATATTTCAATTCTGTGTTCTCAATTTTTATTGGTTAAGAAACAACATGAATTTTTTAGCAGTTACTCTGATTTTATTTTAGAGAATTGAGCAATTTAAGTGTTGTAGTTGCTTGGTTATATATGTAAGTCCAATCGCCACCGGAAAATATCATATCAAATCCCAGACTATACCAGAAACGCACCTCATCATCTTTGAATCCGCAAGCAAATCCGACGGATTTTTTGTGCCTTTTCAAAATTTCTATTGCTCGCTTTATCTGTGTAACGGTAGCTTCACCAAAAACATTGAGCAATTCACCACATGATCCTGAAAGATCGTTTGGACCGAAAATAAAACCGTCAATGTAAGGATTTTCTGCAATTTTTTCAAGATCGTTTATCAATTCTATTGTCTCAATTTGTACATACCTGCACAAATCGTGTTGTTTGGTTTGGACATATTCCAAGCTTTTATCGCTACAGTAATCAATTGCTCTCATTGGACCGAATCCTCTTGTTCCGAGTGGCGGATAGAGTGTCATATTCATAAGCTCGTTAAATTCCTCTTGTGATTTTACCATCGGGAAGAGTATTCCATCTGGCCCCATTTCAAGTATTTTTTTGGTGGCCGTAAGATCATTTTGTGGCACTCTTACAAGTGAGGCAATACCCGAAGAGCGCGCTGCATTCAAATGACACAAAACATCCTTGTAGCTCATATAGGTATGTTCTGTATCAATGAATACGCAGTCGAAACCAACATTTCCCATTATTTCACAAAGACAAGGGTCTGTAAGAGAAACTAACGCCCCTTTTAAAAGCTGCCCTTCTTTAATTCTTTCGTGTAATAAATTCATGTTTTTCGTCCTCCTTTAGTTTTGTAACATAATAAATTGATATTCTTTGTTTTCACTCAATTGCAAAGTAAAACGCAATAGTGGTGAAACGATATAGGAGTAACTTTGGTATAAATCACCCTATAACGCTGATAATGCTTTTTGCTTTACAAACTTGTTTGATTTTATATTAAACATCCGTAGATGTCCATTTTCTATTGAAAATTTAATAAATTTGTGTTATAATTGTTTTGGTGAATTAAAATATGACAAGGGAGGACAACAAA
>JAZRPF010000026.1:0-40417 GCA_045649045.1 Eubacteriales bacterium
GGGGTGGTACAGTGGTGACTGTCTATTGGATGTCACGAATCCCGAAGCCAATGCGAATGCCCTTCGGGATACGCATTCTGTCTGCTGGACGCGCAAATAAAAAAGAGAGAGACAAGCAAAAAGCACCCACCCCATACGCAAAATGCGTATGGGGTGGGTGCTTGCTTCATCTGCACTCTGGCAGAAGAAGGCGCAAGCGGCTATCGGTTTTTTTATTCAACTCAAGGCAAAGGAAATTCCTCTGCCAGAACAGAGCAAACGCCGACATTGCGGTAATGTCCCTTGACGATGATGCTGTCCCGTCTTATGCCCTCAAATTTCATTCCTGCGCGTTCCATGACGCGACGGCTGGCGGTATTTTCTTCGAGGTAGCACGCCTCGGCGCGATGAAGGTGCAGCTTTTGAAAGCCGAAGCGCAGAACTGCCGTCAGTGCCTCGGTGGCATACCCTTGTCCCCACACGCTTGGATTCAAGACATAGCCAACCTCGGCGGAATTTGAAGAAACATCAAATTTCGTAAAGCCACAGGTGCCAACCATGCGTCCCGTATCCTTCAAGACAACTGCCCAATCGTAGAAGTCGCCTGCGCGGTAGCGCTCTTGTAGGTAGGCGATATACTTTTCGGTATAGGCTCTTGTCGGGTGGGGTGACCAAAGAAGATAGCGCGTGACCTCCTTTTTGGAGGCGTAGGCGAACATATCCTCGGTATCGGTCGGGAGAATTTGCCTTAATTGCAGCCGTTCGGTATCAAGCGTCGGCAATTTGGTGAATGTGCGCTGTATCAGCTCTCTTGTCAGCATGAAAATGCCTCTCTACTCTTTAATCAAATTGGAAGAAACGAGCTTGCGACTGTGAAGTAAACGATAAGCGAGATGGCATCGACACAGGTTGTGATAAAGGGGCTTGCCATCACGGCAGGGTCAAAGCCGACACGCTTGGCGAGAATGGGCAGAAGTCCGCCGATGATCTTGGCGCAGAGAACCGTGACAAACAGTGTCAGGCAGACAATGACGGATACCGTCAGCGTGACAGCCTCATTGCCGAGCAGGAGCCTGTCTAATAACTGAAGCTTGGCAAAGGCGACGATGGCGAGCGCAACACCGCACATCAGTGCCACGCGAAGCTCCTTCAAAAGCACATGAAGGGCATCGCTGAAGGTAATTTCACCGAGCGAAAGACCGCGGATGACGGTGACAGATGCCTGACTACCCGAATTACCGCCCGTATCCATCAGCATGGGGATAAACGAGGTCAGGACAACGCTTGCGGCAAGCGCACTCTCAAAGGCAGAAATAATCAAGCCGGTGAAGGTTGCCGAAATCATCAGAATGAGCAGCCACGGGATGCGCGTTCTGAAAATTTCAAAGACCGAGGTTTTGATATAGGACTCGTCTGTCGGTGTGATTGCCGCCATCTTTGCGAAGTCCTCTTCGGTTTCCTCATGAATGACATCGATCGCATCATCGACCGTCACAATACCGACAAGCCTGCCCTCCTTATCGGTGACAGGCAGAGCAATCAGATGATACCTGTCGAACATGCGGGCAACCTCTTCCCTGTCGGTCATGGTTTCTGCCGCAATCACGCGGGAATCCATGATGTCCTCAATCTTTGTATCAGTGGGGGAAATCAAAAGCTCCTTTGCCGTAACCGAGCCGAGAAGACGGCGGTTTTCATCAATGACATACAGAGTGTAGACGGTTTCCTTATCAGTTGCAACAAGGCGGATATAGTCAAGCGATTCCTGTACCGACATATGCTGCTTGATTGCCACATATTCGGTGGTCATGATGCTGCCTGTGCTATCCTCGGGGTATTTCAGAAGCTCATTGACGGCACGGCGCATGGCAGGATCAGCCGCCGCCAGAATGCGCCGCACAACACTGGCAGGCATTTCCTCGATAATATCCGCCGTATCGTCGGTATAAAGCTCGTCAATAATCTGCTTCAGTTCATAATCGCTGAAGGAATTGATGAGCATTTCCTGCTCATCACTTGACATTTCAACAAAAACCTCTGCCGCCAATTCCTTGGGCAGAATGCGGTAGAGTAAAACCAGCCGTTCCTTTGACATACCGTCAAAAAATTCAGCAAGGTCTGTGGGATTTTCTTCGGTCAGACGGTCGCGCAAATCACCCAGCCGTCTCTCCTCGATGTATTGGCTGATTTCCTCTGCCAAAAGTTCCTTTTCCATCTCTCCGACTCCTTTCAGATTCAACATGATGTCGGAGCAGTGTGCAATCTATCAAAAAGAGCGCGTGGCACACGCCCGCAAAGCGCAAGAACGCTCACTCTGCGGTTGATGCTTCCGACATATCAAATTTTTCCGTATACGCCATAAAGGCACCGTACTACAGCCCGCGTCCATGCGCTCACCTCTTTTCATTATGTTCATTTTTTAAGAATACATTTCCATTATACGCCACCAGTATAAAAAAGTCAACAAAAAATGCAGAAATCAATCAATTTTCAGGCTGACCTCGCCCGCACGCAAAACTCTCTCTGCGCCCTCCGCCGTCAAAACGCGCAACGCACCGTCATCCTCAATTGCAAGCACGGTCGCCAGTGTGCTGTTCTCTCCCTCTATGACCGTCACACCCCGCCCGATTAAAAATGAGCGACGGCGGTAGCGCGCCATATAGCTTCCCTCTGCAAGCTCCTGCTCGGCACTAATCATGCGTTCTATAATAGCCGCCGCAAGCGCGTTGCGCGTCGGGGGTACTGCCACGCGGTCAATGGCGGTCGCAATGGCTTCAAGCTCGCTTGGAAAGCTTCCTCTCAAATTGATGCCGATGCCCAAAACGACAGCTTCGATTTTCTGTGTATCCTTACCGAACACTGTTTCGGCAAGGATTCCTGCCAGCTTTTTTTCCTCCAAAAACAAGTCATTTACCCATTTAATCTCAATGTGAAGGCTTGGCACAAGGCTTTCGATTGCCTCTGCTACCGCAAGTGCGGTATAATGCGTGAGTTGCGGCAAGAGAGCGGAATCGAGTGTCGGTCGCAAAATGAGTGTCATATACAGACCGTCACCCGATGCCGAATGGAAGTGGCGGCCGTAGCGCCCATACCCTTTTGTCTGGTTATCGGCAATGACCGCCGTGAAGGCAGGTGCGCCCTCTCCTGCAAGCAGCTTTGCGCGCTGATTGGTTGAATCGACAAGCGCGTGAATTTCGGGCAAGGGGATTCTGCCGTCAAGGGCGGCTTTAATTGCCTCTGCCGACAATTTATCAAATTGATTCATGTATGACCTCTTTCTCGATGATGGTATGATTTTGATAAAAAAATGCAAACTAACCTCAAAATGCAAAAGGCGGTATGTCTATGCTGACTATCCTTGTTCGTTTGGTGATTGTCTATATACTGCTTGCCCTCATTTTAAGGCTGATGGGCAAGCGGCAGGTAGGCGAGCTTGAGGTGACCGAGCTTGTGGCGGCGCTGCTTCTGTCCGAAATTTCATCAATGGTCATTGATGATGCGGAAAAGCCGCTTCTCTTTGCCGCCGTTCCGATTGTCTGTATGCTCTTGCTTGAAATCATGATTTCGTTTGGCATCACCAAGCTTCCCTTCTTCAAAAGGCTGTTTGAAGCCAAGCCAAGCATACTCATCAAGCGCGGTAAGCTCGACCAGGGTGAGCTTTTGCGTGTGCGACTTCCTATTGAAGAGCTATTAGGTGAGCTTCGGTTGCAGGGTGTTTCCAATATTGATACGGTGGAATATGCCATTATGGAGCAGAATGGCAAGATATCGGTCATCTTGCGGGATGAATATCAGCCACTCACGCCCTCTGATGCAGGCGTTCAGGTTAAAAGGCGAGGCGTTGACCATCCGCTTGTCTTTGAGGGAAGCATCAGCCAATTCAACTGCCGTCTGACAGGCAGAAACGAGAGCTTTATCAAAAAGGAGCTTCAAAAAAGGAAGTGCCGACTGGATGAAGTGTTTTTGATGGTGGTTGACGATGCTGATACCGTCACGGTCATTCTGAAGGAGGAGGTCAAATCCAGATGAAAGCCTTTATCGCCAGCACCGTGGGCTTTATTTTGCTTGTTGCCGCCGTTCTGACAACCTCGTTTATGACAGCAGCGCATCTTGAAAAAATCGAGCATCATGTGGAGGAGGCAACTGCGCTTTTTGCCGCGGGACAGCGAGAGGAGGCGCTCGCTCTGTTTGAAAAGAGCAAACGGGATTTTGAGTCTGCCCGTCCCTTTCTGCTTGTCACTGTCCGCCATGCAAGTGTAGCGGAGGCAGAGCACGCCCTGATCAATGCCGAAAACGCGCGTCTTTGCGAGGATGACGGCAATTTTGTGTCATCCCTGCGCCATTTGTCACATCATCTGCACGACCTTGTGAGGTCGATGCGGATTCCTGCCCTTTAATTTTACCGCAAACGCTTTTTTTTGTCAAGAGCCTTGCTTTTTGCGGCGATCTATGCTACAATGAGCGGTGAATGATTTTGATTGCCTTACAGTGACAGGAAGGATAGGATACAATGGATTTTTACGGCTTTGATTTTTGCGAAAAGACGGTTTTGCTTGCCGAGCAGGCGGAGCGCGATTGCAGCGAGCGTTTCAAGGAGCTTGATGCCGTTTGCATGAAATGCAGTGCCAAGGTTTTGGCGGCATTTCAGGAAATGCGGGTTTCTTCCTCTGATTTTCTTGAAATTACGGGCTATGGCTATGACGATATCGGGCGCGACAAATTAGAGCGCATTTATGCCCGCGTTTTCGGTGCAGAGGATGCACTTGTCAGAGTACAGCTCATGTCGGGTACACACGCACTCGCGGTTGCGCTGGGGGGGCTCTTAAAGCACGGCGATACCCTGCTCTCCGTAACGGGCGAGCCGTATGACACACTCCGCAGCGTGATTGGTACATCGGGCGACAGCCGTAATTCGCTGATGGCAAATGGCATCAAATACGAGGAAATCGACCTCATTGACAGCGAGTTTGACCTTCCGTCAATTGAGGCGCGGATTGCACGAGGCGGTGTCAAGGTGGCGGAAATTCAGAGAAGTCGCGGCTATTCCAGAAGAAAAAGCCTGTCGGTCGCACGCATTGCCGAGGCTATTGCCGTCATTCATCGGGCAGACCCGTCGGTCATTGTGCTTGTCGACAACTGCTACGGTGACTTCACCGAGATTCATGAGCCGACCGATTTCGGCGCAGATGTCATTGTCGGCTCAATGATGAAGAACTTGGGTGCAGGGCTTGCCGTGACAGGCGGCTACTGTGTCGGCAGACGCGATGTGATTGCCGATATTGCCGACCGTCTGACCGCCCCCTGTATCGGCAAATCACTCGGTGCGAATATGAATCAGCTGATGTCCTTCTACAAGGGGCTTTTCATGGCGCCCTCTGCCGTCCGTTCTGCATTGAAATCCATGGTCTTTGCCGCCAGAATGCTTGAGCTTGCAGGATTCGAGCACATTTCGCCCACCTACCTTGAGGAGCGTACCGACATTGTGCAGACAGTCGACCTCATGACCGAGGAGAATCTGGTCAATTTCTGTCGCGGTATTCAGGCAGGCTCGCCTGTTGAATCCTATGTCTCGCCCGTTCCCGACGATATGCCCGGCTATCCGCATAAGGAGGTCATGGCGGCAGGCACCTTCACAACAGGCGCAACCATTGAGCTGAGCTGTGACGGCCCTATCGTCCCGCCCTACACCGCTTTTATGCAGGGTGGATTAACATACGAATACGGTAAGCTTGGCGTCATGCACGCGATTGATGCCATGATTCGATAACGCTCAAAACGATGCCGCCAGATTGACAAACCGCCCGATCGGTGTTATAATTGTATAGATAATGAAGCTTTCAAAAATGCGCCGAAAACGGTGCAGGTCGGTTTGAAAACCGTGCAAGCGGTTATGCGCTGCAAGCACCCATGAGGAGAGACACATGAAATTCACCCGTACCGAGCTATCGCCAAATGTCTATCTGAATTATGCCTATTCAGAGCGTTTCAAGACCGAAGGTCTGACACTCTATTTTTTACTGCCCTTACAAAAGGAAACGCTCTCCGACGACAGCCTCTTGCCCGAGGTTTTGCGAATGGGCTGTGCAAGCACACCGACACCGCGCCTGATGGCGCGCAGAATGCAGGAAGCCTACGACACCTCGATTGCCGTCTCGCAGTACAATATCGGCTACGATAAAGCAATTGTGTTTTCGGCAGATATGCTCTCTCCTGAATTTTTACCGAGTAAGCTTGATACGCTGACGGCGGCGTCCGACTTTCTTTCGGACATTATCTGCCATCCCTACAAAGAAAAATCTCTCCTCTCGGATAAATACCTCGCTCTTCGGCAAAAGGCACTCATCGAGGCTGTCCGCGCCGAAATCAATCATAAGGGTACATACGCTCTTCTCCGCTGCCGCGCCGCCATGACAGAGGGAACGGTGACGGCACTTCTACCCTACGGCACCGAGGAAATGCTATGTGCGGTGACGCCGAAGGCTCTCACCGAGAATTATCACCGCCTTTTGACCGATGCCGCGGTCGAATGCTTCTATGAGGGGCGGGCGCCGATTGACGAGGTACAAGGCAAGCTCGCCTTTCTCAAGGATTTCGGCAAAAATTATAACGCGCGGTGCGCGCCTGACGCTCTCCCCGAAAAGAAATCTGCCGACATCCGCTACATTGAAGAAAGAGTGGCGGCAAGGCAGGGACGGCTTGTCATCGGACTGCGCTATTCTCCCTGCAAAACGCGGGAGGAGCACGCCGCCTTTGCGGTCATGCTGGAAATTCTTGCCTACTCGCCGATCGCCAAGCTCTTTGTCCGCGTCCGCGAAGCGATGGGGCTTTGCTATTCCTGCTCTGCCGTAAATGATTTTACACGCGGACTTCTCTTTCTGACCGCAGGTATTGATAACGATAAAAGCAAGAAGGTGGAAAACGCCATGCTTGCTCAAATCAGACAGATTGGCAGGCGGCGTTTTACCGACAATGAATGTAAGGCGGCAAAAAAGAGCCTGACGGCATCGCTTGCCGCCCTCTCGGATACACCCGACAGTCTGGAGCTTTTCATGCTTCGCCGTCGGAGAATGGGCATTCCCACCACACCCGAGGAGGAAATTACACGCATTGAGGCGGTCAGCGCAAGCGAGATTGCCGCCGCCGCAAGAAAGCTCTCACCCGATACCGTCTATTTTTTATACGCAGAGCCGAGTGAGGATGGGGGTGATGCGGACGATGAATGAAGTAAAGCGAACAGTCCATCCTATTCTTCATGAAGAGACGCTGACCGTTCACCACAAAAGCGGTCTTACCGTCTATCTGACACCGAAAAAAATGCAGTCTGCCTATGCCGTCCTGTCTGTCGGCTACGGCTCGCTTCATACGCGCTTTGAGAATCAGGACGGAAAGACCGTCCAAACCCCTTCGGGCATTGCACACTTTTTGGAGCATAAGCTCTTTGAGATGCCTGACGGCAGTGATGCATTTGAACGCTTTGCCGCCATCGGTGCAAATGCCAATGCCTACACCACCCCGTCCCGCACCTCTTATCTCTTCTCCTGCACCGCGCATTTTGAGGAGGCGCTGGAAATCCTTATCCGTATGGTCTTTACCCCGCATTTTACCGATGCGTCGGTACGGCGCGAGGCGGAGATTATCAAGCAGGAAATCAATTCCTACGAGGACCAGCCGTCGAGCCGCCTCTTCCGCGCCATGATGCATAACCTTTTTGAAAAGCACGGACTGCGCGAGGGCATCTGCGGTACACCCGAATCTATCGGGCGCATCACCCCTGCCCTGCTTTCAGAGTGTTACAGAGCCTTTTATGTCACAAGCAATATGGTGCTTTCGGTTTCGGGCGACATCTCCGAGGTGCAGATTACGCGCGTGCTTGACCGTGTGCTCGGTGAGCTTTCCTTCCGAAAGGAGCCTGCCGCAAGGACACTGCCGATACATGAGCGAGGACAGGTCGGACGCACACACACCGAGCTTTCAATGTCTGTTGCGCGCCCTATTTTGCAGGTGGGCATTAAGGACACCTTCTACCGAGAGGACAAGCTTTTCATGACAAGGCGACACCTGCTCATGAATATCGTCCTGAATGCCGTCTGCGGTGCAGGCAGCTCGCTTTATGAGGAGCTGCTTGAAGGCGGTCTTGTGCAGGATAAACCCAGCACCGATTACAGTGACGAGGCGGGCTGCGCCTACGCGATTATTGCCGCTGAATCCGATGAGCCAAGCCTCGTGACCGATATGCTTTACCGCGAGCTTGACCGCATGGCAAAGTGTCCGCCCGATGAGGCGGAATTTGAGCGATTACGCCGCTGTGTCTATGCCGACTTCATGCGGCTCTTTGACAGCACCGAGGAAATTGCCGAGGAAATGCTTGACAATTTCTTTACAGGCGTTGATTTGCTCGATGTCGCCGACATCATACTCTCGCTCAAATATGAGGAGATGACCGCGCTCATTCGGGAGCTGTTCAAGCCCGAGCATTATACATCCGCATTTGTATTGCCACTTGATAAAAAGGAGGAAGCATCTCAATGACAACCATTTCGTTCCCGGGTCTTGGCATCAAAGAATTTACCGTTTCTAAAATTGCCATTGCAATAGGAAATTTCAGCGTTGCATGGTACGGCTTGATTATCGTGACGGGTATGATGCTGGCGGTTGCCTATGTTGCATGGCGTGCAAAAAGGCAGGGCATCCCGACCGATACCGTATTTGATTTCGCCATTGCAATCATTGTTTCGGGTGTAGTTGGCGCACGCCTGTACTATGTTCTGACATCACTTGATAAGTATGACAGCTTGGCCGACGCCTTTAAGATATGGGAAGGGGGACTTGGCATTTACGGCGGTCTGCTTGCAGGACTGCTTGCACTTGTCATCACCGCGCGCATAAAGAAAATCAATGTTCTGCAATTTGCCGACATGGTTGCACCTGCCGTTCTTCTGGCACAGTCAATAGGCAGATGGGGCAACTTTGTGAATGGTGAAGCGCACGGCTCGGAAACCACGCTTCCCTGGCGTATGGGACTTGGCGACGGTAATTTCTACCACCCGACCTTTCTCTATGAATCGCTCTGGACGCTTGCGGGCTTTTTACTTCTTCATTTTCTCTTTAAGAAGCGGCGCTATAACGGGCAGATGCTTTTTGGGTGCTTCGCCTTTTATGGCTTTGGCCGCATGTTCATTGAGCTTCTCCGCACGGATAGCCTCTATATTCTTCCCTACCACGCATGGTTTACCAAGATTTCGGTTCTGGTCGGCTTTGTCTGCTTTGCACTTTGCTCATCCCTTCTCATTTATTTTCATGTCAAGGGGCGACGCGACGAGATGGCAGATACCGAAACACAAAAATCAAACGATAACAAAAGCTGAAAGGATTTCACCATGGCAACAATTATTGATGGAAAGGCGGTCTCTGCCGCCCTGCGTGCCGAAACGGCAAAGGAAGTTGAAAAATTCCGCGAGGAAAGCGGAATCACACCCGGTCTTGCGGTCATTATTGTGGGTGAGGACCCTGCCTCGACCGTCTATGTGCGTAATAAGCACAAGGCCTGCATTGAAGCAGGTATGTATTCCGAGGTGCGCCGCATGAAAGAGGAAACCACCGAGGAAGAGCTGCTTGCCGTCATTGCCGAGATGAACGCAGACGAATCTCTGCACGGCATTCTCGTCCAGCTTCCGCTTCCCAAGCATATTGACGAAAAAAAGGTCATTCATGCCATCTCACCCGAGAAGGATGTCGATGCCTTCCACCCCGAGAATGTCGGCAAAATCACCATTGGCGACTATGCCCTTCTCCCCTGCACACCGGCTGGCGTCATGGCACTTCTTGACTATTATAAGATTGATATTGCAGGTAAGGAATGTGTCGTCATCGGCAGAAGCAATATCGTCGGCAAGCCACAGGCACTTCTTCTGCTTGAACGGAACGGCACCGTTACGGTCTGCCATTCCCGCACCAAGAATCTTGCCGAGGTCACTCGCCGCGCCGATATTCTTGTCGCCGCTGTCGGCCGTCCGCGCTTTGTCACCAAGGATATGGTGAAGGAGGGCGCAACCGTCATTGATGTCGGTATCAACCGCGACGAAAATGGCCGTCTTGTCGGTGATGTCGACTTTGAAGCCGTCGAGCCGCTTGTCTCCGCCATTACCCCTGTTCCCGGCGGTGTCGGCCCTATGACCATCACCATGCTGTTGCGTAACACCTTGACCGCCGCCCGCGAATTTGCAAAGAAGAAATAAGGCGGCACTGCATAAAAAGCAAAATAATCATTGGCAGAAAAGAGATAAGCACCCCGAAAGTCAGATGCTTTCGGGGTGCTTATCTCTTCCATTTTTGATTGTCTTAAAATCAGAACGCCCAGGTACCGTGACGGAAAATCGGTACAACGCGGCCGTCCTCGGTATGCGCGTCGATATCGAGGTCCTCCGAGCCTATCATGAAGTCCTCATGAATCATGGAATCGTTGATGCCCATTTTGCGACATTCTTCAAGTGAATAGTTCTCCACATCGCGAATGGTATCGACGAAGCCCATGCCGAGTGCCAGATGGCAGGCGGCATTCTCGTCGAAAAGCGTGTTATAGAAAAGGATGCCCGACTGTCTGATAGGAGACTCATACGGCACGAGCGCGCATTCGCCGAGATAGGCGGCGCCCTCATCCATTGAAATCATCCGTTTAAGCAATTCCTCGTTTTGCTCGGCGTGTACTTCGACGGCACGCCCCTCCTCAAAGCGAATCCAGAAATTGTCAATGACCTGTCCCTCGTAGGAAAAAGGACGAGTTGAATAGACGACTCCCTCTGCCTTGCCACGCATGGGCGAGATGAAGCATTCCTCGCTTGGAATATTGGGATTGCAGATATGGCCCTGCAATGTCCTTTCCGCACCGCCCCTGAAAATTGCCTGCGGTATCATGCCGACGCGAAGATGTGTGCCGTTCTGACTGCGGTATTCAAGCTCCTTGATTTTGAGGCTGTTGAGGTAATCACAGCGTGCGGCAAGGTCGCGGTTATGCGCTTCCCACGCGGCGTTCGGGTCATCATCGACACGCGAGGCTTGCAAAATCACCTCCCACAGACGCTCAATGGCGCGACCGCGCGGCAGGTCGGGAAAGACCTTTTTCGCCCAAGCGGCACCGGGGACGGCGGCAATACACCATTGGTCGCGGTTTTGGAGCTTATCGCGATAGGGCTTTGTCACCTTGTAGCGCATCTGTTGCCCTTTGGCAAATTTTTCAAGATTGATGCCGCGCAAGCCGTCGGGGTCATCGCTGATGAGATGAATGCGACAGGGGACGATTTCGGTATAATGACGGAGTCGCGCCTCCTCCCATTCCTCTACCCGTCCAAGCACAGCGAGCTTCCTATAACGGACATGAAGCTTGGTAAGGGGCTGGTAATTCCATTCGACCGTCACCTTTGACGCGCCTGCACGGTAGCATTCCTCAACCACCATACGCACAAAATCGGGCTGGTCAAGCTCTGCATAAACAATGACCTCCTGTCCCTTTGCGACACGAATGCCCGTATTGACAATGAGTGATGCATACTTTCTCAAAACGCTTTTTTTCATTTGACAAATTCCCTCATTCACAAGTATTTCTATCATGATTGACAGATTAGCGCCAAGCCATACAGGGCATGACGCCAATCAAGCAATTTCATTATAAATGAGCGCGCTCCAAATGTCAAGTAAGATTTTGGAAAAGTCGGTTTTCCGACAAAAAAGACGAAAAAAAGCAAAAATGCCCCTCACTCACGCTTTCATGAGTAAAGGGCGTTTTCGCTTTTTATCGAATTTCAACGGTGATACGCTTACCGCTGCCCGCAGAGGCGGCTCTCATAACGGTGCGAATCGCCTTGGCAATGCGGCCATGACGGCCAATCACCATACCGGTGTCGTCGGGGGATACCGTGAGAATCAGGGTGATGCCCTCTTCTCCGTCAAGCTCCTCCTCGACATGTACCTCGTCGGGATTATCGACGATGGCGCGCGCCATGTCTGCCAAAATCTGCTTGTAATCCATCTTTTTCTTCCTTTCCGGTTAATCCGAAACGAAATTATTTCAAGATGTCGCTCTTCTTCAGAAGAGATTTCACAGTTTCGGTGGGTTGTGCGCCCTGCTCGAGCCACTTGCTTGCCTTCTCTGCATCAATTTTGATGTCAGCGGGGTTGGTCATGGGGTTGTAGTAGCCAAGCTCCTCGATGAAGCGGCCGTCGCGGGGATATCTGCTGTCTGCCACGACTACGCGATAGAAGGGAGCCTTCTTCTGTCCCATTCTTCTCAATCTGATTTTAACTGCCATTGTTTGTTCCTCCAAAAAATATATAATTGTTTTTATAAAAATCCGAACTTAAAACGGAATTTTCATCTTACCCTTGCCAAACATCGAACGCTTGCCGCCCGATGTCGAAAGTTGCTTCATCAGCTTTTTCATTTGGTCAAATTGCTTCAAGAGCCGATTGACCTCCTCCACGCGAGTACCCGAGCCGTCTGCGATTCTCTTTCTTCTTGAACCGTTGATAACCTGCGGATTTTCACGCTCGGCAGGTGTCATCGACAGCACAATCGCCTCGGTGCGCGCCATTTGCTTTTCATCAATGGAAAGTCCCTTCAAGGCACTTGTATTCGCGCCGGGCATCATGGCAAGAAGCTGCTCGATATTGCCCATCTTCCGAAGCTGACGGGACTGCTCAAGGTAATCGGTTAAGGTAAAGGTCGATTCGCGCATCTTGCGCTCAAGCTCCTTTGCCTGCTTCTCATCAAAGGCTTCCTCCGCCTTTTCAATGAGCGACAGGACATCTCCCATGCCCAAGATACGAGATGCCATACGGTCAGGATGGAAAAGCTCAATCTGGTCAAGCTTCTCGCCTGTACCGACGAATTTAATTGGCTTGCCTGTGATATAACGAACCGAAAGTGCCGCACCGCCTCTTGTGTCGCCGTCCATTTTGGTCAGAACAACACCCGTAATGTCAAGCATTTCGTTAAAGGACTCTGCCACATTGACAGCATCCTGTCCTGTCATGGCATCAACTGTCAGAAGAATCTCGGTCGGATTGACTGCTTTCTTTATCTGCCGCAGCTCTTCCATCAATTCTTCATCAATATGCAAGCGGCCTGCCGTATCGACAAGCACGAGGTCATAGCCGTTTCGCTTGGCGTGCTCAACGCCCGCGCGGGCAATTTCAACGGGCGAAATCTTATTGCCCATTGAAAAGACGGGAATATTCAGGCTGTCACCGACAACATGAAGCTGGTCGATGGCGGCGGGACGGTAGACATCGCAGGCGACGAGAAGGGGACTCTTCCCTTTCTTCTGATACATGGCGGCGATTTTACCGCTATGTGTGGTTTTACCTGCGCCCTGCAAGCCGACCATCATCACGACCGTCGGGGGATTGGAGGCAAGCTGAAGCTTGGGCGTTTCCTCGCCCATCAGGCGACAAAGCTCCTCATTGACTATCTTGATAATCTGTTGGGCAGGAAGCAGGCTTTCCAAAACCTCTGCGCCAACGGCGCGTTCGGTGACGGTCTTGACGAACTGCTTGACGACCTTGAAATTGACATCGGCTTCAAGCAGTGCCATCTTGACCTCTCGCATGCCTTCCTTGACATCTGCCTCGGTCAATTTTCCTTTATTGCGAAAGCGCTTAAGCGCGCCTGTCAGTTTCTCTGTCAAACTCTGGAACATGGTTTTCCTCCTGTTCTGGTTTGGATAAAAGGAGAGCTGCACACCGACGCATACGCGCGGCAAGCGAGGCTGTACGCTCATCCGCTTCATTCTTTACAAGCGCATCTGCCAAGGCTTCCATTTCCTCTGCCGTGCGCTTCAATTCCGCAAACTGTGCGGCAAGTCCGAGCCTTTCTTCAAGAAAACGAAGCTCATCCTCGGATGTTTTCAAAATATGACGAACACCCTGTCTTGAAATGCCCTCGCTTTCGGCAATCTCCGCAAGCGATAAATCATCGGCATAATACATTTCCATCATGCCTCGGTGACGCTCACTGAGCACATCGCCGTAAAAGTCAAGCAGGAGTCCGACCGTCAAATCCTTTTCAAACATGATTCACCTGCATCAGTTGGTGTAAAGCAAAACTCTTTACAGAGTATACCATACCGATTGCGCTTTGTCAAGTGTTATGATAAAATTTTTTGGATTTTTTTGAAAAAGATGCGCTTATATATAAATATATTGAAAAAAAGTGTTGACAAGCCGTCAAAAGCGTGGTATAATGTTGTTACCTCTGTGCGAAGGGGCTTTTTCTCTATGCTTTTTTCTGGGACTGAAAGCAGGGATGCCTGCGCATCGAGGGAGGTACGGCGGTCCTTGACCGCATTTTCAATGAGCCTCGGCTCAAATAAAATTAGGAGGTGCCGATATGAGAGTCAAAATCACATTGTCTTGCGAGGAATGCAAGCAGAGAAATTATGACACAAAGAAAAACAAGAAGAATGACCCTGATAGACTTGAGCTTAAAAAGTATTGCAGATTCTGCAAGAAGCATACTTTGCACAAAGAGTCCAAGTAATTAAGCGGGAGGATATGAAATAATGGAAGACAACCGCAACTTACCTGAGGAATCCGAGCAAAAGGCTACAAAACCGGCAAAGTCTGAAAAGCCGAAGGAAAAGAAGCCGAACATTTTTGTTCGGACGGCTCGTGCAATCCGCCGCTTTTTCAGCGAATACAAAAGTGAAATGAAGAAGGTCACCTGGATGAATGCAACCGATGTCCGCAAAAGCTCCTTGCTTGTTTGCGTATCTGTTGTGATTGTCGGTGTCGCGGTACTTGGTATCGACTCTGCATTTTCTTTGATTATCAACTTGCTTGGAAAGCTCTATTAAACGGTGACGCGATATGAGTGATATCAATCAGATGAACCTTGGTCCCAGATGGTATGTGGTTCACACTTATTCGGGTTACGAAAACAAAGTTAAAGCAAACATTGAAAAAATCGTGGAAAACCGTGGCCTCGGCCATTTGATTTATGACATTAAGATTCCTGTTGAAATCATCATTGAAAAGGATGAAAAGACAGGTGAAGAGAAGCAGATTGAAAACAAGCTGTTTCCGAGCTATGTCATGGTCAAGATGTCGATGACCGATGAAAGCTGGCACGCCATCCGCAACATTACGGGTGTCACGGGCTTTGTCGGACCCGGCTCACGCCCCACTCCCCTGACCGAAGCCGAAATCGAGGCGTTCTCTATTGAGGTCAAAACCCGCGAGCATGAATTCAAGCTTGGCGACCGCGTAAAGATGGTTTCCGGTCTGTTTGAAGGCTATGTCGGCACGATTCAGGAAATCGGTGAGGACAAGAAGCAGATGACTGTTCTTGTGTCAACCGGTCGACGCGATATGCCCATCATTGTGGATGTGGACGATATCCGCCCCGCCGAATAATTTTTGGCAACTTTCTCTGCAAGCGCAGAATATGTGGGAGAGAGAAAATACAACTGATTCTCTCGGAATTTCACCACTTTTGGAGGTTATAATTCATCATGGCAAAGAAAATTTCCGGTTATATTAAACTGCAAATCCCCGCAGGAAAAGCAACCCCTCAACCGCCGATTGGTCCTGCTCTTGGTCAGTACGGCGTTTCGATTCCTAACTTTACAAAGGAATTCAACGAAAGAACAAAGAGTGACATGGGCCTCATTATCCCCGTTGTCATCACCGTCTATGCAGACCGTTCCTTCACATTCATCACCAAGACTCCCCCCGCGCCTGTTCTGATTAAGAAGGCTTGCGGTATTGAGACTGCTTCCGCAACCCCGAACAAGACCAAGGTCGCTCAGCTGACCAAGGATCAGGTTCGCAAGATTGCCGAGCAGAAGATGCCCGATTTGAACGCAGCAAGCATTGAAGCCGCAATGAGCATGATTGCCGGCACAGCCCGTAGCATGGGTATCACCATAGAGGAATAAGGGCAGGAGGAAACCGTAATGAAAAAGGGAAAGAAATACACCACCAGCGCAGCTCTCATTGAGCGCGCAAAGCTTTATGATACAGACGAAGCAATCGCGCTTCTCTGCCAGACCGCAAAGGCAAAGTTTGATGAAACCGTTGAAGTTCATGTTCGTCTGGGCGTTGACTCCCGTCACGCTGACCAGCAGGTTCGCGGTGCAATCGTGCTTCCGCACGGCACAGGTAAGACCGTCAAAACTCTCGTTTTCGCTAAGGGTGACAAGGCAAAGGCTGCTGAAGAGGCAGGCGCAGATTTTGTCGGCGCAGAGGATATGGTCGCTAAGATTACCTCTGAAAACTGGTTCGACTTTGATGTTGTCATCGCAACTCCCGACATGATGGGTGTTATCGGCCGTTTGGGTAAGGTGCTCGGTCCTAAGGGCTTGATGCCTAACCCCAAGGCAGGTACTGTCACAATGGATGTTGCCCGTGCTGTCAAGGAAGCCAAGGCAGGTAAGATTGAATACCGTCTTGACAAGACCAACATCATCCACTGCCCCATCGGCAAGGCGTCCTTCGGTGCAGAAAAGCTGAACGACAACTTCTCTGCTCTCCTCGGCGCAATCATCAAGGCGAAGCCCGCCGCAGCAAAAGGTCAGTATATCAAGAGCTGCGTCATCGCTTCCACGATGGGCCCCGGTATCAGAATCAACTACGCAAAGCTTGGTTAAGCTTTGTTATCAAAAAACACCGTTGCCATTGGCAACGGTGTTTTTTCATTCAAATTCTTTTGTTTGCTCCCGCTTGGCTGCAACGGGCTTCAAGTGCTTTCTCTGTCGGCGCAAGCGCTTGACCTCCTTCAAGGCATACTTGCGCTCCATGCGATTGATTTGCAAGGCGGTGATTTGGCGGTATGCAATCCCGACCGTCACGCCGATGACTGCGCTCGCGCCTGCACGGCGAAGTGCCTTTGCCGCCGCAAGCATGGTCGCACCGCTTGTCACCACATCATCAACAAGAAGAATCTTCTTGCCGTGCAGGTCAATGCCCCGCCTGACTGCATACTTCCCTCTCATATTGGCAAGTCTTTCATTGTGGTTCAGTTCCTTTTGCACACCTGCTCGCTTGTCGCGCACAAGTAAATCCTCATATGGCAACCCAATATAGTCGGCAAGTGCCGTCGCAATCAGCTCGGATTGGTCGTGACCGTAAAAGCGCCTCATCTTCTGTGAGCGCGGTGCAAAAGTCACCGTCCATTCCTCGTAGTGCGGCACGAGTCTTTGAACCGAGCCACCAAGACTCTTCGCGCAAAACTCGACGGCACGCCGTGTGCGCTTACGCTTCAAAGAATAAATCAAATTGTTCTGCACTGCATTGGCATCCTGCGGCAAATACCGAAACATCTTGACAAGACGGGAAAGTCCGTTCTTCTTCATGAAATCCGAAGAACAAAGGCATTCGGACAGCGGCCTGTTACAGACGGCACAGCTATTGAAAAGTGCATCACGATAGCTCTGCTCGCATTTTTCACAGAAGGCAAGGCAATCGCGCGAATCGGTGAGTCGGCTTTCAAGCCGCAAACCACACGCAAGACATTGCGGAACAAACACAAGCTCGGCAACTCCCAGCATCCATTCTTCAAGCTTCATTTGAACACCTCCCACGATTTGAAGCAACGACAAAAGTCTATCATATTCGACACGAAAAGTCAAGCAAATATTGAATATACACGCATTTTTTGGTCATTCGTCATCGTTTTGGCATTGACTTTTTTCTTCCACTTTGTTATAATAATATTCACATCAAAAAATGTTAGGAGGAACGGCATTGACATTTCATACGCAATCAAGAGAAAAGGTTTTACAAAAGTTCTCTTCCGATATGGAGAATGGCTTATCGCAAGAGAAGGCTTCCGAGCTTCAGGTAAAGTACGGCGCGAATAAGCTGCGCGAAAAGAAAAAGAAGTCCACCTTTGCACGCTTTCTTGATCAATTCAAGGATGTCATGATTCTCATTTTGATTTTGGCGGCAATTGTATCATTCGCCGTCATTTGTGTTGAAAAGAATTGGGGGGAGCTTTTTGAGCCTGCTCTCATTTTGCTGATTGTCATTTTGAACGCCATCATGGGTGTTTATCAGGAGGGCAAGGCGGAGAAGGCACTTGATGCCTTGAAGAATATGTCAGCCCCCCACGCGCGAGTCATTCGTGACGGCAAGGAAAGCATCATCAGCGCAGATGCCCTTGTTCCGGGTGATATCATCCGCCTCGAAGCAGGCGATTTTGTCCCTGCCGATGCAAGACTTCTCCGCAGTGCAGGTCTGAAAAGCGAGGAATCGGCTCTAACGGGTGAGTCTGTTCCCTCCGAAAAGGATGCCGACGCTGCCGTTCCCGAAAAAGCGCCGCTTGGTGACCGTCACAACATGGTCTTTTCAGGTTGTAGCATTACTTACGGAACAGCAACGGCAATTGTCACCGCGACAGGCATGGACACCGAAATGGGCAAGATTGCCAATCTGCTTGACAGTGAATCGGATACGCAAACGCCGCTTCAAAAGAAGCTCGCACAGCTTGGCAAGTATCTCGGCGCGGTCGCACTTGCTGCCTGCGCCATCATCTTCATTGTCGGTATTGCCAACGATATTCCTCCGCTTGAAATCTTCATGACCGCCGTATCGCTTGCTGTCTCGGCAATTCCCGAGGGCTTGCCCGCCATCGTCACCATTGTCCTCTCAATCGGTGTTCAGCGCATGGTTAAGAAAAACGCATTGATTCGCCGCCTGCCCGCTGTTGAAACACTCGGCAGCGCTTCGGTCATTTGCTCTGATAAAACAGGCACGCTCACACAAAACCGTATGACCTTGACGCACGCTTATCTTGACGGTGCGGAGCAAACCGAAGAAATCACCGCAAATTGCAGTGACGGCATTCGCGCACTTCTCCGCTACGGCACGCTTTGCTGTGACGGCTCGGTTATCTTTGAGGGTGAGCAGGTGCAGCACATCGGCGACCCCACCGAAACGGCAATTGTGCTTGCCGCCCATCAGAACGGGATGCCGAAGGATGCGCTCAATGCGGAAAGCCCCCGCCTTGCCGAAATCCCCTTCGACTCTGACAGAAAGCTGATGAGCACAGTCAACAAAATTGACGGTAAGAGCATCGTGATTGTCAAGGGCGCATTCGATATGATGGCAGAAAGATGCGTCGGCGGCGATTTGAAAAAAGCACGCGAGATGACCGAGGAGATGAGCGCGCGCGCACTTCGCGTCCTCGCCATCGCCTATAAAGAAATTGATGAAATCCCCGAGCATCCCACCTCTGACGAGCTTGAAAACGGACTGACCTTCATGGGACTTGTCGGCATGATTGACCCGCCCCGCCCCGAAGCCAAGGCGGCTGTTGCCGTCTGCCGTCAGGCAGGCATCAAGCCTGTCATGATTACAGGCGACCATGTCGTAACGGCATCGGCAATTGCCAAGGAATTGGGCATTTTGCTTGAAGGCGACCGCGCCATCACAGGCGCAGAGCTGGATATGATGACAGACACCGAGCTTGATGCACAGGTTGAACAGATTTCTGTTTATGCCCGTGTATCGCCTGAAAATAAAATCCGCATTGTCAAAGCTTGGCAACGCAAGGGGCAGGTCGTTTCCATGACAGGTGACGGCGTGAATGACGCCCCTGCACTCAAGGCCGCCGATATTGGCTGTGCAATGGGTATCACAGGCACCGATGTTGCCAAGGGTGCGTCCGACATGACCTTGACCGATGACAATTTTGCAACCATTGTCGATGCGGTACGCGAAGGCAGAGGCATTTATGCCAACATCAAGAAGGTGGTCGGCTTCCTGCTCGGCACCAATATCGGCGAGGTCATCACAGTCTTTCTCGCCATGCTTCTCTGGCACAAAACGCCCCTGCTCTCCATGCAGCTTCTCTGGATTAACCTTGTCACAGACAGTCTGCCTGCCATCGCGCTCGGCATGGAAGCGGTGGAAGCCGATGTGATGACAAGAAAGCCGAAGCCGAAGAACGAGGGTATCTTTGCAAACGGGCTTGGCATCCGCGTTGTCCTGCAAGGCTTGATGTTCGCCCTTCTGACACTCGTTGGCTTCAGACTTGGCGAGCATTTCGCAGGCACGCTCGCAGGCGGTCAGACTATGGCATTCATCATTCTTGCTCTCTCGCAGGTTGTGCAGGCGTTCAATATGCGTTCCGATCATTCGCTCTTCAGGATTGGCTTCTTTACCAACCGCAAGCTCAATCTGGCAGCGCTCTCCTCTACCCTGCTTGTCCTGCTCGTCCTCTTTACACCTGCAAGAATCGCCTTTGGTCTTGTCATTCTTCCCTATCAGCTCTATCTTACGGCATTCGGACTGATTCTCGTCCCTCTGCTCGTCATGGAGCTATCCAAGCTGCTTGGCCTCATCCGCCATCGGCACTGATTAGCAAAAAAAGAAACCGCGTGACACACAAGAGTGTGTGTCACGCGGTTTTAATTTCTCTTTACTTACAAGCAATATCAAGTGCGCGGTCAATATCCGCCCAGATATCCTCGGCATTTTCGATACCGACCGACAGACGAATGAGGTCAGCGGGAACCTTTGCCGCCATGAGCTGCTCATCGCTCATCTGTCTGTGTGTGGTGCTTGCAGGATGCAGAACGCAGGTGCGCGCATCTGCCACATGGGTGACAATCGCGGCAAGCTGCAGGCTATCCATAAATACGGTTGCCGCTTCTCTGCCGCCCTTGACACCAAAGGAAATAACACCGCAGGTGCCGTTCGGCATATATTTTTCAACAAGTGCGTGATAGGGGCTTGATGCAAGCGAGGGGTAATTCACCCATGCAACGCGCGGATCCTTTTCAAGTCGCTCGGCAATGACCTGTGCATTCTTGCAGTGCTTTTCCATGCGCAGCGCGAGCGTTTCAAGACCGAGATTCAGAACAAAGGCATTTTGAGGTGCCTGAATCGAGCCGAGGTCACGCATCAGCTGAACTGTTGCCTTGGTGATGTACGCACCCTTACCGAAGCGTTCGGTATAGACAACGCCGTGATAGGAGTCATCAGGCGTGCAAAGACCTGCATACTTATCAGCATATTTTGTCCAGTCGAAATTGCCGCTGTCCACAATTGCGCCGCCAACACCCGAGGCATGACCGTCCATATACTTGGTTGTTGAATGTGTCACAATGTCCGCGCCGAACTCAAAGGGGCGGCAGTTGACAGGTGTCGGGAAGGTATTATCGACAATAAGCGGCACGCCATGGCTGTGTGCAAGGCGCGCAAATTTCTCAATGTCAAGAACGGTCAGCGCGGGATTGGCAATGGTTTCCGCAAAAACCGCCTTGGTATTCGGGCGGAATGTTGCGGCAATCGCATCCTCGCTGTCGTCGGGATCAACGAAGGTTACCTCAATGCCCATGCGCTTCATCGTCACGCCGAGCAGGTTAAATGTACCGCCATAAATTGCGGCAGAAGCGACGATATGGTCGCCGACACTGCAAATATTGAAGAGTGCAAAGAAATTTGCCGCCTGTCCTGACGAGGTCAGCATTGCCGCAACACCGCCTTCAAGGGCAGCAATTTTGGCGGCGACACAGTCGTTTGTCGGGTTCTGCAAGCGGGTATAGAAATAGCCGCTTGCTTCAAGGTCAAAAAGCTTGCCCATCTCTACGCTGGAATCGTATTTGAAGGTCGTGCTTTGGGTAATCGGCAGAACGCGCGGCTCACCGTTTTTGGGGGTGTAGCCTGTCTGCACGCAATGAGTATCAATCTTATATGCCATGTCTTAATCCTTTCTGTCGGTCAAGCCTTTTTCGGATAGCTGTCCTTCAAGCCGACAATGCGATTGAATGTATTTGCATATTTGGTATCCTTCACGAAATAGCCTGTCCGCACAAACTGGAAGCGCTCGCCTGCATCGCATTCAGCAAGTGAAGGCTCTATTTTACAACCATTGAGGGTAATGGCGGAATCGGTATTCAGATAATCGCCATAGCCCTTCCCTTCGGGGATATCCGCCACATTTTCGATAGTGAACAGATGCTCAAAAAGGCGAATGTCGGTATCGACGGCATAATCAGCGGACAGCCAATGAATCGTACCCTTGATTTTGCGACCGTCAACGGGATTGCCGTTGCCTGTTTCAAGGTCGCAGGTGCAATGAATTTCCGTCACATTGCCCTCGGCATCGTGCAGAACATCCTCACACTTGATGATATAGGCACCCATCAGGCGAACCTCGCCGCCCGGCTTCAAGCGGAAGAACTTGGGGGGCGGATTCTCGCTGAAATCGTCAGCGTCAATATAAACCTCACGGGTAAACGGCAACTGACGGTAAGTGGTATTCTCTTTTTGCGGGTGATCGGGCAATGAAAAATATTCGGTCTTGCCCTCGGGATAGTTGGTAATGACGAGCTTGATGGGATGCAAAATGGCAATACGGCGGGGTGCACTCTCATTCAGCTCCTCGCGGATACAGTGTTCAAGAAGCTCATATTCCACCACGCTATATGCCTTGGCAACACCTGCACGGCTGACAAAATCGAAGATTGCCGAGGGGGTATAGCCGCGGCGGCGAAGTCCGCAAAGCGTGGGCATACGCGGGTCATCCCAGCCGTCCACCATGCCTGTTTCAACAAGCTGACGCAGATAACGCTTGCTCATGACGGTGTGTGTGACATTCAGGCGCGCAAACTCATATTGATGCGGACGCTTTTCAAAGCCGATATGCTCAACAACCCAGTCGTAAAGCGGACGGTGGTTCTCAAACTCAATGGAGCAGAGCGAATGGGTAATGCCTTCAAGTGCATCCTGAATCGGATGGGCAAAATCATAAAGCGGATAGATGCAGAACTTGTTGCCCTGACGGTGATGGTCGGTATGCACAATGCGATAGATGGCAGGATCGCGCATATTCATATTGGGGGATGCCATATCGATTTTGGCGCGCAAGGTCTTGGCACCGTCGGCAAATTCGCCGTTCTTCATGCGTTCAAAGAGGTCGAGATTCTCCTCAACCGAACGGTCGCGGTAGGGGCTGTTCTTGCCCGGCTCTGTCAGCGTACCGCGATATTCGCGCATCTCGTCAGCCGAGAGGTCGCAGACATAGGCATCGCCGTTTTGAATCAGACGGACAGCAAATTCATAGCAACGGTCAAAATAGTCCGATCCGTAGTAGATCCCGCCACTTGGCTCTGCACCGAGCCAGCGGAGATCCTCATAGATGGACTCCACATACTCATTGTCCTCTTTGGAGGGGTTGGTGTCATCATAGCGCAGATTGAAAAGTCCGCCGTACTTCTTTGCCGTCGCGCAATTGATCCATATTGCCTTGGCACTGCCGATATGCAGATAGCCGTTCGGCTCGGGCGGAAAACGCGTGTGAATTTTAAGGTCGGGGTTTTCCTTCAAATCACGCTCAATAATTTCGTGAATAAAATTGGTCTTGATTTCTTCCATTGCTTGCATAACCTTTCATCTATATCAATCGGAATTTGTTTACATCAAATATTGCATCTCGCGTGCAAAGTCGCCTGACGGCCCGTGTCCCGCGTACATGACACCGCCCGCCTGAAGCGCAGTCAGTCTGCGAACAGACTGCCAAAGAGCCGATTCGTCACCGCTATACAGGTCTGTTCTGCCGTAGTCACCGCCCGCAAAAACCGTATCGCCCGTGAATATACAGCCCTCACCCAAAAGACAAATCGAGCCGCTTGTGTGACCGGGGGTGTGCAAAACCGTCAGCCTTTCCTCGCCAAGCGGCAGAATATCGCCGTCATGCAAAAGAATATCAGGCGGCGAAAAGCGCGTGTCCCGTCTTGAAGGAAAAAGCACAAAGCAGCTTTTTTGCGGATCGCCCAGCTTGTCCGCGTCATATTCATGCACGGCAAGCGGCGCGCGTGTCTGCTGCCGCCATTCATCAAGACAAAGCATATGGTCAAAATGCGCGTGCGTCAGAATCAGCATATCGATCGGTGGCAAATCGGTGCCTAATTGGGCGCGTGCTCCCTCGGGTGAAACCGACGGATCAATGACCACAGCGTGCTCGCCCGATCGCACCAAATAACAGTTAGAGGCATAAAAGCCTGCAAAAAGGCTGATAACCTGCATTCTTCAAGGCCTCCTTCAAGCACAGTCAGGCGTTTATCCGCCAAAAACACTTCTCTACCGTATTATTGTATCACAAATTGGAAAAAAAGTCTATACTCTGCGAGTTTTTTTTAACACACAACCTGATTTTTTTTGCATATTCTGTTAATGTACCGCCAAAAAGCAAATCCGCGGTACAAAAACCAAACGGAATGAGGTATGCGGTCAGGCATCGCTCGATGCACCGCGCACAGCTATGCACGATTATCTATTACTCCTCGGCTCTGTCTCCATGGCAATGAGAGCCAAGCGCGCACTCGCAAGAGATGGTATTCGCGTAGAGGTGACAAAGCAAACAGCGCGTGAGGACGGCGGCTGCCGCTACGCGATTCGTGTCACCAATGCCGACCTTCTGCGTGTGACGCTTGTCCTGCGCGAAGAAGGAATCCCCTACCGCATGAGCAATTGAGCCGTCGGAACGCTCCCCGAGCGTTCCTTCCATATATCAGCATTCCCATTCCCAACCAAGAAAGCCTTTGATACCATGATTTATTTCGACCATGCGGCAACATCCTACCCCAAGCCGCCCGAGGTCGTGGGGGCGCTCACCAAGACGATTCTCTATCGGGGCGGCAATCCGGGGCGAAGCGGCCACGCGCTATCGCTTGCCGCGGCAGAGGAAATCTATCATACAAGAGAAACGCTTGCCAGCTTTTTTTCCGCCCCCGCGCCCGAAAATTTCGTTTTTACCCTGAATGCCACGCACGCTCTGAATCTCGCCATCAAAAGTGCCGTCAGACAGGGCGACCACCTGCTTATCAGTGACCTTGAGCATAATGCCGTATTCCGCCCTGTCTATCGCCTGAAAAGAGAGGGCGTCATCAGCTTTTCGGTCTTCAAAACAAGTGGCAATATCCTCAAAAATATCGAAGCTGTCAGAACGCCTGCCAGCCGTATTTTAATCTGTACGCAGGTGTCAAATGTCAATGGCAAGCAGCTTCCCATCGACCTTATCAGCGCTTACTGCAAAAGAAACGGCATCTATTTCATCGTCGATGCCTCGCAAAGTGCAGGGCATCTTCCAATCTCGCTTGCCGAGCTATCCCCCGATGCCCTGTGCGCGCCCGCGCATAAGGGACTGCTCGGCATACAGGGCGCAGGCTTTGCCTATCTGAAAAGTGCAGAGCGCCTCATCGAATATATGGAAGGCGGAAGCGGCGCGCATTCGCTCTCCCCCGAAATGCCGAGCGAGCTGCCCGAGCGCTACGAGGCAGGTACGCTCGCCACCCCTGCAATTGCCGCGCTCGGTGCAGGCATTCGCGCACTTGAAAAGCAGGGCGGCGCAGAAGCGGCACTCGCACACGAGCGCGCGCTTTGTCTGCGCGCACAGGAGATGGTTGCCTCGATTCGCGGCAGTCGGATTTACGGCGCGCGTGTACCGTCAGGGCTTTTCTCCTTCAATTTGGAGGGGATTCCGTCCGAGACGGTTGCCGAAGAGCTGAATAAAAGAGGTATTGCGGTACGCGGCGGCTTCCATTGCGCCCCACTTGCCCACCGCAGCCTGAAAACAGGTGATTACGGTGCCGTGCGCGCGAGCTTCGGCTTTGGCAACAAAATTGAGGAAACCGATAGCTTCTATCGCGCTTTGAAGGAGATTGCGGAAGGAAGAGTTTAACAAAAAGCGGCTTAATATCACCGCAGGGTGACATTAAGCCGTATTTTTCAGAATCCCATATCCTCTCCCACGAGAATGACCTTGATGCGCCCCTCGTGCCTGCACCGCCTTGTGACCGTAATGAACGAGCAAATGCAGTCGTCGCTCTGGCAATCGGCACAAGAGCCTGTTGCCATGCAGGGTGTCTTTAATGAGGGAAAGCGCTGAATCACCATCGGTGCGGCAACATTCCGCGCCCGCAAAACAGCCGCCTCGGCATCACGCGCGACCTTATTCATTCCTGCCACCACAATGACATTCTTCGGGCCGTAGATGAGTGCGGCAACGCGGTTGCCCTCTCCGTCAATATTGACAAGACAGCCGTCCTCGCTGATGGCATTGGCACTCATGAGGAAGGTGTCACAAAGAAGCCCATGGCGCATCAGCTCGACCTTCTCCTCAGGTGACTTGGCAGTGCGGCGGTCAATTGCCTTGTAGCCTGCCGCAAGCACAGCATCAAAGGCGCCGAGCGAGACAAGCGTCTCCGAGCCGCCCCACGATACCACATGATCTTTCGGAATCAGCGACAGAAGAAGCGGTAGTACCTCCTCCGAGGACGAGCAGTAATACGCCTCAAAATGCCGTTTTTCAAGTGCCTCGACTACGCGCGGGCCCAGCACATCATAGCGTTTCTTTTTTGCGGGATGCATGGTCATTTTACTTGATCCTTTCAAATTGAGTATCATTGTCCGATAAAGGCTTCGCAAGGAAGCTTTTCTATTATTATACAACTATTATACTACATTTGAAGGACGAAAGCAAGGGCTTTTTCATTTTTAGAGCTCCGAAAAGAAGCGCCACCGCCTGTTTTTTCTTTTCTGTCCGCCCGGAACGAGGGGAAGATCCTCAAAATCAAGTGCAGGGGGCTTGGCGAGAGCGTTGAACTGCCGTCCCTTGACCGCGCTGATGCCTGCATAATGTCCTTCCTGTAAGGTGCTTTCAAAATACGCGCCGTCAGTTGCGGCAGGCGGCACGCCATGCAACTCGCGGCAGACATACTGTGCGTCGGTGACGAGAATTTGCATGGGGAAATCGCGCTCCTCAATACGCAAAAGCGAGATGCGGCGTGCGCCCTCCCGCAAGCCGTCAAGAACAACGCCCGCCCCCTCATCATCATACAAATATTCGATATGCCGATGACAGCGCTCTGTCGGGATGCTCTCTTTGGTAAAATAGCCGACAGCAATACGGTCGCCACGCGGATCAAGACTGCACGACTCGCAGGGTAATTTCCCTGAATCGCGACAGTAAAGTGCGCGATAGATGCCGCTCGGCATCTGAAAGCCTGTATGCGCTTCGCGCGCAGACACACATCTTTCATGAACCGACTGCATGACCGTATTCCACGCGCTCAAATGGTCGGGGGAAGCCGCACCGACCTCATGCTCTCCGTCAGCGGTACATCTGATTCCCGCAACATAGAAGGGGGTGTAGCCGATAAAGAGGCGGTCGCGGTCGCCCGAGGATGTGCCTGTCTTCCCTGCCGTTTCAATTCTGTCGGCAAGCGTTATTTTGGATGCCGTGCCGTAATCGGTGACATTTTCAAGAAGCTTTGTCATAATGAAGGCGTTTTGCTCTGAAATCACGCGCTCGGGCTTGACCTCATTTTGCAAAATCAGTCTGCCAAGTCCGTCATAGACCTTGGTATAACTGACAGGCTCACGGTATTCGCCTTCAAGGAAAACGCCGTAGGCGGCAGTCAGATCGACAAGGCTTGCGCCATAGGTCAGCTGACCGAGTGCAAGCGGTGCCGCCGCCATATCGGTGATTTCCTTGCCCCTTTCATTGACACCCGCACGCACGATACCGCCGACCTTCATTTTGTTGACAAGATAATCATAGCAATTTTCGCGGCCGAGCAAGTCATAAACCCTGACCGCAACCGTATTTTTGGAATATGCAACGGCATCGGGCATATCGCACAGTCCGCGATATACCTTGGGGTAATTATATGGCCACGGCCGATAGCCGTTTTCGGTTTTGTGAAAGGAAACAGGCACATCGTCAAAAACGCTCGAATAGCTGATAATTCCCGCTTCAAGTGCGGGCGCATAGAGCGAAAGCGGCTTGATTGCCGAGCCGGGCGGCCGCTTGACAGTCGCATAATTCAAAATGCGGTTGGCATCCTTCTTGCCCTCTCTGCCGATGATGCCTGCAAGCGCGCCTGTTCTTGCTGAAATGACCGTCATCGCATAATGGTTGCCCTCTCCAAACCGACCGTCTGCCTCAAAATAACGCTCCATTTCACTCTGCACCTTTGGTTCAATGCAGGTATAAATGGAAATACCGCCGTTATAGACCATGCTTGTTGCCGCCTCGCGTGTCATGCCGCGCCGCTTGACAAGGTCACGGGTGACATCCGAAATGACCTGCTCGGTGTACCACGAATGCACCTTTTCGCTTTCCCTGTCAAACTCCTGTAATTGAAGCTCCTCGCGCTCTGCCTGCATCCGCTCGGACTCGCTCAAATACCCTGCCTCCTGCATGGCGCGGTAAATCAGCGCACGGCGGCTCTTATTTGCCTCTCCGTGCCGATACAGGTCATAGCGCACAGGCGAATTGGTGATTGCCGCAAGCGATGCGGCCTCGGCAAGCGTCAGTTCACTTGGCTTTTTGCCGAAATACGCCTCTGCCGCCGCGCCGACGCCACTCAAATTGTGTCCCATCGGCACAATATTCAAATAAAGCTCTAATATATCGTGCTTACTGCACACGCGCTCAATTGAAAACGCGCGATAGATTTCACGGAGCTTACGCATGGGCGTGCGCTTCTTTTCTCCTGTCAGGTTTTTCATTAACTGCTGGGTGATGCTTGAACCGCCAAACTGCCCGTCAAAGCCGAGAAAATAGTTGGCGGCAGCCTTGCCTGTCCGCAAAACATCAACGCCGTGATGCCGAAAAAAGCGTTTATCCTCAATCGCCACAAATGCCTGCCAAAGCTCGCTCGGCATATCCTCCAATTCTGTCCATATCCTTTTTTCACTGCCCGTCAGGCGTTCCTCCTGCCATTCAAGCGGTACATAGGTATCATCGCTTTCGGTTGCATCGTAATAGAGCCTTGTCACACGCGAGCCGCGCGCCAGGGCAAACTGTGTCAGATCCTCCTCGGTATCCACCGTTGCAGATAGATAGACATAAAGCGCGGCGCAAAGGGCAAGGAGAAGCGCAAGCGCAATTGAAAGGATGATGAAAATCAAGCGACCAATCCGCGAAAACGGATTTTTTCCTTTTTGTTCCATTCGCTTTCTATCCTTTCTCTTATCTGTTTTTGAACAAAAATAGTATGTGACACTTTGAAGTAAAAAAGAAAAAAGGATGCAATTTGCATCCTTTCAATTTATGGCTTATTTGTGATTTTCAGAAATTTGCGTCAATTTTCGGCAAACGGCGATAGACAACACGGTGCAGATAAAGACCGTCGGGCGGTGCTGTCACGCCTGCCAAGCGCCGCTCGCCGCGCTCAAAAATTTTTGGAATGTCATCAGGGGCGATGCGGCCGACCGCCACATCGGTCAGCGTTCCGACAATAATACGCACCATATTGTAGAGAAAGCCATCGGCGGCAATCGACACGGTGAGGTCAAAGCCGAGGTGCTTATCGGCCTTGATGCCGTCCTCGCGTAAGACCTCGGTGCGCGGCTTCAAATCGACCTTAAGCCACTTGACTGTACGGACGGTATTTTTTTCGGTGCCGTCATCGTTTTTGAAGGCGGCAAAATCCTTTTTACCGACGAAATGCGCGGCGGCGCGTTCCATACGCGCCTGTGCATCAGGCAGAAGCGGATAGTGGTACTGCCATGCGCGGCCGTCAAGGAAGGGATCTGCAAGAGGTGCCGCGACAATGCGATACTGATATTCCTTATAGGCGACATCATAGCGGGCATGGAAATTTTCGTCAGCCTCACAGGCATAAAAGAGAGAGATGTCCTTTGGCAGATGCGGTGCAATGGCGCGAGGCAGGGCGGATGGGGGAATCGCGGCGCCGCCCTCGCCAACATCAATTGTCAAGGAGAAATCCTCGGCATGAACACCGCTATCTGTACGGCTGCAGCCTGTGACGGCGCACGGAACACCAAAAAGTGCAAGGCAAGCGCGATTGACCTCGCCCTGCACAGTAGGTCTGTTCGGCTGAAACTGAAAACCGCTGTAAGCACAGCCGAGATAGCTGACCTTAGCAAAATAACGCACGGCTCTGCTCCTTTCGGTCAAAAGTAAAAATCAATAGGCAATGTGCAAGGGGCTGTAACGGTTCACCAGAATAACCGCCGCAATGACAAGTATAAGCAGGAAGAACCAGACGAAATCCGAGAAGCGATAATGCAGAGTACGCAGCTTTGTCCGTCCCTCACCGCCTCGGTAGCAACGACATTCCATCGCAACGGCAAGCTCCTCGGCACGCTTGAATGCCGAGACAAAAAGCGGAATCAGTATGGGGACAAGTGCCTTCACGCGCTTGACAATCGAGCCTGAACTGAAATCAGCACCGCGCGCCTTTTGCGCCGACATGATGCGGTCGGTTTCCTCAATCAAGGTGGGAATAAAGCGCAGAGCAATGGTCATCATCATCGCAAATTCATGAACGGGTACATGAAGCTTCTTCAAGGGACGCAGAAGGCCCTCAATCGCATCGGCAAGTGCAATGGGTGAGGTTGTATAGGTCAGAAGAACGCCTGTCCCTGCAATCAGGATGATGACGCGAAGTGCCATCAGAGAGGCACGCACAATGCCCTCGCGGTAAATTTCAATCACGCCATAGTCAAAAAGCGGTGCGCCCTTGCCGTCGGTGAAGAAAATATTGAATATCACCGTGAACAAGATAATGAAGAGAACGGGACGAATGCCACGAAGAATGACACGAAGCGAGATGCGGCTGATGAAAATAAGCAAAAGCGTGAGAAGCAGAAGGAAGGCAAAAGAAAGGACATTCTTTGCAAGGAAAATCGCGACGATGTAAAGAATCGTGATGAGGATTTTCATGCGCGGGTCCATCTGATGCAGTGGGGATTTGCCAGGGAAATACTGACCGAATGTATTGTCTTTCAGCATGATATTCCCTCCGTTCCGAAGGCAAAAAGCAGGGCTTTTCTCACATCCTCAACTGTGCAAAGACCTTCTGCAAGCGGCATACCTGCCGCGCGGAGCTTATCGGCGAGCTTGGCAATCTGCGGAAGCGAAACACCTGCGAGAGCCAACTTTTCGGCATCGCGGAAAACCTCGCCGACACTTCCCTGCATAAAGACCTCGCCGTGATTCATCACCACCAGCTTATCGCAATAATGCGCCATATCCTCCATGCTGTGACTGACAAGAATGACGCTTGCCCCTCTTTCATGGCGGTATTCAAGCAAGCGAGAAAGAATTTCATTTCTGCCGCGCGGATCAAGACCTGCGGCAGGCTCATCCAGCACAAGCACCCTTGGGCGCATGGCAAGAACACCTGCGATTGCCGCGCGGCGCTTCTGACCGCCCGACAAATCGAAGGGGGATTTATCAAGCAAGGACTCGTCAAGCCCGACAAACGCCGCCGCCTCTGCAACACGCTCGTCAATTTCCTTTTCGGAAAGTCCCATGTTGCGCGGTGCAAAGCCGATATCGGCGCGCACGGTGTCATCAAAAAGCTGATACTCGGGATACTGCATGACAAGTCCCACCTGAAAGCGCACCGAGGACAGCTCCTTTTTCTGACTCCAGATATCCTGTCCGTCAAAAAAGACCTGACCTGATGTCGGGGTTAAAAGCCCATTCAGCATTTGCACAAGTGTGGATTTTCCGGAACCTGTATGCCCGATAATACCCGTCACACGCCCTTCCTCGAAATCCATTGACACATCATGAAGTGCCTGCATTTCAAAGGGGGTTTTTTCACTGTAAAGATAGGAAACATGAGAAAGAGAGAGAATTGTACTCATTGTGCTCCACCTCTTTTCTCCCGATAAGCGCGCAAAATGGCCTCGGCGCACTCGTTTTCATCAAGGCAGTCAAGCGGCAAGCCCGTGATGCCCGCCATACGCAAGCTATGCAATAGCTCACCGCATTGCGGTGCTTCAAGTCCGACACGGCGCAGCTCCTCCACGCGCGAAAAGACCTCGCGCGGTGTGCCGTCCATGTAAAGCCTGCCATCATTGATGATGATGACGCGATTGGCGCGGACCGCCTCCTCCATATAGTGCGTAATATGAATGACCGTCATTCCGTTTTCGCGGTTCAATTTTTCCATTGTCTCCATGACCTCACGGCGACCGAGCGGGTCGAGCATGGCGGTGGATTCATCAAAGACAATACAGCGCGGCATCATGGCAATCACGCCTGCAATGGCAATTCTCTGCTTCTGTCCGCCCGACAGCTGATGCGGTGCGTGATTTTTGAAGGCGGTCATGCCGACACAAGCAAGTGCATCGTCAACGCGGCGGCGAAGCTCGGGATTGGGAATGCCGAGGTTTTCGGGGCCAAATGCCACATCCTCCTCAACCGTCGTTGCCACCATCTGATTGTCGGGGTTCTGAAAGACCATCCCTACCTGACGGCGCACGGCAAAGACATCGTCCTCGCTCATCTCCTCCGAAACCTCATGCCCTGCCACCGACAAGCGACCGTCTGTCGGCACAAGAATGAGATTCAAAAGCTTGGCAAAGGTGGATTTGCCCGAGCCGTTATGACCGAGAACTGCGACATATTCGCCCTCCTCAATGGAAAGCGACAGCTCGCGAAGGGCGGGTACGCTGTCTGGCGTTCCGTCGTCATAGGTAAAGGATACGCGTTCTGCTTCAATAAAGCTCATATTTTTTCCTTTCAACTGCGGTCAAACAAATGGCGCACGCTGCTTCCGCACGGAAGCGCAAAGCCCTTCTCCGTAATGGGAATGCCGAGCTCCTCTGCCTGACTGTATCCGCCGAATTTGCGTGTGAGATGCAGCGCGGTCAGGCATTGCATAGAGGATGCGGACAGGCCTGTGGTATATGAATTCAACAAAAAGAAAAGCGGATTATCCGACAGAAGCTCTGTCGTGCGCGCGACAAGCTCATCAATTGCCTCTTCAATTTTCCAGACCTCGCCTGTCGGGCCGCGTCCGTAGGAAGGCGGGTCCATGATGATGGCATCGTATCGGCGACCGCGCCGAATTTCTCTTTCAACGAATTTTTTGCAATCGTCCACGATGTAACGGATGCTGGCATCCTCAAGTGAGGAAAGGCGGGCGTTTTCCTTTGCCGCCGCCACCATGCCCTTTGCGGCATCCACATGGCAGACCGATGCGCCTGCCGCTGCCGCCGCCACCGTTGCGCCGCCTGTATAAGCAAACAAATTGAGTACGCTTATCGGGCGGTTTGCCCGATGTATCAGAGAGGAAAACCACTCCCAGTTCGCCGCCTGCTCGGGAAAAAGTCCCGTATGCTTAAAGCCTGTTGGGTGAATATTGAAGCGAAGCGACATGAAGCCGATTTCCCACGATTCAGGCAGCTTGTCTTCAAGCCATGCGCCGCCGCCGCTCCTTGAACGGCGATAGGTCGCATCGGCCGATTTCCACATAGGGTGGGTTTTCTGTCCCTGCCAGATGACCTGCGGGTCAGGGCGAATGAGAATATATTTTCCCCAACGCTCAAGCCGTTCGCCGTCTGATGCGTCGAGTAATTCATAGTCCTTCCAGTTCTGTGCTGTCCACATCGAAATCTATCCTTTCGTCAAAGGGCATTATTTTCTCGTTGCAGAGCGACTATAAAGCTCTGCCATGCTTGAAGCGCGGCTCTGTGCGTGGCAAAGTGCAATTGCCACCGCATCTGCCGTGTCGTCGGGCTTGGGAGGCTCCTTCAGGGAAAGCAGGCTTGTCACCATCGCAATCACCTGCCTCTTCTCCGCCTTACCGTAGCCGACCACCGCCTGCTTGATCTGCATCGGTGTATATGCAAATGTAGGAATGCCGTGCTTTGATGCCGAAAGAAGTATCACGCCACGCGCCTCTGCAACGGCAATACCTGTCGTGATGTTATTGGTGAAGTAAAGCTCCTCCACCGCCATTTCCTGCGGCTTGTACTTCTCAATGATGGTTTTCATATCCGCATCGATCATTTGCAAGCGCAAGCCGATATCGGTATGTGCAGGTGTCCTGATAGCACCGTAGGCAATCGGTCTGAAAATACCGCCCTCGCTTTCAAGCACACCCCAGCCAACAATGGCAAGTCCAGGATCAATTCCCAAAATCCGCATGAAATTTCCTTTCTCCGCACTCATTTTTCAAAAAAGTGCGGCTTGATTCAAGCTACTTATTTTATTATAGCACAAATTCGCCTGATAGTCAAAGTTTTTTTGAAAAAGATGGCAATTTCTTTCTTTTTGCATATTTTGAAGCAATCTCTTACTATCATGATAGTGAAATTGACTGTCTGCACATAGACTGCACCCCTCTCTCTCCTTGACTTTTCTTTTTTCTTATGCTAAAATGAACTCATAATCAGTTGAAAGGAAAAACTCCATGCAATTAAAGGAACGAAAAGAGATGGATCCCGCTTATCAATGGGATTTTCGCGCTATTTTTAAGAGCCGTGAGGCGTGGGAGCGCGCGTTTTCGGCGTGTGAAAGAGATATACCTGCCCTGCCCGACCTGATTTGTGCCATGCATGAGTCAGTCGCCGCATTCAAAACCGCCCTCGATGCCGTTTACCGCCTATCAGAGCGGCTTGAACGCGTCTATATTTATGCTAATCTCCATAAGGAAGCGGATGGCGGGAACCCCGACTGTCAGGAGATGGAAGGGCGCGCTCAAAGCCTCTATGTCGCATTTCAGGCGGCGGTTGCCTCGCTTGAGCCGACAATTCTTGCCTGTGACGAGCAAAAGCTTCGCGCCTTTCTTGAAGATGCGGGTTTATCAACCTATCGCTTTACGCTTCATGATATTCTCCGTTCAAAGTCGCATATTCTCGATACGGCAAGCGAAACACTTTTGTCCAAGCTTTCGGATGCCAGAACCACGCCAAACAATGCCTTCACCATGCTTGAAAGCGTGGATATGACCTTTCCCTGTATGCAAAATGAAAAGGGCGAGGATGTGGAAATCACCCATGCCGTCTTTTCTCTCCTGCGTGAAAGCCCTTGCCGCCGCGTGCGCGAGGAGTCATTTCAAAAATATTTCGGCGAATTCAATCGCTACCGCAACACCTTCGCCGCACTCTATGCGGGGGCTGTCAAATTCAACTGCTTCTATGCCGATGTGCGCGGCTATGAATCGGCGCGTCAAAGAGGGCTTGACAGCGGCAATATTCCCCTCTCGGTTTATGACAGCCTGATTTCTGCCATTCACGAGGGCTTGCCCATCATGAAGCGTTATCTTGACCTGCGCCGTCAGGTGCTCTCTCTTGACGAGCTGCATATGTATGACCTCTATTGCCCCATGGTCAAGAGTGTCGATTATGAGATTCCCTTTGAGGAAACGCGCACCATTCTGAAGAAGGCACTTGCGCCGCTCGGCGAGGACTATCTTGCCTTACTCGACCGCGCATATGATGAATCGTGGATGGATGTCTACGAAAACAAGGGAAAGGCAACGGGTGCATTCAGCTGCGGCATTTACGGCGTGCATCCCTATGTCCTTCTCAATTACAAAAATACGCTTGACGACCTCTACACCGTCGCGCACGAGCTTGGACACGCCATGCACTCGCACTTTTCAAACGAGGCACAGGACTATGTCAATCACGATTATCGCATTATGGTGGCGGAGGTTGCCTCAACCGTGAACGAGGTGTTGCTCACACGCTACCTTTTGAACACCGAAACCGATACACGCCGACGCGCGTATATTCTGAACCATTTTCTTGAAGGCTTCCGCACCACCGTCTTTCGCCAGACGCTCTTTGCCGAATTTGAAGCCAAGGCGCACGAGATGTACGCCGCGGGCAAGCCACTCACCGCAAAGAGCCTCTCCGACCTCTATCGCTCGCTGAACGAGCTTTATTACGAGGGGGCGGTCATAGACGATCTGCAAGCAATCGAATGGGCGCGGATTCCGCATTTTTATCATTCCTTTTATGTCTATCAGTACGCGACGGGCTTCTCCTCTGCCGTCGCCATTGCCGACTCGATTCTGAAAAGCGGTGACGCCACCGCCTATCGCCATTTTCTCACGACAGGCGGCTCGGATTATCCCCTAAATGAGCTGAAAATGGCAGGCGTTGACCTCACACTCCCCGATACCGTTAAAAATGCGCTTGCTGTCTTTGACGGTGCTCTCTCTGAACTGACAGAGCTTTTTGAGGCGGGTAAGCTCTCATGATTATTTTCATCCTGCTTGCCGTTTTGCTCTTTCTTCTCCTCATCGCACTGGGTGGCGGAATCATTTTATACCGAACCGCCCTGCACGCCAAAAAAAGAAAGCGCAAAGCAAGTGATGAGCTTCCGCCCTTTTATACGCAGCATGAAAAAGAGGTGATTGTGCTGACCGCACGGGACGGCATCAGGCTTTCGTGCGATTTCTTTCCCTGCCATGGCTCGCACCGCTATGCGATTCTCTGTCACGGCTATAAGGGCAGAGCAGAAAACATGGCACTCTATGCCGAGCATTTTTATAAGCGCGGCTTCTCCATTCTCCTGCCTGCCGCACGCGGACACGGCGAGAGTGAGGGACATTATATCGGCATGGGCTATCATGAACGGCTTGACATTGCTGATTACTGCACTCTGCTTACAGAGCGCGATGCTCATGCGGAAATTCTCTTGTTCGGCGTTTCAATGGGCGGTGCGACCGTCATGCTGACGCTGGGTGAGCCGCTGCCTCAAAATGTCCGCTGTGCCATTGAGGATTGCGGCTATACATCGGCGTGGGAGGAGCTTTCGCTTCGGCTTGTTCGGCAATATCATCTGCCGCGCTTCCCTTTTCTCTATACAGCAAACCTCATAACGAAAATTTGTGCAGGCTACAGCTTTCGTCATGCAGATGCGGAAAAAGCGCTCACGCGCGCCAAAATTCCTCTCCTCCTGATTCACGGCGGTGACGATGATTTTGTCCCGACCGAAATGGTCTACCGTCTTTATGATGCCGCGCGGTGCGAGAAAAGACTTCTCGTTGTCCCGAATGCGAAGCACGCGGTGTCGGCAGAGGAAAACCCGACTCTTTATTTTGAAACGGTCGATGACTTTATTTCCCGCTATTTCATATAAAAGAAGCCAAGGATTATAACAATCCTTGGCTTCTTTTACAGGTCGTTCCTTGTCAGGTCCTCAAAGCTTTCGCGGCGGAGAATCAAGCGTTCTGCGCCCTCGGAAAGAGCAACCATCGGGGGACGGGGAATGCGATTGTAGTTTGATGCCATTGAATAGTTATACGCGCCGGTTGTCAGGACGGCAAGCAGGTCGCCGCGCTTGGGCTTCGGAAGTGCAATATCCTCTTGAATGATGTCGCCGCTCTCACAGCATCTGCCGGCGACAGTGCAAACGAAGTCGGACGGCTCGTTCATGCGCTTGGCAGAAAGTATGGTATAAGGCGATTCATAGAGTGCGAAACGCGGATTGTCGGGCATACCCCCGTCAACCGATGCGTAATTCTTAAAGCCCGTAATTTGCTTGACACTGCCGACAGTATAAAGCGTCATGCCCGCATCTGCCACAATACTTCTGCCTGGCTCCATCAGAATTGTCGGCAGAGCGATGCCAAGATGGGCGGCGGTCGCCTTCATCTCCTCGGCAATGACTCGGATATTATCCTCATAGCTGATGGCGGGATGCTCTGCAAGATACGGAACACCCATACCCCCGCCCAAATTGAGAATTTTGGCGGTATAGCCATGTGTATGGCGGATATGCGCGCAAAACGAAAGCATGATGCGTGCGGCATCAATAAAGGGCTTGGTTTCAAAAATCTGCGAGCCGATGTGGCAATGATAGCCGCAAAGCTCAATATGCGGTAAGGAGAGTGCGGCAAGGACAAGCTCCTCTGCCTGCCCCGTTTCAATAGCGGCGCCGAATTTGGAATCGACCTTGCCTGTGGCAATTGCCTTGTGGGTATGCGGGTCAATACCGGGTGTCAGACGAAGCAAAATGTTCTGGCGGATGTTTTTTTCTGCGGCAATACGGTCGATGGCGGCAAGCTCATCAACGCTATCGCAAACGAAGGTGCCAACGCCCTCTTCAATGGCAAAGGCAATATCGGCATCGGTTTTATTATTGCCGTGGAAATAGGCTCTTTCCATCGGGAAGCCTGCATGGCTTGCGGTGTAAATCTCACCCGATGACACCACATCAATTCCCATTCCCTCCTCGCGCATGATGCGATAGATATGGGTAATGCAGAGTGCCTTACCTGCATAAAGCGGCATAGATGCACCGCCGAAAAAGCGCTTCATTGCCGATATATACGCGCGGCAACGGGTGCGAATACGCCCCTCGTCCAGAAGGTAAAGCGGTGTACCGTATTTTTCGGCAAGAAGTGCGGTATCGACACCTGCAAAGGTCAGGTGCCCTGCCGAGCTGACATCAAGATTATCGGCAATCAGGCTCGGTGTAAAAGCTGTATGATTCATAGAGCGTGTCCCTTTCAACATTATACACCGTCACGGAAAAGGCTTGCCAGAGTATAAAGACCTGACGGACATTTTTTGAGGAAGCGTGCGGCAACCAAGGCACCGTCGGCAAAAAGTGAGCGGCTATGTGCCTCATGACGAAGCACAATGGTTTCATTGCCTGTTGAGACATGAACCTCATGCACACCGACAACATTGCCAAGGCGGAGCGAGTGAATGCCAACCTCGTTTTTCTGTCTTTTACCGTTTTCATGGCGGCCAATGACAAATTCGGCGTCCTCGCGCACCGACTGCACGCTCTTTGCGAGCATGAGTGCCGTACCGCTCGGAACATCAATTTTCCGATGATGATGCGTTTCGACGATTTCGACATCGGCATCGGGAAAGGTCTTGACGGTCAGGCGCACAAGTGCGGCAAGAAGAGCCACACCGAGCGACATATTGGCAGAGAAAAAGACGGGGATTTTTTTAGACGCTTCCTTAATGGCGGCAATCTCATCCTCGGTCTGACCTGTTGTTGCAATGACAACGGGAGTGCCGTGGCGAAGCGCATAGGCAAGAAGAGTGCCTGTGGCGGCATGATGAGAAAAGTCAATGATGACATCGGCCTTCTCGCGCACATCGGCAAGATTTTCATAAGCAGGTGCGGGCAAGCCCTCTGTCCTCAAATCGACACAGGCGACGAGCGTATCCTCGGCATCGGGTGCTGACAAAAGAGCAAGAAGCTCCTGTCCCATATGCCCCGACGCGCCATTCACTAATATATTCATGGGAGATTCCTTTCAAATCAACTTCAAATCAGATTTTCTCTGCGCATACAGTCGAATAAAACCTTGCGGTTTGCCTCTTCCATCGGTGTCAGGGGCAGGCGCAGATAGTCCTCACAGTAACCCATAGCCGCCATTGCCGCCTTGACGGGAATGGGGTTCACCTCGGAAAAGAGGGCGTTAATGAGAGGCAGATAGGCAAACTGCATACGGCAGCTCTTTTCGCGGTCGCCGCGCAAATAGGCGTGGCAAAGCTCGGAGGTTTCGCGTGGCAGAAGATTCGAGAGAACCGAAATGACACCCTTACCGCCAACCGAGAGAATCGGCACTATCTGGTCATCATTGCCCGAATAGATGTCAAGCTTATCACCGACAAGCGCCGCTGTTTCCATGATTTTGGCGAGATTGCCGTTTGCCTCCTTGATGGCGGCAATGCGGGGGTGGTCGGCAAGTGCAAGATAGGTCTGCGGCTCGATATTCATGCCTGTTCTTGAAGGAACATTATAAAGAATCACAGGCTTGCTTGACGCATCGGCAATTTGCGTGAACATACTGATAAGTCCCTTTTGCGTTGCCTTATTATAGTAGGGTGTCACAACAAGCACGGCATCCGCGCCGTCCTTGCACGCCTGACGCGTCAGGTCAAGTGCGTAGGCGGTGTCATTGGAGCCTGTTCCTGCAATGACAGGCACTCTGCCTGCCGTATGCTCAACTGCGAATTTAATGGCATCGCGATGCTCGTCGTCTGTCAAGGTCGAGGCCTCGCCTGTTGTACCGCAAACGACAAGGGCATCAATGCCGTTATCAATCTGGAAATCAATGAGTCTGCCAAAAGCCTTGTAATCAATGCCGTCGGGTGTCAGAGGAGTGACAAGCGCAGTTGCCGCACCCTCAAAAATTGTTGTTGTTTTCATCTCATCTGTATCCTTTCCTTTGCTTTCCTTTTGCTGAAAAGCGATGTGAAAATTTTGTGCTTTCTATGTACGGCGGGAAGTGTCACCGCCGAAAACAAAAAAGCCGATTTCCGAAGAAAATCGACCATCCTTTGATGAAAGGTAAAAAACGCCCTTCAAAAGATAGCCCTCCGCAAAAAATTGCGACAGTCACACGGATATTATCCGTGAAACCAGACAAGCCTTCGCATGACCGTCTTCGGCACTCACCCCTTTCTCACACGCCATAATCCTGCGATGACCGTCGGCATTGTGATACTCTTGATCAAGTGCGCCTCTATCATTTTCTTTTGGTTCTTTATCTTATTATACTATGCTTCTCTCTATTTGTCAATAGCAAAATGAAAACTTCTGCCGTCTTTTAATTGTAAAATAAAATGCGAAAGAAGATTTTAAGGGGTGGTGCTTAATGATTGTCATTTAATCGCGCTTTGAAACATTCGCATTTTTCAAAAAAAACAACGAAAGGAGAAAAGAGAAAAAAAGTGAGGCTTATAG
>JAZRPF010000027.1:0-25667 GCA_045649045.1 Eubacteriales bacterium
AAACTGTTATGCTCGTGAGACTGCTACAATCATTGAACGCACCGCCGCCGATGCTTGTCACGCTATCGGGAATCGTGATGCCCCCTAGACTGCTGCAATTATAGAACGCCCAGTCGCCGATGCTTGTCACGCTATCGGGAATCGTGATGCTCGTGAGAGTCCTGCAACCAGCGAATGCACTGCCACCGATGCTACGCACAGGCAAGCCATTATGAGTTTTGGGGATGATGATATATGTATCCTGACAGTCGCCGATGCCCGAAAGAGTATAATATGTTTCATCGCCACTAAGCGAAAAGGCAAGTCCCTTGCTTGCTTCTCGGACATCTTCACCTTGCATACTGCTTTCATCGGTTTTGCCGCCTTTGCAGGCGGAAAAAACGAGGCAGAGCAGGGTAAGGATGAGCAAGACGGATAAAGGCTTTTTTGCGTTCATTGTCTTTCCTTCCTTATCATGTGATAGCCATTTATTTCAATTATACTCCCCTCGTCCCCGTAAGTCAATCTTTCTTTCCTTTTTTTCAAATATTTTTCATACTTCCGCGCTCTTTTTCATAAACATGAAAATAGAAATTGCAGAAAGGCGGTCATGCCCTCGCGTGAGGCTACGAAACGCCTTTGGAAATTGGGAGGTAATGAAATGAAAGCGTTATTCAAAAGATGTTTATCGGTTCTTCTTACGGCGGTGCTTCTTCTGTCGCTTCCCCTGTCCTTGACGGCAGTTGAGTCGGAAGGGGAGGGCGGTGTCGATTTGACGCCCTTTACGGTAGATGCCGCCTCGGCGGTTTTAATGGATGTCAAGACGGGAACGATTCTGTTTGCGCAGAATCCCGACCAAGCGCTGCCGCCTGCCTCTGTCACGAAGGTCATGACGCTTCTTTTGGTGATGGAAGCCATTGACGAGGGCAAAATTCGCTTTGAGGATATTGTGACGGCAAGTGAGAAGGCGACCTCAATGGGTGGCTCGCAGATTTATCTCAAGGTCGGCGAGCAGATGAGCGTGGAGGACCTTGTGAAAAGCGTGGTGATTGCCAGCGCAAACGATGCGGCACTCGCCCTCGCCGAGCATATCTCGGGCAGTGAGGAAGCATTTGTCAAGCGCATGAACGAGCGCGCCGAGGAGCTTGGAATGCGGAACACGCATTTTGAAAATACAAACGGGCTTGACGATACAACGACGAACCATGTGACAAGCGCGAGAGATATTGCCATCATGTCCTGCGAGCTTTTGAAGCACGAACAAATTCTTCGCTTTACGACAACATGGATGGATAGCATCAGAGACGGCGCATTCGGCTTAACCAACACCAACCGCCTGGTGCGCTTCTATCCCGGCGCGACAGGGCTGAAAACAGGCTCAACATCCAAAGCCAAGTTCTGCATCAGCGCAAGTGCCGAGCGCGACGGCTTGCACCTTGTTGCCGTCATTATGGCATCGCCTACCCGCGACATTCGCAACGAGGAAGCCAAGAAGCTGTTGGATTACGGCTTTGCCAACTATGCCTCTTACACCGACGAGGGCGGGGCGGTCGGACAGTTGCCTGTTCTGTCGGGCGTAAAAGACAAATGCGACATTTCCTATCAGAAGCTGAACCTGCTTGTCGATAAGGCACAGGCGAAAAATGTGCGGAAGGAAATTGTTGTCAAAGACAAATTAAAGGCACCCGTTCTCAAGGGCGAGGTTGTCGGTGAGGTCGGCTATTATATCGGCGATGAAAAGGTTGGTGCAGCGCAGATTGTGGCGGATGAATCGGTTGATAAAATATCATTCGGAACATTTTTCCTGCGAATGCTGAAAAGCTTTTTCCTCGCTTGATGAAAGGCAGGCTTACAGCAAGATGAAAATTTGTCGAAATTTTGAAAAAAGCCTTGCATTTTTGGAGAATAGAATATATAATAGTGAACGGATAATAAAGAATAGGAATATACGGAGGATACGCATATGACAATTAAGCTGAATGAGCGCTTCGCATCACCCTTTGCAGCACCCCATGAAATTGAGAATCTGAAGCCTGCCATCAAGGCGGCTGTGGCTACATTGAAGAATAAAGACGGTGCAGGCAAGGATTTTCTCGGTTGGGTTGACCTTCCCGTCAATTATGATAAAGAGGAATTTGACCGCATTTTGAAGGCGTCCGAGCGCATTAAGAAAAGCTGTGATGTTTTAGTTGTCATTGGTATCGGCGGCTCCTATCTCGGCGCACGCGCCGCAATTGAGTTCGTGCGTTCGCCTCTTTATAACCAGCTGAAGAAGGACACCCCCGATATCTATTTCGCAGGGAACAATATCAGTGCCGCCGCGCTTTCAGAGCTTCTATCCATCTGTGAGGGACGCGACATCTGCATCAATGTCATCAGCAAGTCGGGCACGACCACCGAGCCTGCGATTGCCTTCCGCGTGTTCAGAGAACTGCTTGTCAAGAAATACGGCACAGACGGCGCACGCGAGCGCATTTTTGTGACAACCGACCGCGCGCGCGGAACATTAAAGCACTTTTCTGACGAAAGCGGCTTTGAAACCTTTGTCGTGCCTGACGATGTCGGGGGCAGATTCTCTGTCCTGACGGCTGTCGGACTTCTGCCGATTGCCTGCGCAGGTATTGATATTTCCGCCATGATGGAGGGTGCCGCAGCGGCGCGCGCCGACTATTCAAATGACGACCTTGACCACAATGCCGTACTGCGCTATGTGGCATACCGCAACGCCTTTTACCGCAAGGGCAAGACAACCGAGATTCTTGTCGGCTACGAAAATCATCAGCTCATGCTGAATGAGTGGTGGAAGCAGCTTTACGGCGAGAGTGAGGGCAAGGACGGCAAGGGGCTTTTTCCTGCCTCTGTCATCTTTTCTACCGACCTGCATTCGCTCGGTCAGTATATTCAGGATGGCGGCCGCCACATTTTTGAGACTGTGCTTGACATTCGTGATACGGGCGCAGAGTTTGTCATTCCTCATGATGAGGCGAATGTCGACGGACTCAACTTTATTTCGGGCATGAGCTTGAATGAGGTCAACAAGACCGCCATGCTCGGCACGCTCTTTGCACACACAGACGGATGTGTCCCGAATCTTGTGATTGAGCTTGCGGACAGAAGTGCCGCGTCCTTTGGCTATCTCGTTTATTTCTTTGAGCTTGCCTGTGCGCTTTCGGGCTACCTTTTGGGCGTGAATCCCTTTGACCAACCGGGCGTTGAGGCGTATAAAAAGAATATGTTTGCCCTGCTCGGCAAGCCCGGCTATGAGCAGGCAGGGGAAGAACTTCGCGCAAGAATGCAATAAAGTGCAGAACTTGCAAAAAAAATTGGAATAGTTCGTAAAAAATAGCAAAAACCTCTTGATTTTTTGATGGATTTGGTGTATCATATAGACAAGGATACACCAAATCTATTTTTTATTTCAGGAGGTACGATTCATGGTAAAGCTGATTGTCGGTGTTGTTGGAACGGGTAAGACCAAAACTTTGATTGACATGGTGAATACCGCATCCGAGCAGAGCAAGGGCTCGGTCATCTGCATTGAGCAGGGTAATAAACTGAATTTTGATATTACTTATAAGGCACGCTTGATTGATACAAAGGCGTTTTCGATAGAGGATGCACAGGCTCTTTACGGCTTTGTGGCAGGTATTGCCGCAAGCGACCACGATATCACCAATATCTATATTGACTCTGCACTCAAAATCTGTGCGAACGATGTGGACGCATTTGCACGCTTTGTTGAGGAAATCAAAAAGCTCGCCGAGGATTATCATTTCGATTGCGTGATGACGGTTTCTGCGGCTCCCGAGACAATGCCGAAGTCTCTCAGTGCATATATCGGCTGATTTTCAGACTTTGGTTTGACAGATTCTATTCTGTTGCATAGAATGATATCGAGGCGGATTTCTGCCTCGATATCATTTTTTGGAGGAACCATTGAATGTCTGACAACAAGTGCTCCTGCTTTGGAGCAGGCTCTTCTACGGGAGCCGGCCGAGAAACTATTTGTATTGATACCTACCGTGTGTTAGACTCCTGCCGTGACAGAGATTGCTATGAGGATGTCCGTGTCTATCTCACCTCGCTCGGACAGGAGGTTATTGAGCACACCTGTAATGTACGCGCTAAATGCGCGACAATCCTTTGGACTTTTGTCGGGGTTGACCCCGTGCAGTTCAATCGCGGATTTTATCAGATTACTATCCGCTCTTATGTGAAAATTACCTTTGAGGCTTGCGTTTCCGTAGGACGCGCACAGGAATTTGACGGACTTGCCGTCATTGAAAAGCGCGTCATTCTGTACGGCAGCGAGGGAAGCGTTCAAATCTTCCGCAGTATGCCGGGTGCGGATTTCTGCACGCCCGTCTGTGGCTGCGAAAGCGAAACCAATCTCCCGATTGGCGTAGCCGAAATCGCCAACCCCATTATTCTGTGTGCGAGGGTTGTTGAGCCGTCGCATGGCTGTAATTGCTGCTATTGCTGCTGCAGTTGTGAATCAATCCCCGAGGAAGTGCGGCATTGCTTTATGGGCGATTTCATTGATGACGACCAGTACAACCGTCTTTATGTATCGCTCGGTATCTTCTCGGTTATCCGTATTGAGCGTCCTGCACAGTACCTCATCACCGCAAGCGATTATGCAGTACCCGATAAGCAATGCACCGAAGCTTGCGATGAGGACCCTTGCAGTCTGTTTCGCTCTATGGCATTTCCCACACAGGAGTTTTCACCCCCCTCTCTCTCTGCACACGCACAGGAAAGTCACAACTGCGGCTGCGGCAGCAAGAAGGACAATTCCTGCCACTGATTAACCACTGAATTTTAACGGAGTTACTATGTGTATCATCATTCCCGAGGTGCTTAAATATTATCTGCATAAAAGACATATGAGCAGGAGAGAATTCATCCGCAAGGCAAGGCTCTCCGAGCTTGAGATGTATTGTCTTGAAAGTCAAGTGCAGCTCTCGTCCTTTTGTGAGGCAAGAATTTGTGATGCTCTTCAGTGCCGACTTGACGATCTGTGTCTGCCTTTATCCGATGAGGAGCGAAGGGAGTGGCACGCAAGGCGCAAAAAAATTCCGGACGAAGAGGCAATCGGTGTCTGATAACGATGCACAAAAAGAGGATGACTCGCAAAAAAGCGGGCCATCCTCTTTCAATTTGACAAAAAAACGATAAAAAGCATAAGTTTTCAAAAATATTCACAAATTTGGTGTTTACAAATGAAGAAAAATTTAGTACAATAATGTTATTATAATAGAAGTATATCTTTGGAGGACTCTTTCGATGGAACAGAACGAAAAAATCATCCCTCGGTATCATCGCATCCTTTTGAAGCTGTCGGGCGAGGCATTGTCGGCTGGTGATAAGGGCATTATCAATGAGGACTTTGTGCATAGCATTGCGGCTGTTCTCAAAAAGTGCCTGGCACTCGGTGTGGAAATCGGTGTCATTGTCGGCGCAGGTAACATCTGGCGCGGCAGACAGGGCAAGGAGATGGACTCGGTGCGTGCCGACTATATGGGTATGCTCGCCACCGCTATCAATTCGCTTGCACTTCAGGATGTCTTTATTCGCGAAGGGATTGATGCGCGCGTCATGACCGCCTTTGAAATGAAAAATGTCGGTGAGGTGTATACCCGCGACCGCGCTGTGCATCATCTGGAAAGGGGTAAGGTTGTCATTTTCGCCTGCGGACTCGGAACGCCCTTCTTTTCCACCGATACCGCCGCCGCCGTCCGCGCAGCAGAAATCGGCGCAGATGTCATGCTGATGGCGAAGAATATTGACGGTATTTATACCGCCGATCCTGCAAAGGATGATTCGGCTGTCCGTCTTGACAGCATCAGCTACCGCGATATTCTCTCGGGTGGCTTGAAGGCGATTGATTCAACCGCAACCGCCTTCTGCATGGATGTCCATATGCCTATCTTTGTCTTTGGACTGACCGATGCAGAGTACATTTACCGCGCTGTCACAGGCGATTGCACAGGTACAACCGTGACTGAATAATTAGTATTTATATAAGGAGACTATCATCATGAAATTGGATTTGACCGAATATCAGGCAAAAATGAAAAAGAGTCTGGATGCTTACGCCCAGAACCTTATGACTGTCCGTGCGGGCCGCGCTACACCCGATGTGCTTTCCAAGGTCACAATGGACTATTACGGCACGCAAACTCCCATCAATCAGATGGCAGAGGTGAAGGTGACCGACGCGCGCACCCTGACCATTCAGCCATGGGATGCCAGCACCCTGAAGGGCATGGAGAAGGCAATTCTCGCATCTGACCTCGGCATCACGCCCCAAAATGACGGCCGTGTGCTCCGTCTGACCTTCCCCCAGCTGACTGAGGAGCGCCGCCGCGAGCTTTCCAAGAGCATCTCCAAGATGGGCGAGGAAGCAAAGGTTGCACTGCGTAATATCCGCAGAGAAGCAAACGATAAGGTCAAGGCGATGAAGAAGGCATCCGAGATGACCGAGGATGAGGCAAAAATCAGTGATAAGGAAGTGCAGGACTTGACCGATAAGAACATCAAAGAGGTTGAGCGCATGACCGAAGTCAAATCCAAGGAAATCATGGAAATTTAACAGAGATGCTTTTCTTTCGTCAAAAGAAAAAGGAACTGCCCTCTTGCGAGGGGCGTCTGCGGCATATTGCCTTCATTATGGATGGCAACGGCCGCTATGCGAAGATGCGCGGAATGCCCCGCACCTTCGGACATCAGCAGGGCGCGGAGCGCATGAGACGCGTGGTGCGCCATTGCGGTGATATTGGCATTCAGACCGTGACGGTCTATGCCTTTTCAACAGAGAACTGGTCGCGTCCAAAGGAAGAGGTCGATGCCATTATGCAGATACTTGAACGCTATCTTGATGAGGCGTTCACCCTGCTCGGCACAGAAAATGTCCGTTATATCTTCCTCGGTGATAAGACAAGGCTTCCCGAATCCCTGCGCTTGAAGGCAGAGCAGCTTGAAGAGCGATCCTCGGGTAATTCGCTTGTCCTGAATATTGCCCTGAACTACGGCGGGCGCGCTGAAATCGTGAACGCCTGCAATGAGCTGATTCGAGAGGGCAAAACCGCAATCACGGAGGACGAGCTTTCTGCACACCTCTATACAAGGGAATCACCCGATCCCGACCTCATTGTACGGACGGGCGGTGATATTCGTGTGTCCAATTTTCTTTTATGGCAGTCTGCCTATGCGGAATTTTGCTTTACGAAAACCCTGTGGCCCAATTTGAGCAATGAGGAGATTGACGACATTGTGCGTGATTTCCTCACTCGGCACCGCCGTTTCGGCGGTCTGTAAGCCGTACCCTGAAAGCCTGCTTCGTACGGCAGGCTTTTGCAGTTTTTCGGCATGACTTAATTTTTACGAGGTTTGATTGATATGAAACAAAGAATCATCACAGGCGCTGTGCTGACAGCCGTTCTTGTCCTTGCCTTCGTTGCATCGGGAACATTTGTGTTTCCTCTTTTGTGTGCCCTGCTTTCGCTTGTCGGCATACATGAATTGGCAGGACTTTTCGGTATCCGTCGGAGGATGGGGCTGGTTGTACCCGCTTATATCTTCTCGGCTGTTTTGCCGCTTGCCACACATCTGACAGACAAAAAAGCATTTCTCCTTTTGTCCGATAAGGCGGCAATCACCCCCTCGTCTTATCTGAAAATCCTGCTTTGTGCGGTGATTCTTTTTGCGTTTATCTGCTTTGTTTACAGCATTCTGACAGGTGGCGCACTGCGGTTCAGTACCGTGCTCGCCTTCTGCTTCATGACGGTTTATGTCACCGTCGGCTTTCTTTCGCTTGCACTTCTGCGGCGCATGGGCGGACTGTATCTCGCCATTTTCGTCTTTATCGGCTCTTGGATATCCGATACCTTTGCTTATTTTACAGGCAGACTTCTCGGCAGGCATAAGCTTTGTCCTGCTGTCAGCCCCAAAAAGACCGTAGAGGGAAGTATTGGCGGTATTGTCTTCTCGGCGTTGGTGGCAAGTCTTTTCGGCATCATTCTTGCATCGCAAGAATTGATACCCGAAGCAAATGCAATCTGGCTTGCACTTGCAGGTGCGCTTCTTTCGGTTGCATCGCAAATCGGAGACCTCACCGCCTCGCTTTTGAAGCGCGAATATGACTTGAAGGATTACGGCAGGCTTTTCCCGGGACATGGCGGCGTGCTTGACCGCTTTGATTCGGTGATTGCTGTTGCACCGCTTCTTCTCTTGTTCGCCACCCTGCTTGGCGGCGAGATTGCCATTCTCGGCGGACACATCATTTGGTTTTGATATTGGGTGATAGAGCATGACAGAGGATAGAAAAAAATGCGGAATGCCAACGAAGGTTGCCGTTCTCGGTGCAACAGGCTCTGTTGGCAGACAAGCACTTGATGTCGCAAGGAACGCGGGGATTGCCGTTGACTTATTGACAGCCAACCGCGATTACGCGGCAATGGAAGCCCTTGCACGCGAATTTCAGCCCGCGTTCTGCGTCATGGCAGACGAGGGGGCGGCAAACGCTCTTCGACTCGCTCTTGCCGATACCGATATACAGGTGCTTGGCGGCGCTTCGGCAATTTGCGAGGCAATTGCACAGAGCCGTGCCGAGACAGTCGTGAATGCCGTGCTTGGCGAGGCAGGACTTCTGCCGTCTCTTGCAACGATTGATTCGGGCAAAAGACTTGCACTTTCAAACAAGGAATCGCTTGTTGTGGCAGGCGAGCTTGTCATGGCGCGCGCAAAGGAGAAAAATGCCGAAATCATTCCTGTTGACAGTGAGCATTCGGCAATTTTTCAAAGCCTGCTTGCAGGTCGCGCACGCGAGGTCAGGCGACTCTGGCTGACGGCATCGGGTGGCCCGTTTTTCGGGCGGACACGCGCCGAGCTTGAAAATGTCACACGCGCGCAAACGCTTGCACACCCCACATGGAAAATGGGCGCGAAAATTACGGTGGATTCCGCCGATATGATGAATAAGGGCTTTGAGGTCATTGAGGCGGTGCATCTTTTTGGCGTTTCGCCCGATGATGTGCGGGTGGTGGTTCATAAGGAAAGTATAATTCATTCGGCAGTGGAATATATTGATGGTGCGGTGGTTGCCGAAATGAGCCTGCCTGATATGCGGATGTGCGTGCAGTATGCGTTAAGCTATCCCGAAAGGGCAGAGGGCGTTTGTAAACCGCTTGATCTCACCAATCTGGGCGCGCTTCATTTTGCGCCCCCCGACAACGATAATTTCCCGCTTCTGCCGCTTGCCTTCAAGGCGGTAAAAGAGGGCGGAGCTGTCCCTGCCGTTTTGAATGCCGCAAACGAAGTAGCGGTTGCTGCCTTCCTTGCCGAGCGTCTTTCCTTCCTCGGTATTGGCGAGGTTGTGCAGGAAACGGTCGAGCGACTGGGCGCGGCATCGGGCGCACATACGCTTGATGACATATTAAGTTATGACAAGGAGGCGCGCCGCATGGCAGACTCTTTGCTTTTATCCTACAAGAAATAATGAGGTAATTATGCAGATTCTTTATGTATTGCTTGCCGTTTTTGCCTTTGGCGTCATGATTTTTATTCATGAATTGGGGCATTTTATTGCCGCACGCGCCTGTAAGGTGAAAATCTTTGAGTTCGCAATTGGCATGGGGCCGAAGCTTGTCTGGTATGAATCCAAAAAAACAGGCATCCTCTATTCCTTGCGGATGTTTCCAATCGGCGGCTATGTCAGTATGGCAGGTGAGGACAAGGAATCCGAAGATCCGAACGCCCTTCCGCGCAAGAAGCCGTGGCAACGGCTGATTATCACGGCGGCAGGCGGCGTCATGAACCTCTTGCTCGGTTTTATCCTTGTTTTTGTCTATGTGCTTGCCACACCCGCGGGCGGCACGACGGTTGCCGAGCTTTCACCTGCCTATGAATCCTCTGACCTTGCACTTGACAATCGCTTACAGCTTGGCGATGAAATTGTCAAGGTAAACGGCACCTCGGTGCATATCGCCGCCGAGCTTTTCTATGAAATTTCCCGTCAGGGTATTGAGCCGATTGACCTTGAAATTATCAGAAACGGCAAGCGCATGACCATAAGCGATGTCAGCTTTGCCACCTACGAGGAGGAGGGGCAGGCATTTGCCGAGCCGTTTTTTAAGGTCGGGCGGCTCAGTAAAACACCGAGCGTTGTCTTGAAGCACACCTTTTTCAGTGCCTATAACCTCGGGCGCATGGTGTTCACCTCGCTCTTTGATTTGATTACAGGCAGATATAGCCTTGCAGTTGTATCGGGGCCAATCGGCGCGGCAGGCGCGATGAGCAGTGTTGCCGCCGTCAGCCTTTTGTCCTTTCTCTATCTTGTCGCGGCGGTTTCAATCAATCTGGGCATTTTCAATTTGTTTCCCATCCCCGCGCTTGACGGCTTCCGTCTGCTCTTTATTCTGATTGAGATGATTCGCCGTAAGCCGATTCCCGAAAAATATGAGCGCACCATCAATAGCGTCGGCTTGCTTGTGCTTTTATGTCTGATGGCACTGATAGCATTCAAGGATGTGGTGCAAATTCTATAAAAAGGACTGACAATTCATGAAGAAGGATTTTTTCGCGCGGCGGCAAACACACCCTGTAAGAGTCGGTGGCTTGACTGTCGGCGGTAATGCCCCCATCAGCATTCAATCCATGACCAATACCGATACGCACGATAAGGAAAAGACCTTGTTGCAGGTGAAGGCTCTTGAAAGGGCAGGCTGTGACATTGTGCGCCTTGCCGTACCCGACCGAGATGCCGCTTCGATTTTCTCTTATCTGAAGGAGCAGGGTGTCACGCTGCCGCTTGTCGCAGATATTCATTTTGATTATCGCATCGCACTTGAAAGCGTGGCGGCAGGTGCGGATAAAATCCGCATCAACCCCGGTAATATCGGCAGTGATGAGCGTGTACGGCAGGTGACAGCGGCGTGCAGGGGGGCAGGTGTTCCCATTCGCATCGGTGTCAATAGCGGTTCTCTTGAAAAGCATATTCTTGCCAAATACGGCGCGCCGACAGCGGAGGCACTTTGCGAGAGCGCACTTTTTTATGTCGCTTTGCTTGAAAAATTTGATTTTTACGATACGGTGATTTCGGTCAAGGCATCGGGCGTCTCGGATATGATAGAGGCAAACCGCCTGTTAGCCGAAAAAACCGACTGTCCTCTCCACCTCGGCGTTACTGAGGCAGGCGGAGAGGAACGGGGCAGAATCAGAAGTGCCATTGGCATCGGTACGCTTCTTGCAGAGGGAATCGGCGATACTATCCGCGTTTCCCTGACTGCCGATCCTGTGCGCGAAATCCGCGCGGCACAGGAAATATTGGGAGCGCTTCATATGGGGAAGCCCACCCTTGAAATCATTTCCTGCCCCACCTGCGGACGAACAAAAATTGATTTGATTCCACTTCTTGCGCGCTTTGAAGATGAGGTGGACAAGCAGGGACTTTGGACCTGTCCCGTCAAGGTGGCGTTTATGGGCTGTGCGGTCAACGGGCCGGGCGAGGCACGCGAGGCGGACATCGGCATTGCAGGCGGTGTCGGTGAGGCACTATTCTTCCGCCACGGAGAAATTATTGGCAAAATTCCCGCTTCGCAGGTTGTTGAACGCCTGATTGAAGAGGTCAAAGCATACAAAAAATAAAAGCCGAGCAGGCTCGGCTGATTGAAGGGAGAACGCCTATGGCACTCACAAAATCCTTTGCTGAAATTTTCAGCCGTTATCAGCCGACGGGCGAATGCAAAGAGATTCTGGCAACGGGACGCGATTTGCGTGTGCGGACAGCACCGCCTGCCAATCCCGAGCGCATGGAAATCCATATCACATTCGAGTGCCATGTCGCACCCGAGCTTTTGCACCGCGTGGAAAGCGAGCTTTGCGCTTGCTATAATCTGCGCTCGGTCTGGATTTTTCCGCACTTTCCCAAAGCTTGCTTCAATGTCGGGCGCATGACCGAGATTACCGATGAGGCAATACGGACAGGCGCGATTACACGCGGCTTTTTCGACGGTGCCGTCTATCATGATGACGGCTCGTGCGTGACAGCCGAAATTCTCTATGATGAAAACGGCGTGGCTCTTGTGGAAAGCCGCCATACATCTGAAATTTTATCCAGTATTATCAATTCCCGTTACGGCGCTGTGCGGCGCGTCACGCTTCGTCCCTCTGCCAATCTCGAAGCGCACATGGCAGAAAGACAGCGTATGCATGACGAAGCTCTCCACCGCTTCAGCGAGGAGGCACGCTTGAATGCGCGGCGCATAGAGGAGCAGGCTTCCTCGATGCATAAAACACAATCTGCCGCGGAAATTCCCGACGATTTTACCCGTGTTGCCTCAATTTCAGGCGAGAGCGAGGCGGAGGCACAGATGGTTGCCGAGAACCGCTACGACATTGGACATATGCACTTTATCTGCGAGGATATGTCTGAAATCTTCGGTGATGTCTTTGCCATTAAAAAGCCAACGCCCATTTCGTCCATCCGTCAGCGCGGCACCTATACCGTACTCGGCGAGGTCTTTGAGGTCAATGTCAAGGAGCGCAACAACGGACAGAATCTGACCGCGAACATCGGCGTGACAGACGGTGTTGGCTCTATTTATCTTAAAAAGAATATGACGGCAGAGGAATCCGCTTGGCTGAAATCAGTGAAGGCAGGCAAGTCGATTGCCGTACACGGTACGGTCTATGCCGATAAATATGACGGTGAGCTTGTCTTCTCGCCCAAATCCATTATGCAGATCAAGCGTGCTTTGCGTGAGGACAAGTCAGACGAAAAGCGTGTTGAGCTTCATCTGCATACCAATATGTCGGCAATGGATGCCCTGATTACGCCCGCCGAGGTCATTGAGACGGCGGCACGCTGGGGACACAAGGCAATTGCCGTTACCGACCACGGCAATGTGCAGAGCTTTCCCGAGGTCATGCTGGCATTAAAGAAGCTTCGCAAGGAAAAGGGAAGCGACCTCAAGGTGCTTTACGGTATGGAGGCGTATTTTGTCAACGATATGGCGCGTGCCTTCTACGGCACGGCACGGCCTTCCTTTCGGGATGAAATGGTGGTCTTTGACCTTGAAACAACAGGACTTTCAAGCGCCACCTGCGAGATTATCGAAATCGGTGCCGTCACCATTCGGCAGGGCGAGGTTGTCTCGCGCTACGGCACCTTTGTGCATCCCAAAAAGCCTATCCCCGAGGAAGTCACAAGGCTGACCTCAATTACAAACGAAATGGTGGCGGATGCCCCTACGATTGAAAAGGTATTGCCCGAATTTCTTGACTATATCGGTGATAAGCTCTTAATTGCCCATAATGCCGTCTTCGATGTCGGCTTTGTCCGCGCGGCAGCCGACAGGCTTTCCTTGCCCTTCACCTCGTCCTATCTCGACACCGTCGCGCTCTCCCGTTATCTGAATCCGAAACTGAAAAAGCACAAGCTTGATATTGTTGCCGAGCATTACGGACTTGGCGATTTCGACCATCACCGTGCGGCAGACGATGCCGAAATGCTGGCAAATATCTTTTTCTGTATGCAAAAACAGCTTCGCGAGGAGGGCATACAGGACTTTGACGACATGATCCGCAATATGAGCGAACAGACCGATCCGCTTCTTCTGAAGCCCTACCATATGGTCATCATCGCACAAAACAAGGTCGGACTCAAAAATCTTTACAAGCTGATATCTGCCAGCTATTTGCAGTATTTCCGCCGCTTCCCCCGTATTCCCAAAACCCTGCTCGAAGAGCATCGGGAGGGACTGATTATCGGCTCTGCGTGCGAGGCGGGCGAGCTTTTTACCGCCATACTTGACAACCGCGCCGAAGCCGACATTGAGGAAATTGCTTCCTTTTACGACTATCTTGAAATTCAGCCGCTTTGCAATAACCGCTTCTTGATCGGTGAAGGCAGGGTGACGGACGAGGAGGCTCTTCGGACACTCAACCGCCGCATTGTCGCGCTCGGCCGCAAGCTGAACAAGCCTGTTGTCGCGACCTGCGACGCGCATTTTCTGAATCAGGAGGACGATATTTACCGCAAGATTCTCCTGGCAAGCAAGAAGTTTGCCGACGCCGATAAGGATTCGGGACTTTATCTGCGCACGACCGAGGAAATGCTTGAAGAATTTGCCTATCTCGGTGAAAAGACGGCAAGAGAGGTCGTCATTCACAACCCGAACAAAATTGCCGATGCGGCCGAGGATATACTGCCGATTCCCGACGGCACCTATACACCCGAAATGGAGGGCGCAGAGCAGGAGCTTGTTGAGAGCTGCTGGCGGCGTGCAAAGGAATGGTACGGCGATCCCTTGCCCGAGCTTGTCGAAAAAAGACTTGTACGCGAGCTTGATTCAATTATTGACAACGGCTTTGCGGTGCTTTACATGATTGCCGTCAAGCTTGTGGCATACAGCGAGAGCCTCGGTTATCTTGTCGGCTCGCGAGGCTCTGTCGGCTCGTCCTTTGTTGCAACCATGTCAGGTATCTCGGAGGTCAACCCCCTGCCTCCGCATTACCGCTGTCCGAAATGCCGTTATAACGAATTTTTCACCGACGGCACGGTTGGATCGGGCTTTGACCTTGAGGATAAAAACTGTCCTGTATGTGGGGCACTCATGTATAATGACGGTCACGATATCCCCTTTGAAACCTTCCTTGGCTTCAAGGGCGATAAGTCACCCGATATCGACCTGAACTTTTCGGGTGATGTGCAGGGAAGAGTGCATAAATATACCGAGGAGCTTTTTGGCGAGGGAAATGTCTTCCGTGCGGGTACAATCGGTACGCTCGCCGATAAAACTGCCTTTGGCTTTGTCAAAAAGTATCTGGAGGAGCGCAAGCTCGCGCTTTCGCCTGCTTCGATTTCACAGCTTGTCAGCCATCTTGTCGGCACAAAAAGGACAACAGGTCAGCATCCCGGCGGTATCATTGTTATTCCGCGTAAATTCGATGTCTATGACTTCACACCCGTTCAGCATCCGGCAGACGATCCCAATTCCGATATCATCACCACGCACTTCCAGTTCTCCTATCTGCATGATACGATATTGAAGCTGGACGAGCTTGGACACGATATGCCGACCAAGTACAAAATGCTTGAACGCTATACCAATACGAGCGTTCTGGATGTCAAGATGAACGATAAGGCGGTCTATGAGCTTTTCCGTTCGACAAAGCCACTCGGCATTGCTCCCGATGATATTCTCGGCTGTCAGCTCGGGACATACGGCTTGCCCGAAATGGGTACATCCTTCATTCAGCAGGTTTTGCTTGATGCAAAGCCAAAGAATTTTGCCGACCTTTTGCAGATTTCAGGCTTGACACACGGCACGAATGTGTGGCTCGGTAACGCACAGGACCTCATTCGTGCAGGCACCTGCGACATCTCGGAGGTCGTGGGAACGCGAGACGGCATCATGCTGTATCTCATTCGCCACGGTCTTGACAACGCAACCTCCTTCAAAATCATGGAGGATGTCCGTAAGGGCAAGGGCTTGAAGCCCGAATATGAAGAGGATATGTTAAAGCACGGTGTACCTGAATGGTACATCACATCCTGTAAAAAAATCAAATATATGTTCCCGAAGGCGCACGCCGCCGCCTATGTCATGTCGGCAATTCGTCTCGGCTGGTATAAAATCCATTATCCAATGGAATTTTATGCGGCATTCCTGACGGTTGCCCCCGGCGGCTTTGATGCCGAAATCGTCATGCAGGGCAAGCGGTTTGTCGAGAAAACCATTACCGAGCTGACAAAAAAGGAGGATGCAACCCAGAAGGACGCAGAACAGATAACCACCCTTCTTCTTGTCCTGGAAGCAATGGCGCGCGGCATTCAGTTCCTGCCCGTCGACCTTGAAAAATCCGATGACAAGGCGTTCCTGCCCGAAAACGGCAAAATTCGCATTCCCTTCAACTCTCTGTCAGGACTTGGTGATACCGCGGCACAAAAAATTGTCGAGGTCAGAGACAAGGGCGACTTGTTCTCCATTGAAGAGCTGCGGCAACGGGCAGGTCTTACCAAAAGCGTGATTGATATTCTGCGCCGAAACGGCGTCCTTGATTCCTTGTCCGAAACCAATCAGTTTACCCTCTTTTAAGATAAGAAGAGTAGTCCAAGCAGAATATATGCCAGCGTGTCATCGCCACCCTCTTCATCTAAAAGAAGAATGGCGAGAATCAGCAAAAGCAGGTCCTCATGTCCCGAAAGACCAAAAAGTGAATGCCTTTCATGCACTTTTCGACTGACAGGCACGGCACTTGCCTCAACGGTGTCCGGCTTTTGTTCCGTTTCTTCCACACTTGCCGTCTTTTCTGTGCAGACCTCATCCATTTTTGCTTCTTCTGTCGCGGTGTCAGGCTCCTTTGGTGCTTCCTTTGGAGCGAAGGCAACACCGCTATAATGCTCAGGCAAACGAATGGGTGTCTGTGCTTGCATTGTCGGTCTTTTTGTATACATATTGTAAACCCTCACTTTTTTGGAGATAGTAACGAAAGAATATCCAAAATCCGAAGCAGAAGATTGAGTGTGTCACAACGGGACGGGGATAGGTATGGGCGGATTGACTCCAAAAGACAGCGCCGCCTTTTGAGTGGATCAGGGATGAAGTCCTCTTGCTTTTGAGAGGGCGGTGGCTTGCCTATATTGTTGAGCAGGGGCGCAAGTGCATTCAGATTCAAGCCCGCAGGGATGGCAGGTGCATCACCTTCATCTGCCTTCACCTCGGGCGGCGGCGCCTGCTCCTCGGCGGCTGGCGGCTGGCGCAGACCGCCGATAATATTCATCATGCTCGACAGCGCGGCAGGATTGGAAAGCAAGCCGCCAAGTATGGCATTCAAATCGGGCGTGTTCACAGCTTCCGACATGATAATCTCCATTCTGTCGCCGTATGGCGACGGTGTATTTTACTGTGTTTTTTGACGGTATTTTTCAATAATCTGCAAAGCATCGGATATGCTTGCGCCGTTTGCGATGCTCGATTGGTTGGTACCGCCGAGCGCACTGCGCAGCTTTTTGAATTCCTCGTGCGGCGGAGGCGTTTTCGGAAGTGAAATTCCTCTTAGGGCGGCAATGGTCACCACCATCTGCCAAAGCTCCGCATCGCTTTTTTTCAAAACCTCATTCAGCATATTCTGGTCGAGTTGCATAATTTCTCCTTTCATGTGAGAGCAGTGTCTCTCACCGTAATGGCAGTATATGCGCCGATTCAAAATAAGTGAAAATGGCAGGCGGCTCTGCCATGAAAGGAACAAATGACTATTATTGTATTTTCGGATTTGCATGGACGGGAATCCCTCATGCGTGCTATCCTTGGCAAGCATCGGCAGGCAGACTATGTTTTTTTCCTCGGTGACGGACTTTCCTCTGCCGAATCGCTCATGCGTGAATACGAGAAGCCCTGCTTTGTCGGGGTAAAGGGCAACTGTGACTTTTTGTCTGACGCACCTGCCGATATGACGCTTGATATTGAAGGGAAGAGATTTTTCCTGCATCACGGTCATACAAGCGGCGTGAAGCACGGTATGGGTGGCGCAATCGCCGCCGCCCGTCTGCATTCTGCCGACATCTGCCTTTTCGGACACACACACGAGCCGCATCTTTCCTACGAACAGGCAGATGGCTATCCGCCACTTTATTTATTTAACCCCGGTTCAATTGCCGCAGGATCTTACGGCGTGATTGAAGTGCGAGGCGGTGAGGCGCTTTTGTCTCACGGAAAAATTTGAGGTACAAATTTCATGCAGCATCCCATTTATGTATCAAGCGGCGCGTTTATCGGCCGCGTTAACGGGCGAAGCCCAACCCCCTTCCTCCAAATTGCACCGAGCCTTCGGTGCGACGGATTTGAATGTATGCTTTATGAGGCGTGGTATGACAGGCTTGATGAAGTCATTGAGCAATTCGCCATGTCAAAGCTCTCCTTTCCCGTCCTTCATGTCGAAAAAAGCATCGGGACTGTGATTGGCGTGGGAGAGAGTGGCTACCGTAAGACTGCACTTGACCTTTTTGAAAAGAACTGTCAGGCGGCAAAAAGACTGTCGGCAAGGACACTCGTTTTTCACCTGTGGAACGGTCTTGCATCCGACCACCATTTTGACCGCCACCTTGAAATATGCGGTGAATTTCTTTCAATGGCGGAGGACTACGGCTTGTGCCTTTCGGTTGAAAATGTCGTTTGTGCAGAGGGAAGCCCGCTTGCACACTTGCTTGCACTGTCCGAGGCTTACCCCGCGCTTGCCTTTACCTTCGATACGAAAATGGCATCCTTTCACCGTGAGCTTGCTCTTGCCTTCGATGCGCCTTACAGACAGCTCTGGCATTCAATCAAGCATCTCCATGTCAATGACCATGGAGGCGCTTATCACGATTTTTCGGGCTTGCGTACCCTCCATATCGGCGAAGGACACATTGATTTCGAGAGCTTTTTTGAGAAGCTTTCTGAGGTCGGCTATCATGGCGGCATCACACTTGAATGCACCTCTATGTGCGAGGACGGCAACCTGACACCCGAAAAAATGGCGGCGAGCATTGAAAAGGTACGCGCCTATTTGAAGCAGGAAGGACAAGTGAAGGAAAGGCAGAATATGCAATCAGATGAAAAGAATTGAGGCATACAGCCGCGTCGTTTTTGACTTTAACGGCACTCTGCTTGACGATGTGTGGATTGGCATTCATACCGTCAATGAAATGCTGCGAAGGCGCGGATTACAGACTCTTGATGCCCTTGACGATTATTACCGCGTCTTCGGCTTTCCTATTGAGGATTATTACCGCCGTCTTGGCTTTGACTTTGAGCGTGAGCCCTATGATATGCTGGCGCACGAATGGATAGAGGGCTATCAGCAGGCGGAAAAAACAGTCGGTCTGCGGGACGGCACAACGGCACTTTTGGAATTTTTGCATACAAGCGGTGTCACGCTTGATATTCTGTCGGCAACCGAAGAGAAAATGCTGCTTTTGCAGCTGACTCGACTTGGGATTTTGCCCTACTTCCGTCGTGTATTTGGCAGAGACGATATTTATGCGGCGGATAAAACCGCCCTTGCCGCTGTCTGTGCAAGCTCCTTTTCGGGCGGGCCGACACTTTATATCGGTGATACCGACCACGATGTCGCGTGCGCGCGCGTGATGGGTGCAGACTGCCTCTTGATAGAGGGCGGACATCAGCCCCGCACACTTTTAGAGAAAACAGGAATGCCTGTTTTTCATTCGCTTTTGGATATACTCGGCTATCTGTCCGAGGAAACGGAGAAAAAACCATGAGCCTGACAACTCAATTTGTCTGTGACCGAGAGGACGAAGCCTTTGTCCTTGACAATCATTTCGATGTCGCGGTGCCTGTTTTCTTTCGGGAAATTGACGGCGAGGGGCTGTATGTGGAATGCTATCCGCAGATAGAAATGCTTGTGCGGCACCATGTAGAAGAATACCGCGAACAGCTATTTTCAGACGGCTCACTTCATGCGCTTCATTCGGTTTTGAAGCCCTATCTTGATAAGTGGGGCTACAAGGACGACTGCCACCGTATGCGCCGCTATGAAATCTACCGCGCGAGCGCCACCCAGAGCGCATCATCCGCACCTATTTTGCAGGGGACGCGTCGCTTGACCGAGGCGGACGGCGAAAAAAACCGCACCTCGCAGGATATTACCTATGCAGTCAGAAGCGGCAGTACGGTCTTTGGCTATGAGGAGAACGGCGAAATCCTCTCAATTGCCGCAACACATCTTGATGAGGATGAAGGCAAGGCATATGCCGAGGTGATGGTAGAAACTGTACCCAAGGCGCGCAAAAGAGGTCTTGCGCTATCCTGCCTTTCGGCGTTGAAAAGTGAGCTTGCCATGCGCTTGCAGGGAATCGAGTACAGGTGCAGCGTAACCAATACGGCATCAAGAAGGACGGCAAGGCGGGCGGGACTTGCGCTTGTCGGGCGGTGCTATTACTATGTTTTGCGCTATGCAGGCGGGAAATAAGCAAGGACATATACATTGTTGATGAAGAAAAGGAGTGGTGAACATGGCATATGATGCAGGAATGCTCGCGGCTGTTCTTTGCGAAATTAGGTCGCTTTGCCTTTTAGGGCGCGTTGAAAAGGTGCATCAGCCATCGTCAGATGAAATAGATTTACTGATTCGTGCCGAAAAGGAAACACACCGTCTGTGCATACAGGTTGGTTCTAATGCGCCACGCCTTTCGATAAGCCGTGTCAGCAAGGAGAACCCTGCCGCCGCACCGATGTTCTGTATGCTGATGCGTAAGCATCTTGGCGGTGGGTGCTTGACAGAGGTCAGGCAGGTGGGCTTTGAACGCGTGGCAGAGCTGCATTTTGCCTGCCACGACGAGATGGGCTTTGAGGTTGAGCGTATCATTGTGGCGGAAATTATGGGTAAATACAGCAATCTGATGCTGCTTGACGGACAAAAGAAAATACTCGGTGCATTGAAGCAGGTGGATTTCACCACCAGCCGCTTGCGGCAGGTTTTGCCCGGTATGATTTATGAGCTGCCGCCAAGTCAGGATAAGAAAAATCCCTTGGATGCCGATGAATCTGCCTTTCTTGCAGAATGGGAGACGGCGGGCGCAGATATGAAGCTCGCACAGTTCTTATCCTCACGCTTTCAGGGAATCGCGACATCGACCGCGCGCGAGATGGCATACCGCGCGACAGGGAATGCGGATGCACGCTTGTCCGAGTGTCATGAATCGCGTGCTTATGCCACCTTTTCGGCGTGGTTTGGCAAGCTGCGCGAGGGGTGCTTCAAGCCTGTTCTGTTAACCGATAAGGACGGCACCCCAAGAGACTATACCTATTTTGATGTCACCTATGACAGCGGTATGTCCTGCCGCACCTGTGCGGACTTTGCCGAGCTTCTTGATGCCTATTACTGCGAGCGTGAGCGCATTGAGCGGATTCGCGCCCGCGCCGCCGACCTTTTTCATCTGCTTGCCAATGCCGAGAGCCGCTTGACACGCAAGCTTGATTTGCAACGAAACGAGCTTGCCGATGCGAAAAAGGGCGACGCGCATAAGAAAATCGGTGACTTGATTACCGCGAACCTTTATCGGCTGAAGCGCGGCGATACCGTCCTTTATGCCACGGATTATACGCTTGACCCGCCGCGCGAGGTGGAGGTTGCGCTTGATAACCGCCTCTCGCCTGCCGCCAATGCCCAGCGTGCCTATAAAAAATATACCAAGGCAAAGCACGCGGAGGAATATCTGCAAAAGGAAATTGCCGCCGCCGAGGAGGAGCTTCGCTATCTGGAGGGCGTGCGTGCCTTCTTGGAGCGCGCGGAAAGCGAGAGCGATTTGAATGAATTGCGCGACGAGCTTTACCGTGCAGGCTACGCCTCACGCATGAAAAGCTATTCACCGCAAAAGCAGGCAAAATTAACACCGATGAGCTTCAGAACATCGGGCGGCTATACCTTGCTTTGCGGGCGCAACAACCTGCAAAACGATAAGCTGACCTTCAAAACCGCCGTCAAGGGCGACCTTTGGTTTCATGCCAAGGGCGTACCCGGCTCTCATGTCATATTGCTCTGCGACGGTGAAGAGCCGAGCGAATCGGATTATACCGAGGCGGCAGAGCTTGCCGCTTACTATTCCCGCGCAAAAAGCGGCACGCTGGTGCCTGTCGACTATACGCGCGTGAAGCACATTAAAAAGCCGCCGTCTGCAAAGCCGGGCTTTGTCATTTACCATACAAATTATACAGCATATGTGCAGCCGCGTGTGCGCGTGGAGGAGATAAAGCAATAAGCTTGTCTGTTTTATTGAAACATTGGAGGAATTATGGTCGATTTACTTGAACTGCAAAAGCATTTTATTCTGAATCATTTGAAGGCTGGGGATACGGCTGTCGATTTCACGATGGGCAACGGCGGCGACACCCTGTTTTTGAGCCGTACTGTCGGCGAAGAGGGGCGTGTGTATGCCTTCGATATTCAGGAGGAGGCACTCGCATCCACAAAAAACACGCTTCAGAATGGCGGCGCACCCGAAAACTATACCTTGATTTTGGACTCTCACCACCGCGTTTGTGACTATGTCAAGACAAAAATCAAGGCAGGAATGTTCAATCTCGGCTATTTGCCAAGAAGCGGGCGCAAGCAGGTGACAACCATGCGCGAAACCACCTTGCCCGCGGTCAAGGCGGCACTTTCCTTGCTTGACGATGACGGCATTTTGATGGTCGCCGTTTATCCCGGTCATGAGGAGGGACGGCTTGAGGGTGAAATGTTAGAGGAGTTTTTTGCGACGCTTGACCGCCGTAAAATTTGCGTTTCCTGTTTCAGAATCGTCAATTCGCCCACATCCCCTTATTTTTATTTTGCCGAAACCAGATAACGCGAAAAAATATCAAATAATAGCAAGAAAAATAGCGAAGATTGATTGACTTATTGACAAAACTGTGCTATAATAAGAAAAAACACCTACGATGGAGGATATAGTAATGAAGCGTATTCAGACCTTGGATACTAAAAATCTTTGCGAGAGCGCAAAGAATGGCGGCTGCGGCGAGTGCCAGACCTCTTGCCAGTCTGCTTGCAAGACAAGTTGCGGTATTGCCAATCAGCAGTGCGAGAACAAGAAGGAAAGCAAGTAATTTCCATTGAAAATGCCGCCGGAGAGGCGGCATTTTTTATGATAATCAGCCAGATTCCATAAAGAAAGGATGCTTTCGCATAGCGAAAGATAAGGTCATAGTATGGTTCACCTTTATAAGTTAGGCGGACTCAATATCGTTCTTGATATTTGTTCAGGCTCTGTTCATGTCGTGGATGAGGTTGCTTACGATATGATCGGTATGTACGAATCCAAAAATAAGTCCGAAATGATTGAGACTATACTGGAAAAATACAGCGGCCGCGCGGATGTCACGAGGGAAGAGCTTGAAGACTGTTATGGACAGATTGAGGAATTGAAGGCGGCTTCAAGACTCTTTACGCCCGATAGCTTCGAGTCCAAGGCGGGCGAGCTCAAGCGCAAGACGGCAGGTGTTGTCAAGGCGCTCTGCCTTCATGTTGCACATATCTGCAATCTGAACTGCTCGTATTGCTTTGCAAGTCAGGGTAAGTATCACGGCGACCGCGCGGTGATGAGCTTTGAGGTGGGACGGCGCGCACTTGACTTTCTTGTTGAAAATTCAGGCAGTCGCAGAAATCTTGAGGTGGACTTCTTCGGCGGTGAGCCACTCATGAATTTTGATGTGGTCAAGCAGCTTGTTGCCTATGCCCGCTCGATTGAGAAGGAAAAGGGTAAGAATTTCCGCTTTACCCTCACGACAAACGGCGTTTTGATTGATGACGATGTCATTGATTTTGCCAACCGCGAAATGAGCAATGTGGTGTTGAGTCTGGATGGCAGACGGGAAATCCATGACCGCTTCCGCGTCGATTATGCAGGAAATGGCAGCTTTGATAAAATTGTTCCGAAGTTCCAAAAGCTCGTCTGTGCGCGTGGCGGCAAGAATTATTATATGCGCGGTACATTTACTCATGCCAATCCCGACTTTTTGAAGGATATTGAGGAGATGCTCAAGCTCGGCTTCAATGAATTGAGTATGGAGCCTGTAGTCTGCGCGCCTGATGATCCCTCTGCCTTGACAGAGGAGGACTTGCCCATTGTGCTTGAACAGTATGAGAAGCTCGCGATGCTCATGCTCAAAAGACACCGCGAGGGCAAGCCCTTCACCTTCTATCATTATATGATTGACCTGAAGGGTGGCCCCTGCATCTATAAGCGTATTTCAGGATGCGGCTCTGGTACCGAATATATGGCGGTGACACCTTGGGGCGACCTCTACCCCTGCCATCAGTTTGTGGGCGAGGAAAAATTCAAGCTCGGCAATGTGTGGGACGGTGTGACAAATAAAGAAGCGCAATGCGAATTTGCCGATTGCAATGTTTATGCAAGAGAGGAATGCAAGGATTGCTGGGCGAAGCTTTATTGCTCGGGCGGTTGCTCTGCCAATGCCTATCATGCGACAGGCTCTGTGCGAGGCGTTTACAAGTATGGCTGTGAGCTTTTCCGCAAGCGTATGGAATGTGCCATCATGCTTGAGGCCGCAAAAACGCTGGATAACCAATGATGAATACGCCAATCTGTGATTTTGTCGCGCGCTATGCCGACGAGCAGAAAATGCGATTGCATATGCCCGGTCACAAGGGAAGAGATGATTTCTTCAAAGGGCGCTCGCCTGCATCTCTTGATATTACCGAGATTGACGGTGCCGATGTCCTTTATCATGCAGACGGCATCATCAGGCAAAGTGAGCAAAACGCCTCCAAGCTGTTTGACAGTGCCAAAACCCTCTATTCAACCGAAGGCTCGTCGCTTTCGATTCGCGCCATGCTGTATCTCACCTTGCTCTATGGCCGTACGCTTGGCAGAAGGCCCGTCATCGCCGCTTGCCGTAATGCCCATCAAACACTCATGACTGCGGCGGCTCTGCTTGATATGTCTGTGCAGTTTGTTTATCCAAAACAGCCGTCAAGCCTTCTTTCGTGTGCGGTATCAGCATCGGACTTTGAGTGCGCCCTGCAAGATATGACCGAAAAGCCACTTGCACTTTATGTCACAAGTCCTGACTATCTCGGTCATATGGCGGATATTGAGGAGCTTGCGGCGGCTTGCCATCGGCATGAGATGCTTCTTTTGGTGGATAATGCGCACGGTGCTTACCTGCAATTTCTGTCGCCCTCCCACCATCCGCTTGCGCTTGGTGCAGATGTGGTCTCGGATTCGGCACATAAAACCCTGCCCGTCCTGACAGGTGGCGGCTATCTGCATATCGGAAAGGGCGCGCCCGCATCTTTTCTATCACAGGCAGAAAAAGCCATGTCGATGTTTGCATCAACAAGTCCCTCTTATCTCATACTCTCGTCACTTGACTCCGCCAATCGCTATCTCGCGGAGGGCTATGCCGAGCGGCTGTCGGCATTTGGCATGCGTGTCGCTTTGATGAAAAAGCACCTTGAAGAATATGGCTATACACTTGTCGGTGAGGAAATTCTGAAATTGACGCTTGTCCCCAAAGCGTTTGGCTATACGGGTGCCGAGCTTGCCCATATCCTTCTGGAAAAGGGAATTGTGACAGAGTTTTATGACCGTGACTTCACCGTCATGATGCTGACACCCGAAATCACAAAGGAGGAGCTTGACCGACTTGAAGAGACTCTCTTGTCGATTCAAAGAAGAAGCCCTATTCAAGAAGCACCACCCCCGCCCACCGCGCCTCGGCGCGCGATTTCAATAAGGGAAGCGCTCTTCTCGGATGTCGAGGAATTGCCTACCGCTATGTGTCGGGGGCGCATACTCGCGACGGCGGCACTCACTTGCCCGCCCGCTATCCCTATCGCCGTTTGCGGCGAGGTGATTGACGACGCGGTCATCAAGGCACTCCTCTATTATGGAAACGACAAATGCCTTGTGGTGAAGAATTGATATAAAAAACCCAAAATTCAAAGTCGCGACTTTGAATTTTGTGTTTTTATCTTGGTAAAAAAGCGCAGCAATTTGAATGCAGGTTCTCACCTACCGAGCGCAAACCAAAAGGGGATGCAGAAGCATCCCCTTTTGATGGCGCGCCTGGCAGGATTCTGAACGCCTATTTTGCTAACGCAATATATTTTGCGTTAGCAAAATGACAAATTGCCAAAGGTGCGGTGCAAGGTAAAATAAG
>JAZRPF010000028.1:0-29176 GCA_045649045.1 Eubacteriales bacterium
GACGAGGACGGTGACGGCAATATCAATGTCGGCGATACCGTGAGCTTTGGCTCCTATCCGCAGAGCAAGGTCACGGACGCGACCTTGATAGCGACACTTGACGCGCTTGCAGGGAAGCCGAGCAATTCGGCATTGACATGGATATCCTACCGTTATTTCCCAATCAATAGCTCAGATGCCTCCGACTTCATGCAGTATGTGGATGTCGCTTACGACGGCGAAGCATATCGCGGTGTTTATTATACAACCTACCGCTCGTTGAGTGCGGGATACAAAGAAAAGAGCAGTTATCAGGATGATAACGGCTATACCTCCGGCACGGTCTATTGGTTTAAGTACGAGCCGATTCTTTGGGATGTGATGGGTGTTGGTGGCAAGGACATCACGCTTGTTGCAAGATTTGTGCTTGACACGCAGGAATATGACGATTACAGCAGTCACTACAACAATTACGCTGAAAGCAACATCAGAAAATTCCTGAACAACACCTTCTATGAAACGGCCTTTACTGCGACACAGAAGGCTGCGATTAAGGCGAGGGAGGTGGATAACAGCGGTATCACGACAGGTTATGAGAACAATCAATATGCTTGTGAGAATACGACGGATAAGCTTTTCCTTTTGAGCTATCGGGAGGCGTTAAGCTATTACGGAAGTGATGAGGCGCGCAGGAAGATTGCTACCGACTATGCAAGAGCACAGGGCGCTTGCGTGTACAAATCATACGATTCGAGCTTTTGGTGGTTGCGCTCGCCTTGTTCGACCAGCTATAATCGTGCAGGACTGATCACCCTTGGCGGTGCGGTCGAGAGTGATTACCTCGTATATAACGCATACTACGGCGTTGTTCCTGCCTTGAAGGTCCAATTGCCGTAAGAAGCTTAAAACAAAAAAGAAGAGCGCGTGAGTTTTATACTCACGCGCTCTTTTGTGGTGAAAAAAGAAACCGCCTTGCATGGCAAGGCGGTTGCATTTGCGTTTTTTCAGATTTATTTCTGAACATCGGACCAGTTTTCGAGGTCTTCTTCGACTTTGGTTTCGCCACAGGAGGAGCATTTGTAGAGAACATCTGCAAATTCGCCATCAGCGGAGGTTTCGATAACCGACTCGAATTCCCAAACATGCTCGCAGGGCTCAGTCTCGGATTCGGTTTCGGACTCGCTCGCGGAAGCAGACTCGGATTCGCTTGCGGAAGCAGACTCGGATTCGGAAGCAGACTCGGATTCGGACTCACTTGCGGAAGCGGATTCGGACTCACTTGCAGAAGCGGACTCGGATTCGGACTCGATTGCGGAAGCGGACTCGGATTCGGATTCAGATGTAGACTCGGAAGCAGATTCAGATGTAGAATCGGAGGCCGACTCGGAAGCGGACTCGCTATCCTTCTCATCACCGCCGCACGCAACGAAAGCAACGCACAGCAAAGCGAGGCAAAGGAAAAGTGCTAAAAACTTTTTCATAATACAATTTCTCCTTAAAAATATGTTTGACATTCAAGCGGGCATAATATGCCTCATTTGGATTTATTATAACAGATTACTTTTCGTTTTGCAAGTCCTTTTGACGAAAAAAATAAGGGAAAATCATGAAAATCCGTTTTATTGTAACAATTGCACAAAAGAAAATGGGTGCTTTTGTGCAATGAAGCAATGATTTTCGTGTTTTTCCCTTTTGCGTGTCACTTGCTTTGCAGAAAACGGATGCTGACGGTTTTTTGCAGGTATGCAAGGAGACCTTTCTTCGAAAAGGGGTTGCCGTAATAGCTTTTGACGGCGTGGGTGCTTGCAAGAGAATGGGGGTAATCCTGAAGGAGCCACACCTCGTTTGGCGAGAAATCGGCATCGAAGTGGCAGACGGTGGGGATGAGCACGGCTTCCGAAACGGTGGTGCGATCGCCTCTTTTTTGCACTTTCACAGAAAGAATGCCGCCGAGAGCATTTTGCTCATAGGCTTGCTCGTGGACAAAATTGCCGAGTGAATAGGCAACGAGCGTTTTTCTGTTTTCTTTTCCTTCTATCCATTCGATTGGTTGGAGAACATGAGGATGATGACCGAGAATCAGGTCGGCACCGCTCTCTGCGAGGGCTTTTGCGATTTCCCTTTGCTCATTTGAGGGGGTGCTTTGATTTTCGTTTCCAAAATGGAGGCTGACGATGACGAAATCAGCCTTTTCCTTTGCGCTTGCGGTTTCGGCGACAGCGCGGTCCTTATGGAAACAGGCGGGACTGATATTATCCTCTGACATCTCTTGGATATTTGTACCGTAGGTATAAGCGAGAAAAGCGAATTTGATGCCCTTTTTTTCATAAAAAAGCGGTGCTTGGTTTGCTTTTTCGGAGATGCCGATGGGGGAAATGCCTGCTTGCTTTAAGGCTTTCGTGCTTTCGGTAAAACCGCGCATACCGCAATCGAGGGCGTGGTTGTTTGCTAAACTGACGACATCGAAGCCGACCTCTGCTAAATCTTGGGCAAGCACTTTGGGGCTGTTGAAGCGGGGGTAAGAGGCGATAGGCGAGCTTTCGGAGATAGGCGTTTCCTGATTCAGAAAGGCGATGTCAGCGTTTGCAATGATGGGCTTGACATACCGATAAGTCGGTCGGTAGTCATAGCTTCTGCCGCCATTTGCATTGATTGCAGCATCTCTGTGATTGCCGTGATACAGGATGTTGTCGCCACAAGCGACGATTGTGGCAGTGCTTGTGCTTTCCGTATTTGATGACAGTGAATGTGCCTCAATGATGAGTAGGAGGGTGAGGGATAATGCGTATAATATTTTTTTCATCAATGACAGTATGTGCAGGGGATAGAAAAATTTACTTGGAATTTCGTAGAGAAAATGGATGCGTTTTCATGAGGCTTTTTCATGAATTTCAAGCGCTGTTCATGAAACTGTCATTTTTATTCGTTATAATGGGGGCGGGAGAAAGTGTTTTTCTCTTAAAAAGAACGATGCTTGCAGATAATTTGATTTACTGCGGGATGGAGAATGAGATGAAAAGAAACATCAAGACGAGAACAGAAGGGAATCCGCGCTCTATCATGCGGATGACTTCACTTTTGCTCTGCCTTTGCCTTGCCCTTCTTGCGATGGCTTCCTGCGATTCGTCAGATAACCTGAAGGTTGGCGGTGATGCGCCGTCGAAGGACGGACTGCATTTTGAGATTGATTCGGAGAGCGCAAGCGAGGTTTCGACAGGGAACGAACAAGAAGGTCAGGACACGGTCGGGCAAATACCGTTGGCAAATGCGAAGCCCCTCGTGATGTATGATGCAAGTGCAGCGGTGGAGGCTGTGATGCCTGCGATGGTTGCGGTGACGGTACAAAAGACGGTTTCAAGCGGCTTTTTTACGCAAGAGGTTATCGGGTACGGCACGGGCATCATTGTTGCACAGGATGCATCGTGTCTATACATCGTAACCAATCAGCATGTGGTTGCAGATGCGACCTCTGTATCGCTTACCTTTGTTGACGGCAAGGATTGCATAGCGACGGTGAAGGGCGAGAATGCGCTTTATGATCTGGCAATTATCACGGTCGCGGTCGAGAACATGGATGAGGATACGCTTGCTCTTGTGCGCTTGATGCCGCTTGGTGATTCGGGCGAGCTGAAGGTCGGGCAGGGGGCGGTTGCAATTGGCAACGCGCTCGGCTACGGGCAATCTGTATCTGTCGGCTGTATCAGCGCGCTTGGGCGTGTAGTGGAAAACGGAAGCAGCATCAAGGTCCCGCTGATTCAGACCGATGCCGCTATCAACCAAGGCAATAGCGGCGGGGCGCTTCTGAATGTGAAGGGCGAGCTTGTGGGCATCAACACGCTCAAGATTGCTTATTCCGAGTCGAAGGATGCAGTGGTCGAGGGGATGGGGTATGCAATTCCTCTGTCGGACGCCTTGCCCATTATGAATGCCATTATCAAAGAGGTTGTGTACGAGGAGAGTGCGCGCGGGTATCTTGGCGTTGGCTGTCGAGCGAGTGTGATGAGCGACGGTACGAGGGTATTGCGTATTGAACGCGTCGGTGAGGGAAGTCCTGCCGCGCTTGCGGGTGTGCAGGCGGGGGATATTCTTTGTGCGGTCAACGGAAAAAGTGTTGGCAGTGTTGAAGCGCTGACTGACATTTTGTCGCATCTGACGGGCGGTGACAAGGTAATATTGAATTTGAAGCGCATGCAGGGCGATGCACTTTTTGACCTGACACTTGAGGCAACGCTTGTGACATATGGCTCGGTGCAGGGATCTTGATTTTTGATGTTTTTGATTGAGGCGGCAGGATATCTGCCGCCTCTTTTTATGGATAGGTACAGGCTTTGCAGGATGAAAAATGGGGACGGAAAGAATGCAAAAAAGTTTGATGCGCGGGCTTTTTTCTATTGACAAATTTCGCAGAAGATGATATAATATGTAAGGAATATTACAGAGTCTGCACGAATGACAAAAAATAAGGAAAAAACCGACGATTTTAGTGTGAAATATCCAAATGTGCAGAGAGGCTACCGTCAGTTTTTCGGACGGCTCTTTTTCGTTTTAATGGAAAAAGCCGTTTGTCGAGAATTTGCGGTTTCAATCAATGAAAGGACAGACAGAGCAAATGAAAAAAGTAGGCATTATCATGGGAAGCGACAGCGATTTACCCGTTGTGGAACGCGCCATCAAAACTCTTGATGAATACGGTGTACCGTATGAGGTTCATGTTTATTCGGCACACAGAACGCCTGAGGAGGCGCGTACTTTTGCACAGGGCGCGAGAAAGGCAGGCTTTGGTGCATTGATTGCCGCAGCAGGCATGGCGGCGCACCTTGCAGGAGCGATTGCCGCCAACACGACCTTGCCTGTTGTGGGGATTCCCGTGAAAAGCGCGAATTTTGATGGGCTTGATGCGCTTCTTTCTACCGTCCAGATGCCGAGTGGCATTCCTGTGGCGACGGTAGCGGTTGACGGCGCTGCCAATGCGGCGCTGCTCTGTATTGAGATGCTGGCGATTGAGGACGAGGGGCTTGCCGAGAAGCTGGATGCTTCACGCAAGGCGGCTGCCTGCAAGGTTCTTTCCAAGAATCTGGCGATAGAAGAAAAATACAATCACTGAGTTTGAAGGACTTTAAGAAAGGAACAGATAGATAATGAAGAGTGAAAGCGAAAGCTACAAGGCCGCGGGTGTTGATATCACCGCGGGCTACCGTGCGGTAGAATTGATGAAAACGCATATTGCGCGGACGATGACCAAGGGCTCGGTGTCCGACATCGGCGGATTCGGAGGTCTGTTTGACCTTGATTTGACGGGTATTCAGCATCCCGTGCTTGTGAGTGGCACGGACGGTGTGGGTACCAAGTTGAAGCTGGCATTTTTGCTTGACCGTCACAATACGGTTGGTATTGACTGCGTTGCGATGTGTGTGAATGATGTCATTTGCTGCGGTGCAAAGCCGCTTTTCTTCCTTGACTATATCGCCTGCGAAAAAAACATTCCCGAGCGCATAGCGGCGATTGTAGAGGGCGTGAGTGAGGGCTGTGTGCAATCGGGTGCGGCTTTGATTGGCGGCGAAACTGCCGAGATGCCCGGCTTCTATCCTGAAAACGAATATGACCTTGCAGGCTTTGCGGTTGGCGTAGTTGACCGTGATAAAATTCTCCGCAACGAGCGGATGGAGAAGGGAGATGTCATCATCGCTCTTCCGTCGTCGGGCGTGCATTCCAACGGCTTTTCGCTTGTGCGCCATGTGTTCGGTGTGAAAGACGATGTGGCGTTGACACCTGCTCGCCGCGAGCTTTTTGAAGCATTGCTGACACCGACCAAAATCTATGTCAAGCCGATGCTTGCGCTGTTTGACAAGGTAGAGGTGCGTGCGGTTTCGCACATCACCGGCGGCGGCTTTTATGAGAATATTCCGCGCAGCTTCCCGAAGGGTATGACGGCACGCATTGAGAAAAATGCTGTACGCATTCTGCCGATTTTCGAAAAGCTTGCGGCGGAGGGAAATATTCCCGAAAGAGATATGTTCAACACCTTCAATATGGGTGTTGGCATGAGCGTTTGCGTACCGAAGAAGGATGCGGATCTTGCCCTTTCGATCTTGCGTCAGGCGGGCGAGGATGCGTATATCATCGGTGAGGCGGTACCCGGCGACGGAGGCGTTGAATTATGCTGAAAAAGCGTCCTTTGACGCGGATTGCTGTACTTGTTTCAGGTGGCGGCACGAATTTACAGGCGCTGATTGATGCACAAAAATCGGGCTCTTTGAAGAATGGCGAAATCACGCTTGTGGTTTCAAGCAATCCCGATGCCTATGCTTTGGAACGCGCCAAGAGTGCAGGTATCACGGCACTTTGTATTCCGCGCAGTGTGCATACCGCTGATTTTGAGGAGAAGCTTGCGTCTGCACTTGAGGCGTATGGCATTGACTTGATTGTTCTTGCGGGCTTCCTCTCTATTTTAAGTGAGAATTTTACCAAACGATATGAACGCCGTATTTTGAATGTCCATCCGTCCCTGATTCCGTCCTTTTGCGGAAAGGGGTATTACGGACTGCGCGTTCACGAGGCTGCACTTGCAAGAGGCGTGAAGGTGACGGGAGCGACTGTTCATTATGTGAATGAAATTCCCGACGGCGGGGAGATTGTCATGCAAAAGGCAGTCAGGATACTGCCTGATGACGATGCCCGCACGCTTCAAAGACGCGTGATGGAGGAGGCGGAATGGAAGATCCTTCCTGCCTCTGTTGAAAAGGTATCCGCAGAGATGCGCCGAAGCGCGCGTTAAGCACATTAAAAAAAGAGGAATAATGAAGATGAATGTTTATGAAACACATGATATCGGTGCGTTGATCCGCCCGAATCCTTATGTCGGTCGCGGTATTGTGATTGGTAAGAGCGCTGATGGCAAGCGTGCCGCGGTTGCTTATTTCATCATGGGGCGGAGCGACAACAGCCGCAACCGTGTTTTTGTTGAGGATGGGGACACTCTGATGATTCATCCCTTTGATGCTTCTCGCGTCGAGGATCCCTCGCTCATTATTTATGCGCCGATTCGCGTCTATGAGAACAAGCTGATTGTGACGAACGGCGACCAGACCGATACGGTTTATGACGGTCTTTTGAAGGGCAAGGGCTTTTCGGAATCCTTGGCAAGCCGTGCATTTGAGCCTGATGCGCCTAACTTCACCCCCCGTATCAGCGGTATGCTCACCTTTGACGAAGCGGATTTTTCCTATGACATGAGCATTTTGAAGAGTGCTGATGCCGATGGAAGTGCGTGCAATCGGTTTACATTTTCTTATACCGCGCTGTCAGGCATTGGCCATTTTCTGCACACCTATGTGACAGACGGCAATCCGATTCCCACATTTATGGGTGAGCCTGAACGCGTTTTGATTCCCGATGATATCGATACATTGACCGACACACTGTGGAATTCTCTCAATGAGGACAACCGCATTTCACTTTATGTCCGTTACATCAATCTTGCAGACGGCAGCTATGAGCGCCGCTTAATCAACCGTTACAGTAAGTAATGCGAGGAAGGTCTGCCGCGAAAATCGCGGCAGGCCTGCTTCTGCGAATAGAGGAAGACTATTAGAATCTAAAAATTAAGGAAGGAAGACAACAATGAACGAATTTTCATTGAAATACGGATGCAATCCGAATCAAAAGCCTGCGAGAATTTTCATGGAGGATGGCAGTCCCTTGCCCTTGAAGGTGCTTTGCGGCCGTCCCGGCTATATCAATTTTCTTGACGCCTTGAATGCATGGCAGCTTGTTTCAGAACTGAAGGAGGCTTTGGGGCTTCCTGCCGCGACATCCTTCAAGCATGTCAGCCCGACCTCTGCGGCTGTCGGTATTCCGCTTCCTCTTGATTTGAAGCGTGCTTGCTTTGTTGATGATATTGAAGGACTTGACGAGTCGCCGCTTGCCTGTGCTTATGCGCGTGCAAGAGGTACTGACCGTATGTGCTCATTTGGCGATTTTGTGGCGCTTTCGGATGTTTGTGACGAGGTGACGGCGAAATTGCTTGCGCGCGAGGTTTCTGACGGTATTATTGCACCCGGCTATACCGATGCGGCACTTGAAATTCTGAAGAGCAAGCGCAAGGGTAACTACAATGTTGTGGAAATTGACCCGAGCTACCGTCCGGCGCAAATTGAGCGCAAGCAGGTATTTGGTGTAACCTTTGAACAGGGACGCAATGACTATCGCGTGACTGACGAGGCGTTTGCCAATATCGTGACAGCGAAGAAGGAGCTTTCCGATGAGGCGCGCCGTGATTTGACGGTTGCGCTCATTACTCTGAAATATACACAGTCAAATTCAGTTTGCTTTGCAGTTGACGGACAGGCAATCGGTGTCGGTGCAGGCCAGCAGTCAAGAATCCATTGCACCCGTCTGGCAGGCGGTAAGGCTGACACATGGCAGCTTCGCCGTCATCCAAAGGTATTGGCACTTCCGTTCCTGCCAAACATGGGCCGTCCCGACCGTGACAATGTGATTGACGGCTATATCAACGGTAACGAGGAGGATGTGACGGCAGAGGGTAATTGGCAGAGACACTTTACCGTGCGTCCCGAGCCCTTGACCGCCGAAGAAAAGGCTGAATATCTTGCAAAAATAAGCGGGGTTGCCTGCGCAAGTGATGCGTTCTTCCCGTTTGACGATAATATTGAGCGCGCACATAAGAGTGGCGTTTCTTATATTGCCGAGCCGGGCGGCTCAATTCGCGATGACCTTGTGATTGCCGCTTGCGACCGCTACGGAATGACCATGACCTTTACGGGTATGCGTCTGTTCCATCATTAAGGAGGACACCCCTGTGAAGAAGCTGATGGTTGTCGGTGGTGGCGGCAGAGAGCACGCCATCATCAAGGCACTGAAAAAGAATCCCGAGGTCAGCGAAATTTTTGCGTTGCCCGGAAACGGCGGTATTGCCGCCGATGCGACCTGTGTCCTGATTGGCGCAAAGGATATTGATGGGATTGTAGAATTTGCCCGCCGCGAGCAGATTGATTTTGCGGTGGTTGCACCTGATGACCCGTTGGTGCTTGGTGCGGTTGATGCATTGAATGCGATTGGCATTCCTTGCTTTGGCCCGAAGAAGAATGCCGCTATTATTGAGGGAAGCAAGGTCTTTTCCAAGAATCTGATGAAAAAGTACGGCATTCCGACGGCATCCTATGAGGTGTTTGACGATGCAAGTGCGGCACTTGATTATCTTGAAAATGCGCCCTATCCGACCGTCATTAAGGCGGACGGTCTTGCACTTGGTAAGGGTGTCATTATTGCCGAAACGCGCGAGGAGGCTGTCGCCGCTGTCCACTCTATCATGGAGGATAAGATTTTTGGTGAGAGCGGTGCGCATATTGTCATTGAAGAGTTTTTGCGTGGACCTGAGGTATCGGTTTTGTCCTTTACCGACGGTGAGCGCGTTGTACCCATGATTTCGTCAATGGACCACAAGCGTATCTTTGACGGCGATGCGGGCCCCAATACAGGCGGTATGGGCACAGTAGCGCCCAACCCTTACTACACAAAGGAGATTGCCGAGCGTTGCATGAAGGAAATTTTCATTCCGACCGTGCGCGCCATGAAGCAAGAGGGAAGAGAATTCCGCGGATGCCTTTATTTCGGTCTGATGCTGACTGAAAAGGGACCTCGTGTGATTGAGTACAACTGCCGCTTTGGCGACCCTGAAACGCAGGTAGTGCTTCCTCTGCTTGAAAGTGACCTTTTGACCGTGATGCGCGCTTGCGCTGACGGAAAGCTTGATGAGAGCATGGTTTCCTTCCGTGACGGTGCCGCTTGCTGTGTGGTGCTTGCATCGGATGGCTATCCCTCTCATTATGAAACAGGCTTCCCGATTACCGTGGATGCGGATTTCGGTGGCATTCTGTATGTGGCAGGTGCGAAAAAGACCGAGGATGCGCTTTTGACGGCGGGTGGCCGTGTGCTTGGCGTTGTTGCTGTTGCTGACAATTTGGAGAATGCTGTTCGCGATGCCTATCGCGAGAGCGAGAAGATACATTTTGAGGGTGCTTACTGTCGCCATGATATTGGCGCCCGTGCGCTTGCCGCACAAAAGAATTGAGGAGGAAGCATGGTTTACCGCATTTTTGTTGAAAAAAGAGAAGAGCTTGCACATGAGGCGCACGCGCTTCTTGATGAGGTACGGACACTGCTCGGTTTTACCGAGGTGACGCGTATTCGTCTGTTCAATCGCTATGATGTAGAGGGTGTTGACGAGGCACTTTTCAGAGAAGCGGTCAGCACGGTTCTTTCTGAACCGCAGCTTGATTTGACCTATGATACGCTCTCAATTCCCGATGCGCGTGTATTTGCTGTGGAGTACCTTCCCGGTCAGTTTGACCAGCGCGCCGATTCTGCCGCACAATGCATTCAGATTTTGTCAAGACGCGAGCGCCCGACTGTTCGCAGTGCGCGTGTTTATGCAGTTTACGGTGAGGAGGTCAGTGATAGCACGATTGAGGCAATCAAGCGTCATGTGATTAACCCTGTCGAAGCACGCGAGGCATCGCTTGCAACGGTTGATTCCTTAAAGATGGCTTATGACATTCCCGAAACCGTGCCGACGCTTGACGGTTTTATCTCGATGGACGGTGCAGCCCTTGCCGAGCTGTGCAAAAAGATGGGCTTTGCGATGGATGCCGACGATTTGGCATTTTGCCGCGCATATTTTCTCAAAGAGGGGCGCAACCCCACCGTTACCGAGCTTCGCATGATTGATACTTATTGGTCTGACCATTGCCGTCACACTACTTTCTTGACCTCGATTGACGATGTTTCCTTTGAGGATGACACTCTGCGCTCGGCGTGGGAGAGCTATCTGATGGCGCGCAAAGAGGTTGGTCGCGAGAACAAGCCTGTCAATCTGATGGACATTGCGACCATTGCGACACGCGTTCTGAAGCGTGAGGGCAAGCTTGACAAATTGGACGAGTCCGAGGAAATCAATGCCTGTACGGTGAAGATGACCGTGACTGTTGACGGCAAGCCTGAGCCTTGGCTTTTGCTCTTTAAGAATGAAACGCACAACCACCCGACCGAAATTGAGCCGTTTGGCGGTGCTGCTACCTGCATTGGCGGTGCGATTCGAGATCCGCTTTCAGGCCGTTCCTATGTCTACGGTGCGATGCGTGTAACAGGTGCGGGCAATCCCCTGAAGCCTATCTCCGAAACGAGAGAGGGCAAGCTCCCGCAGAGAAAGATTGTGACGACTGCTGCAGCAGGCTATTCGTCCTACGGTAACCAGATTGGTTTGGCGACAGGACAGGTCAGTGAGCTTTATCATGAGGGCTATACTGCAAAGCGTATGGAAATCGGTGCTGTCATTGCGGCGGCCCCTGCGTCTTCTGTGCGTCGTGAGGCACCTTTGCCCGGCGACCGCGTCATTCTGCTTGGCGGCCGTACAGGCCGTGACGGCTGTGGCGGTGCGACAGGCTCTTCCAAGTCGCATACGACAGAATCACTTTCCTCCTGCGGTGCAGAGGTTCAGAAGGGTAATGCGCCCGAAGAGCGCAAATTGCAGCGTCTTTTCCGCAACCCGAATGTGACAAGGCTGATTAAGCGTTGTAATGACTTTGGTGCAGGCGGTGTTTCGGTTGCGATTGGTGAACTTGCGGACGGACTTCAAATTGATTTGAATGCCGTACCGAAAAAATATGAAGGTCTTGACGGAACAGAGCTTGCAATTTCCGAGTCGCAGGAGCGTATGGCTGTGGTTGTTGCCGCATCCGATGTTGAGGAGTTTCTTGCACTTGCTGCGACCGAAAACCTTGAAGCAACAGTTGTGGCGACCGTGACTGAGGAAGCGCGTCTGCGTATGACCTGGAACGGTAAGACAATTGTTGATATTTCGCGTGAATTTTTGAATTCCAACGGTGCGGAGAAGCATATGACGGCAGCGCCTGCCGCCCCCGCTGACTTCAAGCGCACCTTGCCCGACGGTGATTTGAGGGCGGCATATCATGCCTGCCTCACAGACTTGAATGTGGCATCGGGGCAAGGACTTTCCGAGCGCTTTGACTCGACTATCGGCGCAGGAAGTGTCCTGATGCCCTTCGGTGGCCGTAATCAGAAAACGCCTGTGCAGGCAATGGTGCAGAAGATTTCGATGGAGCGCGGTGAGACCGACGATTGCAGCTATATGGCATGGGGCTTTAACCCCATGATTTCCGAGAAGAGCCCCTATCACGGCGCTTATCTTGCGGTTGTGGAGTCGGTTTCCAGACTGATTGCGACGGGCGCTTCCTTTGAGGATGTTTATCTGACCTTCCAGGAATATTTTGAGAAGCCGAAGCAGGACCCTGCGCGCTTCGGTAAGCCGATGGCGGCTTTGCTTGGTGCTTTCCGCGCACAGATGGATTACGGTATCGCCTCGATTGGCGGTAAGGATTCCATGAGTGGTAGCTTTGAGGAGCTTGATGTTCCGCCGACCTTGGTTTCCTTTGCGGTGACGACGGGTAAGGTTGGTGAGGTCACATCTCCCGAATTGAAGGCGGCAGGACATACACTTGTGCTTTTGGAGCCTGAACGCGCAAAGGACGGCTTGCCTGTTCCTGCATCGCTCAAGGCGCTCTTTGAAAAGGTACACGCGCTGACATCGAAGGGAAGTGCTGTTGCCGTCTATACGCCATCCTATGGCGGTATCGCCGAGGCGCTTTTCAAGATGGCAATTGGTAACGGTATCGGTATCAAGCTTAACGAAAGCGTGACAAACGACAAGCTCTTTGATTACAATTACGGTAGCTTTGTTCTTGAAATTGCGGATGGCAGTATGCCCGAGGGCGCAATTCTTCTTGGTGAGACAACAGACTGTGCCTCGATTACACGCGGCGACGAAAAGCTTTTGCTTGCCGATTTGCTTTTGGACTATGAGGGCGTGCTTGAAGAGATCTATCCGATGAATGCGCCGAATGCACCTGCTGTGACGGCAGTTCCGACTGCTGATGCAAAGGGAACGCTTGACGCGCCTCTGCGCCATGCTACTGTGAAGCTTGCCCGTCCCCGTGTGCTGATTCCTGTATTCCCCGGCACAAACTGCGAATATGACAGCGCGCGTGCTGTTCGTGAGGCAGGTGGCGAAGCAGAGCTGTTTGTGGTGCAGAATTTGACACCTGATGCAATTGCCCAGTCGGTTGAGCGCTTTGCCGAGCGTCTGCGCGATTCACAGATGCTCTTTGTACCCGGTGGCTTCTCGGGCGGTGATGAGCCTGACGGATCAGGTAAATTCATTACCTCCTTCCTGCGCAGCGGTGCGGCAAAGGAGGCTGTTGAGGAATTGCTTGACCGCCGCGAAGGCTTGATTACGGGTATTTGCAACGGCTTCCAGGCACTCATTAAGCTGGGACTTGTTCCGTATGGCCGTATCATTGAGCCAAGTGAGCACGCGCCCACTCTGACCTTCAACCTGATTGGTCGTCACCAGTCGCGTCTTGTTCGTACCCGTATCGCTTCCAATCGCTCACCCTTCCTTGCTGAAACCGAGGTTGGCGATATTTATACAGTGCCGATTTCTCACGGTGAGGGACGATTCCTTTGCGAAAAGGAATTGCTTGACAAATTGATTGCGAACGGACAAATTGCGACGCAGTATGTTGACGAGGCAGGCAATCCGACGATGGATATTGCACACAACCCGAACGGCTCGGTCTTTGCGGTAGAGGGTATTACCTCACCCGACGGTCGCGTGTTCGGTAAGATGGGACATTCCGAGCGTATCGGTCGCGGACTTTACCGCAATGTACCCGGCAATTACGATATCGGTATGTTCCGCTCGGCAGTCCAGTATTTTTCTAAATAATATTCATAGCAATATAAACGCCGCCCATGCAGACATCATTCTGCATGGGCGGTTTTTGTGTCAAAAAATCAAAGAAAAAGCGGTCTTGTCTGCCGTGATTCCAAAGCGGCGGTGAGAGAGTCAGAGACGGCGGTGAAGTCGGCAACAAGCGAATGCGGCTTGCGCGTGGGGTCGTCTTGTCTCATCGGAACAAAAAACACTTGCTTGCGTAAAAGAAGCGTTGAAATATTGGCGAGGTTTGCAGATAATGAGTCGTTTGAAGCGAGGGCAATCAATAGGGGGCGGTCAGCGCGCAAATGTGCTTTGGCTGCCATCGTGACCGAGGAATCGGTAATGCCCCGCGCGATTTTGGCGAGGGTGTTGCCTGTGCAGGGTGAGATGATGAGTGCGTCGAGTGGCTTTTCGGGGCCGAGCGGCTCGGCATCGACAATGGTGTGGATGACGGTGCGACCGGCAAGTGCTTCAACGCTTTCACGAAATTCCTCGGCGCGCCAGAAGCGCGTGTCGGTTTCATAGACGCGTTCACTGAAAATCGGCAATAGGTCAACGCCATCTGCGTGCAGACGGCGAAAGGCGGCAAGCGAGTGGGAGAGCGTACAGAAAGAACCGCAGAAAGCGTATCCAATCATAGCGGTACCTTCGTCAGTTGGTCGGCATTCGGTCTTTGAGCGAATGCCGAATGGCAGCGGCAAGAGCAATTCCTGCCGCTTCGGGTGTGTAGCGCGCTGGCAGAGAGCGACCGTCAAGGACGGGATAGGGAAGCTTCATGCAGGAGGCAAGAACATGAGGCTTTCCGGAAAGCTCAATGCCAAACAGCGCGTTTGGCATCCTCACGGATGTCTCTATGACATCCGAAGAGGGTACTGTATTAATGAGTATATGCAGGCGGTCGGCAAAAAGCAACTCGCCACGCTCATCAAAAAAGCTCTTGTCGGTGATGTCAAAGCTGAAATAGCCTTTTGCGTCTGCCGCCACTCTTGCCGCCACCCGCCGCGCGCCGACGAGAATCGGGCATCCAAAGCCTGCAAGGCAGGTGGCAATCGATCGTGCAATTCTGCCAAATCCAAGAATAACTGCAACCATATCGGAAAGCGAATAGCCGCCTCTTGCGCGAAGCTCATCCAAAATCATGCCCATGCCGCCCTCTGCGGTCAATGCGGCGTTTCGGTTGATAAAGGCTTTGTGATATTCGAGGTTATCGTATGCCATATGTTCAAGCTCGGCGGGGCAGGGACCGTAGCCGATGAGAAGCGCGTTTGGTGCGCGCTCCGCGAGAAGTCTCCCAAGCTCGGTTAGTGTCAAATCGGGCAGGCCTGTCGGATGAATACCGTCGCGTGTCGGGGGTATTGGGAGGACAAGCACATCGGGCGGCAGCTCGTTTGGGGATAAAATAACCCCCGACCGTGTGTGGTGGTCACAGTCGAGGGCACGCGCGGCGGCCTTGGCCCGCGCATCGTCAGATAAAAAGTCAATATACATATCAAATCACCCTTTCCTTGTGGCAAAACGAAAAAATACTCATTGACAGTATATGCCGCTTGGGGTGAATTGACTCGGTTAGTCGCGTTGCAGGCGGATATCGACACCGCGGAATTGCAGAATGCGGTATTCGCCGAGGAAACGGCTGGTCAGGCGCGCATCATAGCGGGAAAGAAGCTCCTTTTGTGCCAGATTGGTGCTGATGACGGTTGACTTGCCGCGGTTCAGACGAGTATTGATTAAATTATAGAGAAAGGAAAGAGTGACCTGCGTACTGATTTCGGTGCCCAAATCGTCGATAATGAGCAAATCACAGTCGAAATATTTGTCACTTTTCGGTGCTTCGTCGCGGTAGTTTTTGAATTTATCGTGCTCAAAGTCGGCGAGAATATTGGGTGCGGAATCATAGAGGACATCATAGCCACGCTCAATGACGGCTTTGGCAACTGCGGTTGAAAGGTGGGTTTTGCCCAATCCTGTGCCGCCGATTAAAAGTAAGTTGCCGCTCTTTGCATCAAAGCTTTCAGCATAAGTACGCATGGTAGCAAAATTCGCCTTCATCAGCGCATAGGTGTCGGCATCCGCCTGATAGTAGGCAAGTGAAAAATTATCAAAGGATTGTTTGTCCGCCAATACGCCAAGTCCTGATGAACGGAAGCCCTCGGCTGTCAGCGCACGCTTCATGCAGGGACACATATGAGTATTTTCAAGATAGCCTGTATCACAGCAATCGGTGCATTCATAATGCACCTCGGTATAGTCGGCCGGATAGCCCATCTCGGCAAGAAGCGCGCGGCGCTTTTCAAGCAGTGCCTCGTTTTCGGCTCTGACCTCGGCAAGTCTCTCGGCGAGTGCGTCACCGCCGTCGCAGGCGGCGCGGAATAGCTTGAGTCCTGTGCTTGAAAGCTGGCGGTCAATTTCCGCGATTGTGGGTGAGATCGCATGGATTGCGCGCCGTCTGTCCTCGGAGAGCTTGATGGCGCGGGTGCGCTTTGCTTCATATAATTCTTTGGTGCGGATGAAATTGTCCTGGCTGTATCCCATGGTGGCAATCTCCTTGCTTTTTTGAAATTAGGTGGTTAGCTGTCCTTCTTTTTGCCGTAGCTTCTTTCAAGCGCGCGCTTGAAAAAGTCATCGACCTCAAAGCTACGGTTTTCTTCGCGTTCCTTTTCCACATCGGTCGGCTCTTTTTTCTTTGATTTTTTCGGCAGGGCTGCTGCCTCCCGTGCATTGCACTCTTCGGCATCCTTGACGGTCTTGCAGCCTGCCGCGTGCCAATGCGACAGAATTTTGTCGGCATAGGGAACAGAGGCGCGGCCTGTGGCATTGACGGTCTGGTCATATGCCGCTTCAATCATGTCCTGCTTGTAGCCAAATTCATTCAGCCACTTGAAAAAGGCATCCTTTTCCTTCTTTGTCAGGGCGCGCTCGCCAATGCCGAACAGTGAGCGCAGCTTACCCTCTGCCGAGTGCATACGGTCGAGAGCTTCAATATGTGCGTTCAATGCCTCGGGTGTTTTGATGTCCCTGTCGAGAACAAAGGAGAAGGCAACCTTTTCGACATATGCCATTGAGCGTTTGTCCATGCCGTAGCAATAGGCGATGAGTGTCAATATGTATTCGGGCGAAAGACCAAGCTGTTCAAAAAGCCCTATTGTAATTTCAATATCGTTTGGTGTGAAGACCTGACCTGCCGTTTGCTGACAGGCGTCAAGGAAGGAGGAAAGCTCGTTTTCTTCAATCACGGCGGCGGTATGCTCACTGCCCATAGCGGCAAGCTTAGCTTCATGGCGCATGGGCTTTTTTGCATTTTGGGAGGTGGGTGCGGTATCGGCTTCTGCAATGCAAATTGCACCTGCGCCTCGCCAGAACTGCAATGCGGCGACTGCCTCATCCTCTGTGCAAAGAGCCGCCTCGGCAATTTCTTCAGGTGCTCCTGAGGAAAGCTCAAGCATGGCAATAAGGACACGGAGCTCTGTATGGCTTGCTTCAGCGAGTGAGAGGTTATTTGTGAGCGCACGACGGTTTTTATTTAACAGATAAATCATGAGGGATTCCCTTCATTTTCATTCAATGTGCGCAGTGATAATTCATAGCAAAGTGTCATAAGCGAATCGCCGAGGTGGATATTTTCCACCACAACATCGGGGGAAGGACTTTTCAATTCCATATTGGAGAAATTCCAGATACCCGAAATGCCCAGTGCAATGGCCTTATTCATGACCTCTGCCGCCGCTTCCTTGGGTGTGGTGAGAACGGCAATCTGAACCTTTTGCGATTTCATGAAGTCTTCAAGCTCATGAATGTGCAGAACAGGGATGCCTGCAACAGTGGTGCCGACAATTTCGGGCTTGACATCGAAGAGAGCAAGTTTGCGGACACCTCGCCTTTCAAACATATGGCTTGAAACAAGCGCGCGGCCGAGATTACCTGCCCCGATGATGATGGCACCGAAGCCTGCATTGACACCGAGCAGGTCGCTGATTTTGTCATAGAGGTAACGGACATTATAGCCGTAGCCCTGTTGACCGAAGCCACCGAAGCAGTTGAGGTCCTGTCTGATTTGAGAGGCGGTGACACCCATCAGTGCGGAAAGATCCGACGAGCTGATTCGAAGTTTGTCATTGCGTAAAAGCTCGCCGAGGTAACGGTGGTAGCGGGGGAGACGCTTGATGACGGCAGGTGATACTTGCTGACGGCGATTAAAAAGACGGCTGTCGCGTTCTTTTCTTTTGAAGCTGAAATGTTTCACTTGAATCTCACGCCCTTGCGGTTCAGGGCTTCCTTTCATGCGATATAATCTATATTGCCGCTGTCCGCATCTGATTAGCGGACAAAATTATTTTTGTCAGTCGGCGGCGCTGGCGTTCAGAGAGCTGTCGGCCTTGCTTCCTGCAAGGTATGCATAATAGCCTGCGGCGGCAACCATAGTGCCGTTATCGCCACAGAGCGAGAGGGGAAGGGTGTAAAGGGTGGTTTTCTTTTCTTTTGCAAGCGCTTCCATACGGCATCGCAGGTGCGAGTTTGCGGCAACACCGCCCGAAAGAACAAGTGGCAGACCTCTATGCTTGTCCATGACATAGGCAATCTGCTTTGCCACGCCCTCGACCGTCACATAGGTAAAGTGTGCGGCAAAGCGGGCGGCATCGACGGTCCTGTTTTTCTGCTTTAATTTGTTCATCAGATTGACGGCGGCGGTCTTTGGGCCCGAAAAGGAAAGGTCGGGGCAAGCATCGCCCGTCAGCGCAGGGGATGGCAGATGCCATTCGGTGTCCTTGGCGGCGCTTGTTTTGGGATAGCCGAGAATATCGGTGTTTTCAATCGCAAAGCCATCGCTTGCCAGGCGGTCGAAGGCGGCACCTGCAGGGTAGGGCAGAGAGAGCAGGCGGCCGACCTTATCAAATGTCTCACCCATCGCATCATCGCGGGTGGAGGCGAGCAGGCGGTGAGAATCATAGTCCTCGACGAGAAAAAGCGAGGTATGTCCACCCGACACGACGAGCGCAAGGAAGGGTGGCTTTGGTGGCTCCTTATGCTTGTTTTGCACATGGCTTACATAGACAGCGGCAATATGCGCTTTGATATGGTCAACTGCGACAAGCGGTATGTGGTTTGCCACGGCAAGTGCTTTTGCAAAATTGACGGCGACAAGAAGCGCGCCGATAAGTCCGGGGTGCGAGGTGACGGCAATCAGGTCGATATCCCGAATGGAGAGTTTTGCCTTGTCAAGCGCTTCATAGGTGAGGCCCGATATGGCTTCAATGTGCGCACGGGAAGCAATTTCAGGCACGACACCGCCGTACAGACGGTGGGTTTCGACCTGTGAGGCAATCATATCGGCAAGCGGGAGCAGGGTGTTCTCCTCGGCATGTAAAACGGCAACTGCCGTTTCGTCGCAGGAGCTTTCAAAGGACAAAATATACATGCGAGGTATCCTTTCATAAAATCAAAGCGATGTGATAGAGAGGCGCATGATGAGCGCATCGTCTGTCGGCTTGTGGTAATAATGATGCCGACGGTCAAAAAACTCGAAACCGAAGGAATGATAAAGTGCCTGCGCCGCCACATTATGCTCTCTGACATCAAGAAAGCAGACATGGCAACCGTCTTCTTGTAATTTCTTGATGAACGCTTCAATGAGCTTTCTGGCAATGCCGCTTCTTCTTGCGTCAGGGGTGACGGCGATGCGCAAAAGATCACCATCCCCCATGAGCGATTGACCGATGAGATAGCCGAGCAGTTTTCCACTATTGTCACGGCAAATAAAGGAGGGGCGGTAGGTGGGGGAGAGCAGCTCCTCAACTGCGTTCTTGTCATAGGGGATTGAGAAGCATATGGCTTCAAGGGCGGCAATATCAGTGGCATCGTCGATTGTCGCGGTGAGAACAGTTTTTGCTTTTGGGTTATTCATGAAGAGCTTCCTTTATTTGTTCAAGGGTCCGACTGTAAGTATCAAGGTCACAGCCATAGGGGTCGGCAATTTCGGCGAGCAGCCTGACCTTTTCAATATGCTCGGGGAAGGCAAGACAAATTGCCATATAGTGCCGTGACGAGAGGGCATAGACCGTATCACATAAAGACACAATATCCTCTGTCAAGGGGGTGGCAAGATGAGCCTCATAGTCGTTCTTGGGTGTGGGGGTGATGCCAAATTTGCGTAGTGCCAGAACGGCATTTTCTGCAATAGGCTCACCGGGTACAGCGACGATGCCTGCGCTTGTGGCATTTGCGGCATCCTTTTGATGAATATGGTTATAAAGAGCTGCCGCCATTGGTGAACGGCAGGTATTACCTGTGCAAACAAAGCAAACACGGTGAATTTCTTTTTGCTCTGCTTTTGTTTTATCGGGTGCGACTTGAAGCGGCATCGTGTTTCCTTTCAGCCTGCGTGTAGGCAAAGCGATGGGGTTGAGAAATCAGCACTTTTTCTTTTTTCCTTCGAGTGAGAGGAGTAGAGAGGAGAGCGGCAGAATCAGAAGCGAGGCGACGGCGTTGCCGACGGCGTGTGCAATATCGAAGGGAACGCCTGCAAGCACCCAGGAGGCAGTGGCATCGAAGGAGAGATTGAACATCAGCATATAGGCAGGTGCCCACAGAATGCCGAATAAAAGTCCGTGCAGGGCGCAAAGGAATGTATAGAGCGCCACGCGGACGAGGGGCGGCAGTCGTCGTGGTACAAGTGAAATCAAGAGAAAGAGGGGAAGCCAGACATACAGATAGGGAATCCATGCGGGCATAAAGCCCCAGGAAATGCCAGTCAGAACAACATAGATATAAAGAGGAATCAAGGCACCAAAGCGATAAACAACGGTATAGGCAGCGAGCAGAAGCGCGACGGGGTGTATATTGGGCAGGGCTTCAAAGACAATATCGCCGAGGAACATGAGGGTGCCGAGTAATGCGTCAATGATGAGGCGACGGGTGCGCTGCAGGCCTTTGAATTTCATTAAAAGAATCCCTCGTGGGCGGTGCGGTGGTGATTTTGGAAAATTCGTTTTTTCAACATACTGCCTCTCTTTCAAAATGAATATTAAGCGCAAACTTCCACCTATATCATAGTATAGCATAAAAATTTCGAAAAAGCAAGGGTTAAAAAATTTTTCAAAAAAAGTAAAAAGCGACAAGCGGAAGGGATTGACTTTTGCTTGTGGATTATGTATACTATTTTTATAAGATTCATATAAGCGAAAGGGGGGCTGTCATGAATAAGGACACTTCTGCAAAGAAGACCGTGGGAATTATCGGCGGTATGGGACCGATGGCAACGGTTGACCTTTTTCGCAAGATTGTGGCGATGACAGATGCCGACACAGATGCCGGGCATATAAGGCTTTTGATTGACAACCGCCCCGAAATTCCCGACAGAACAGCAGCGATTCTGAACGGTGAGGACACGCCTGTTGCCTATATTCTCGACTCGGCGACGCGCCTTGCCGACATGGGAGCCGATTTCCTTGTGATTCCCTGTAATACTTCACATTGTTTCTTTGAAAAAATTGCAAAGGGCGCGCCGATTCCCGTTATCAATATGATTGAGGAAACGGCGATTCAGCTTCAGAAAAACGGTGTATCGACCGTGGGACTGCTTGCGACGGACGGCGTTTTGCGCGTGGGAGTCTATGACCGCATTCTTGCAGAGCATGGCATTCGGGTACTGCATCCGTCAGAGGCGCGGCAGCGTGAGGTTATGTATATGATTTACGATGAAATCAAAGCGGGCAATCCTACGCATCCCGAATCGCTGGAGCCTTTACTTGCGGATATGATGCTTATTGGTGCGCAGGCGTTTATTCTTGGCTGCACAGAGCTTCCTCTTGCCTTTGACAGCTATACGGTTGGCAGAGAGCGCTTTTATGACCCGACCGCCATTCTTGCTGCCGCCGCCATCAAGCGCGCAGGCTACAAATTACGCGAGGGGCGCGATACGCATACGATTTATTGATGGCGATGGCTCTGGCTGAAATGACGGCACCGAAGAATATAAGCGACCGCACTTTTTGGCGGTCGCTTGGAATTATTACGAAAGGGCTTGATTTCTCGGGACGCGCGTGCTATAATAATGACGGCATCAAAAGGCGCAAAAAACATAATGTAAACCCTAAGGGATATTTATTACCCTTTTCAAGAACAGGAATATCCTTCTTAAAATTTTATTTGACCGTATAGCTCAGCTGGATAGAGCAGCCGCCTCCTAAGCGGCAGGTCGGATGTTCGAATCATCTTACGGTCGCCAGAATCAACGGAAAAGAGTTGTCTTCGGATGACTCTTTTCCGTTTTTTAGTTATCGAATAATTAGACCGCTTTATATTGACAAATCGCGCAAAAGGTGGTATAATGGACACGCTACACAAACTGCATATTTTTTCTCTGATACGGGAAAATACTTTGGTAAAAAGTGTTTTCTCTCTTTTCTCATACCGTATCGGAGAGAGTTTGTGTAGCAACATTCGAGGGAGAGCATTTTTTCGGTGCATTCCTTCGGGGGTGCACTTTTTTATTTTGGAGCAGATTTATGATAGTAACCTTCTGCGGACACTCTCAATATTCGGAATCGGGAGAGGACGAACAAAAAATTATATCTCTTTTGACCGAGATAATTGGCGACCGTCACGCCGAGCTTTACCTGGGCGGTTACGGTTCTTTTGATGCATTTGCCCGTCAATGCGGAAAGAAGTATCAGGAAATTCACCCCAACACAAAATTGATTTTCGTCACGCCTTATATCACCGTTGGTTACCAAAAGAATCATTTGGCTTATAATAGGGATTTATATGACGAAATTCTCTATCCGAATTTGGAAGACAAACCGTTAAAATATGCGATTTCATACCGTAACAAGTGGATGGTTGAACAAGCCGATTATGTTATCGCCTATATCACTCACCGCTTTGGCGGAGCCTACCAAACATACAAGCACGCGCAACGCAAAAAGAAACCGTTATTCAATATATCGGGCGAAGAAATCATTTGAAGTATATCATAAAACTTACCGCATATTATACCAAAGAAACAAAAGGCGCACGCGAATGCCCACCTCGCGCGCGCCTTTTGCACAAAATTCAAAAAATTGACAGGAAATGCTTGACAGAGCGCATGGCGTGTGGTATAATGACAGTAGTTAGCGGATGCTAACCGTTAATTTTGCATGAAGGTTAGTTTAAGCTAACTTCTGCTTTTGTGCAATGGTTAGCGAAGGCTAACAATTGACAGGCGAGGCGTAGCGAAGGCGGAGTGCGCGAGCGAAGACCGTGAAGTACGGTGATAGAGTGGCTCCGCGATACATATTGTATGAATGAGGCATTGAAAGCAAGCTTTTGGTTTGACGGAAAGGAAGAGTTATATATGAATTTGCGCATGGCAGAGGAAGGCAAGGAATATACAATTTTGAAGGTTGAAACCGACGATGAGGAGCTTGATGCGTTTTTGTTTTCGCTCGGCTGTTACAGCGGAGAGCCGATTACGGTTGTTTTCAGGCGCAAGAGCGGGCTTATTGTGGCAATCAAGGACGCTCGGTACAGCATAGACAATGTGCTGGCAGAAGCGATTTTAATCAGCGAGAGGTGAGCGTTTTTTGAAAAGCAGTTAACTTATGCTAACTGCAAGACATCTGACAGCCAAACCGTCAGGGAAGAAAAGCTGTCAAAAAATCACCATCGAAAGCATCAAGTATGGAGGAAAAAGCATGAGAATTGCTTTGGCGGGCAACCCGAACAGCGGAAAAACGACGATGTATAACGAGCTGACGGGGCGCAATGAAAAGGTAGGAAACTGGGCAGGCGTGACGGTTGATAAGAAAGAGCACGCGATAAAGAGAGAGTTTTTAAGTGTCGGGGGAGAGGTCATAGCGGTTGACCTGCCGGGTGCTTATTCGATGTCCCCTTTTACCTTGGAGGAGAGCATTACGCGCGATTACATCAAAAATGAGCAGCCTGATGTGATTATCAACATAGTGGATGCGACCAATCTGAGCCGAAGTCTGTTTTTGACGACACAGCTTTTGGAGCTTGGGGTTCCTCTTGTTGTTGCGCTGAACAAAGCGGACATCAACAAAAAGAAGGAGACGAAGATTCAAACAGACCTGCTTGCCGAGCGATTGGGGTGTCCCGTTGTGGAGACGGTTTCAACATCTGCGGAGGGCTTGCATGAAGTGATGAGCGCGGTGATGAGTCAGGTGGGGAAAAAGCAGAGGGCGCCCTATACACAAAGCGGCGGTCCCATGACTGACCGCAAGCAATCCGAGGCGGCGGACAGGGAACGGTATCGGTTTGTCAACACGATAGTCAAGGCCGTCGAGAAAAGAAAGGTTCTGACGAAGGACAGAAATTATCAGGACAAAATTGATGCGGTGCTGACAAATAAGTGGTTGGGCATTCCGATTTTTGCGCTGGTGATGTTTTTTGTATTTCAAATCTCGCAGGCGTGGCTTGGCCCGTTTTTAGCGGATACTCTTTGCTCATGGCTCGAAATGTTCAAGGAATATATCGGCGGTCTTCTTGAAGGGGCAAATCCGTTTTTAACTGCACTTCTTGTTGACGGTGTGATTGGCGGTGTGATTGCCGTGATTGGCTTCCTGCCACTTGTCATGGTGATGTATTTCCTGATTGCGCTTCTTGAGGATTGCGGCTACATGGCGCGGGTATCTGTGGTACTGGACCCGATTTTCAAGAAGGTGGGGTTAAGCGGCAAGTCGGTCATTCCCTTTGTCATGGCGACAGGCTGTGCGATACCGGGCGTCATGGCTTGCCGTTCGATTCGCGGCGAGCGTGAGCGCAGAGCAACTGCAATGCTTGCGCCCTTTATGCCTTGCGGCGCAAAGCTGCCTGTGATTGCGCTCTTTTCGGGTGTATTCTTCGGAAACGCGCCCTTTGTCGGCACACTCATGTATTTTGGGGGCATTCTTCTGATTCTTTTCGGGGCTTTGCTTGTCAATCAAATTGCCGGATACAAGCCGAAAAAATCCTACTTTATTATTGAGCTGCCCGAATATAGAATTCCGAGCCTCTGGCGTGCGTTTATCTCAATGTGCGGGCGCGGTTGGGCGTTTATTGTGAAGGCGGCGACAATCATTCTTCTCTGTAACACGGCGGTGCAGCTCATGCAGAGCTTTGATTTCAAATTTGAGCTTGTGGAGAGTGCCGATGCATCAATTCTCGCGGCTCTTGCCGAGCCGTTTGCTTATTTGCTCATTCCTGTCATCGGTATTCTTTCATGGCAGTTTGCCGCCGCTGCGATTACAGGCTTTATTGCCAAGGAAAATGTGGTGGGCACACTTGCTGTCTGCTTCTCTATCACCAACTTCATCAATGTCGACGAGCTGACGCTTGAAGGCGGCGCAGCCGAGGTTGCGGAAATTATGGGAATTTCGGCGGTCGCAGGTCTTGCTTATCTGATGTTCAATCTTTTCACACCGCCCTGCTTTGCGGCAATCGGCGCGATGAACAGCGAGATGAAGAGTGGGAAGTGGCTGTTTGGCGGCATTGCACTTCAGCTTGGCTTTGGCTTCACGGTCGCTTATCTTGTCTATCAGATTGGTACACTTGCGACAACGGGCAGCGTTGGCGCAGGCTTTGTACCCGGTGCGGCAGCTATTCTTTTGATGGCAGCGGTCATTGCATATCTCTGCATGAGGGGGAAAAAGCGTGTCGGCTCCGCCGCTATCAAGGAGAGGTGTAAGTGATGGAAAATGTGTTGATTGTTTTGGCTTTGCTTGCCATCGTTGTATCTGCCTCGTATTATATATATCGGGCAAAAAAATCAGGGCAGAAGTGCATTGGATGTCCGAATAGCCGTTCGTGCAAAAAGTGCGCGTGCGGGGACGATTCCTGTGGCTCTTGCGGCGATAAAGGCGATGAGAAGAAGACCGAATCAACCGATTGATGCTTTGAAAGAGCTGACTGATGGGCGTGTGCGGAAAATGCCGACACGCCCATTTTTGTATGGATGTGTGTTTTTTGTTCAAAATACATCTTGACTTCACTTGCCTATCCAGTATATAATAATTTTAATGAAATACATGATGGCGGGGTACTGCTTTCATGAAGGGGAGGATAGATATTATGATGGAAATAACGAAGGGCATTTTGTATATTGGTGTCAGCGACAGAGAGCTTGACCTGTTTGAAGGGCAATTCAAGCTTGAAAAGGGCATGGCGTATAATTCCTATTTGATTTTGGACGAGCAAGTGGCGGTGCTTGACACCGTCGACTGCGCGATGTCTGACTTGTGGTTTGAGGAGCTTCGGCGTGGGCTTGCGGGGCGCACACCCGATTACCTTGTTGTGCATCATATGGAGCCTGACCACTCGGCGAATATTGCCGTCTTCATGGAGCGATACAAAAACACGAGAATTGTGGCAACAGCCAAGGCATTCACGATGATGAAGCAGTTTTTCGGGGATGATTATGCCGACCGCCGCATCGTTGTAGGGGAGGGCGACACGCTGTCGCTCGGCGCGCATGAGCTTAGCTTCATCACCGCGCCCATGGTACATTGGCCAGAGGTGATGGTGAGCTATGAAAAGGCGAGCAAGACGCTCTTTTCAGCCGATGCCTTTGGCAAGTTCGGTGCATTTGATGCCGACGAGGATTGGGCGTGCGAGGCACGCAGATATTATTTCGGCATTGTGGGCAAGTACGGCGCGCAGGTGCAGAGCCTTCTGAAAAAGGTTGCGGGGCTTGCAATTGACAGAATCTGCCCCTTGCACGGCCCTGTTCTTGCGGACAATCTTTCGTATTATATTGACCTTTACAGTACATGGTCGTCTTATGGCACAGAGAGCGAGGGCGTATTGATTGCCTACACCTCGGTTTACGGCAATACCGAGCGGGCGGTACGGATGCTTGAAAAGCTCTTGCTTGAAAAGGGCTGTCCCAAGGTTTCGGTGACTGATCTTGCGCGTGATGATATGGCGGAGGCGGTTGAGGATGCCTTCCGCTATGGCAAAATTGTTCTTGCGACGACGACCTATAACGGCGGCATTTTCCCATTCATGCGCGAGTTTATCGAGCATTTGGTCGAGCGCAATTTCCAGAACAAGACGGTCGGTATGATTGAAAACGGCACATGGGCGCTCATGGCAGAGAAAACCATGAAGGCGATGCTTGAAAAGAGCAAGAATCTTGCCTACACCGAAAGCGGTGTGCATATCAAGTCGGCGCTGAGCGAGGAGAATATGCGCGAGCTTGAAGCATTGGCGGATGAGCTGATGGCGTGAGGCTGGACTTGAAACGAATAGAGAGGAGAATCCCCCTGAATGCGACTTGGTCGCATTCAGGGGGATTCTCTTGATTTGACCGTTATATCTGCATATCGCTGCATCACCGCTCTCCTTTTGTGATAAAATACTGTATAGTGATACATTCACACCAACTCAAAAAGGAGGAAAATATGAGAAAAATCAAAGCAGATGATGTTTATGACTTTGAAAAGCATCTGATAAGCGAGGAAAAAGCCACCGCTACCGTCGAAAAGTATTTAAGAGATATACAGGCATTTGTTGCGTGGCTTGGCGGGAGGAGCTGTTGTAAAAATGAGGTGTTGGCTTATAAGGCAGTTCTGTGTGAGAAATATAAAACGGCAAGTGTCAATTCGATGCTCTCGTCATTGAATGCATTTTTTGCCTATCGCGAATGGTATGAATGCAAGGTCAAAGCGGTCAAGGTGCAAAGAAGAATTTTTGCCCAGAGCGATAAGGAATTGAGCAAAGGCGAATATGAAAGGCTCTTGAAGGCGGCAAAGAGTAAGGGGAATGAGCGGCTTTGGCTTTTGATGCAAACTATCTGTTCATGCGGAATTCGAGTGTCCGAGGTGCGCTTTGTCACGGTCGAAGCGCTTGCAAGGCAAAGCGCGGATATTCATTGCAAGGGCAAGCAAAGGCAGGTTCTTTTGCCGCGCGAGCTTTGCCAAATGCTAAGAAAGTATTGTCAAAAAAACAAAATTAAAAGCGGCTCGGTTTTTGTAAGCAAAAACGGCAAGCCACTTGATAGGTCAAATATATGGTCAGATATGAAAAAGCTCTGCGACTCGGCAGGCGTATCTGAAAAAAAGGTCTTTCCGCACAATCTTCGCCACCTCTTTGCAAGAACCTATTACAGCTTGCAAAAGGACATCGTCCGCCTCGCCGATATACTCGGTCACAGCAGCATTAATACCACGCGCATCTATACAATGGAAAGCGGTGAAATTCACAGACGGCAGATACAAAAATTAGGGCTTCTGCGGTGTTGACCACATAATCATCATTATGTGATATAAAAATAAAAGGAGGAGATAATATAATGAAAAAATTACTATGGGTATTGCTCGTCTTGATTTCGATGTGTTTAATTTCGACTGTTGTTTTTGCACAGGAGAACTCACTCACAATTACCGAGCAACCGACATCAGTTTCTGTCCCTGCGGGCGAAACTGCCACCATCAGCTTTCAGGCGGAAGGCGAAGGCTTGAAATATCAATGGTATTTCAAGAACAAGGGAAGCAACATTTTTTATCCCACCTATTCGTTTGACAGCAATACATATCAGTTGGAGATGAATAGCGCGCGCGACGGGCGTTCGGTCTACTGCGTTGTAACCGATAAGTATGGCAACAATGTCAGAACAAATACTGTCACCCTGACGAGAAAGTCGACCTTGCAAATTACAAAACAGCCGACATCGGTTTCTGCCACTATAGGCAAAACTGCCACTGTCAGCTTTCAGGTCGAGGGCGAAGGGCTGAAATATCAATGGTATTTCAAGAACAAGGGCGATAGCATTTTCTACCCTTCCTATTCATTTGATGGCAACACCTACGAGGTCAAAATGAATAAGGCGCGCGACGGACGCGAGATTTATTGCGTTGTGACCGACAAATACGGCGAACGCATCCAAACCGAGACCGTCACCATGTCGATGAAGGTTCATAGCGAAGGTCTTGAATTTACATTAAGTGCTGACAAGACATATTACACCCTTACGGGCATCGGCGACTGTCAGGATACAGATATCGTGATTCCCGATGAGTATGAAGACCTGCCTGTGCGTAGCATCGGCAAATATGCATTCTATGATTGCAACAGCCTCACAAGTATCACGATTCCTGATGGCGTGACAAGCATCGGCGACTGGGCGTTCTCCGGTTGTAATTCCTTGAAGGCAGTATACTACTGCGGTACAAAAAGCAGTTGGCAAAGAATCAACATTAGTACCTCTACTCTTGTAGACATAAGTGATTTAGTGTACTTTTATAGTGAACAACAACCTTCGGATACAGAACTCAATATTGGAAGTTATTGGCGCTATGTGAACGGTGTTCCTACTTGTTGGGTGCCTGTCGATTGAGTTTTAATTTTTCATCATTTTTTCGTACTGATTCATGCAAAAGCCCCCTGAATGCGACTGTGTCGCATTCAGGG
>JAZRPF010000029.1:0-35502 GCA_045649045.1 Eubacteriales bacterium
CTTTCAAATCCTCGTCAATACCTCTTCCAGCAGCGAGGCTGGGGATGATGCTTTCAAGCATTTCCTTTGCTTCAAGGTCGATGTCGTGTAGCCGAGCATTCAACTTGCCTTCGGTTAAAAGAGTAGTATACCTTCCGCGACGGTGGTTCTTGATGTAATCAAGGTGCATCAGTCCATATTTGCCAATCTGATAGTCGGTCTGTTCGGGAAGGGTTACGTTAGGAATAAGGTGTCCGTTTTCCTCGCGGTATGTACCACCGAGCTTTTCATAAAGATTATCAAAGTTCTTTTTCATTTTCGTTCTCCATTACATTTTATTTTTTATAAGCAAGTATTGTAATGGATTGCTTTTGTGTCTTTAATTAAGTCAGTGGTTGTCAGGAAAATTGACAAGTTATAGGTGAACTAAAAAAGGCTCCCTTTACACAAGGGAGGCTTTTGTGCTGACCGTTACGTATGCGTGATCTGTTTCAAATTCATTTATGATCTTAAGCTTGGATATTGAAAGATAGCTACGTATATCGTTAGGATTATCGGGATATATTTTTATCTTTCTATCACCCATATCGATATACTCATTCTGACTTTTATCGATTGATAAAACGAAAAATCCGTTATCTCTCAGCAAAGTAGCAATTTTTTGTATAGCTGATAATTTATCTTGTATATGCATAAAGGTTAATGACGAGTATATTACATCAAACTGTGTTTCAAATTTACAAGATATAAAATCATCGCAAATAAGCTTTATATTTTGATACATTGATAGATTTTCAGCAGCTCTCCCAATTGTCTTTTCGGATATATCTATCCCACACAAGCTTTTACAATTTGGTGCAACCTTGATGGCAAGTCGCCCTGTTCCAATTCCTATTTCTAAAACGGATTTGCTTTTATCAAGCTGCATACTCTCGATAAACTTATCTCCGTCCCACTTGTCCATATAATCTCTCAAAGGTTTAGGATCACGAGCAGGATCATTGTTTTCATCAATTAGCTTGTTATAATGTTCAATCAGATCTCTCATAAGCATCTTCCTTGTCCTCTTCAAGATTATTATTTTTATTATAACACAAAAACCGCAGAAAATCAATCTGCGGTTTTTGCTTTTTTCTGTCGGTAGGTAAAACTGTCCTTAAGGACACTACGCATATGCAAGCGGGATTTTTTTATGCTTGTTTTTTAAGGTCGGAGAGCATAAGCTCCATGCGATTGAGCGCTTCTTCAATGTGCGAGAGGGAATAAGCATAGGAAATGCGGACAAAGCCCTCACCGCTTTCACCGAAGGCGTTACCGGGTACCACAGCCACGCCGTAATCATAGAGAAGCTTGTTGCAAAACTCTTCACTTGTCAGTCCCGTGTCGCTGATGCGCGGGTAGATGTAAAACGCACCCTTTGGCTCAAAGCAGGGAAGTCCGATTTTGCGAAGCCTGTGCAAAATATATTTGCGGCGGCGGTCGTATTCCTTGCGCATAGCAGCGACATCCTCATCACCGTTTGCCATTGCTTCGATGGCGGCAAGCTGTGCGGTTGTCGGCGCACACATAATGGCAAACTGATGAATTTTCAGCATGACTGCCATATAAGCTTCGGGTGCGGCGAGATAGCCAAGCCGCCAACCTGTCATGGCATATGCCTTGGAGAAGCCGCTTGCAACGATAGTGCGCTCACGCATATCGGGCAATTCGGCAATCGACACATGCTCTTCGTCACCGTAGGTCAATTCGCCGTAAATCTCATCGGACAATACGCAGATATTGGTGTCGCGCAGCACATCGGCAATTGCTTCCAAATCCGTGCGCGTCATGACGGCGCCTGTCGGGTTGTTCGGGAAGGGCAGAACCAGTAGCTTGGTGCGCTTTGTAATGGCAGAACGGAGAGCTTCGGGTGTGAGCTTGAATTCGTCCTCCTCGCGCGTGATGAGAGGCACAGGCTTACCGCCTGCAAGTGTTACCAAGGGCTCGTAGCAGACGAAGCACGGCTCGGGGATAATGACCTCATCACCGGGATTCAGAAGCGCACGCATAGCAAGGTCAATTGCCTCAGAGCCGCCCACCGTGACGATAATTTCGTTTTTGGGGTTATAGGTTAATCGGAAGCGGCGGCTCAGATATTTTGCAATTTCCTGCCGCAATTCCAGCGTACCGCTATTGGAGGTGTAGTAGGTCTTGCCTTGCTCAAGGCTCTCAATTCCTGCGGCGCGGATATGCCAGGGTGTAACGAAATCGGGCTGACCGACGGTCAACGAGATAACGCCCTTCATTTCCTCAAGAATATCAAAAAACTTACGGATTCCCGATGGCTTTAAGCCTGTTGCCGTTTCGGAAAGCACATTTTCAATTTTGAAATTATTCACAGGCAGTTCCCTCGCTCATCCTGGACAGCAGGCCCGTAGATGACGCCTTTATCCTTGTATTTGCGCAATACAAAGTGTGTGGCAGTAGAAACGACATCGTCGAGAGGTGCGAGCTTACGCGCAACAAAATAAGCAACCTCCTTCATTGTGCGTCCTTCAATCAGAACGGCAAGGTCAAAGCCACCACTCATGAGGTAAAGGCTCTGTACCTCGGGATAATGATAAATGCGTTCTGCCATGTGGTCAAAGCCACGGTCCTTCTGCGGCGCAATTTTAATTTCAATCAGGGCGCTGACATATTCGCGGTCGGTTTTATCCCAGTCAATGAGGGTTTTGTAGCCGAGAATGATACCGTCGCGTTCGCCGTCGGCAATCGTTTTGCGAATATCACCGACCTCCTTGCTGCACATAACGGCAATTTGTTCAGGGGTAAGTCTGCTGTCGGATTCAAGAATTTCAAGAATGTCTTTCATAATCTTTTGGCGCAAGTTGCGCATCCTTTCTTGTTGATAGGGGAGCGATTATTTGAGTAAATTATCAAAATCAAGACCGTAGCGACGGGCAATATCACGGGCATAGCTTTTGCCATCGGGTTTACGGCGGCATATCTTAAAGGAACGCTTGCCCTCCTCTTCGATATCGGCAACCAGCGTATCAACCAAAATGCCGCCTTGCTCGGCAGAACGGCGGTTGATGTCATCAAGAGAGCCCGATAATTCATGCAGGTGAGTCGAAAACATACCGCGACAGCCGCGCGCCGCAAAGCCTGAAAGAATTTCAGCGGCAATGAAGGAAGCCTCATAGGAGCCAGTCGAGGAAAGAGATTCATCCAGCAAAATCATGCTGTCACCTGTTGAAGCATCGAAAATTTCACGCAACCGCGCGCATTCTTCGCCCAAGCGCCCTTTGTCAATTGTATCCTCGGCACCTTCCGGGAAGTGTGTAAATACGGCATCAACCGTGCTGACGGTCGCTCGCTCGGCAGGGACACCCACACCAAGCTGACAGAGACATTGGGCAAGCCCCATGGCACAGGTCACAACCGATTTGCCGCCTCGGTTCGGACCGCTTAAAATATAAAAGTGAGCGGCATCGTCAAAAATGATATCGTTTGGAACAATGGGCGTTTCAATACGGAGTGCCACATCGGGATTATATAGCGCATATGCTTCAAAGGCTTTTTCATTTGCAGGACGAATGTCGGGTGTGCAGAGGGAATAGCCTTTGTCTTTCAAGCGGCGAATCAAGGTCGCCGCACGGTTCAAAAATTCAATTTCGGGGAGAAGCTGAAGAAGAAAATCGGAATTTTCCAGAACATACTCGCCAACAATTGCACGCCACCCCTTGATTGAGCTTTTGAATACATCATGAAGAGCAGTGCGGAAGGCACCTGTCAGAGCTTCCTGTCTGTTTTCGGATTCATTTCTGCCAAAGGGGGTGAGAGGGGCGATACAGGTCATAGCATCGTTTTTGAAGCTCAACCGCAAAATTTTATCGAGCGTTTTTCCCGATTTGAAGGAATCGGCATTCACCGAAAGAACACCTGCCTCGGTCGGCCTGTACTGTGCGTCCAGATTGACGCCGACGGTGATGCTCCTGACCTCATGCACACGGTCAGTCAGGCTCGAGAGGTCCTTCGTGAGATGCTGATATTTTTCGCTTTCGGCAAAGTGAAAGACAACATCGCAAAGGCGACGGAAGGCTTCCGACTTCAAGCTGTCACGCAAGGGCAAAAGTCCTTCGCGGAGGGCTTCAATGCATCGCACATAAAGCTCAATTTCAGTGATGCTGTATAAGTAGGAATCACCGTCCCTTGTGTCGATTTCGCGGTCAAGACGGCGCAATTCAAGAATATCCTCAAGAATCGGCTGTACCTCGCGGAGAAGCTCTGAAAGTGCAGGCGTTTCACTCAATTCGTCAAGAGCCTGCTTGCGATAGCTGATAATATGCACATCCCTTGTGAAATAGTCGGTCAGTCGACTGCTTTTTAAGGAAAAAAGAGAAGAAAGTCCAAGCTCTTCACAGGTTTGCATACTGATGTGCAACCTATCCCCACCGTCCTTGTGATGACGGTAGGCTTCTTCGTTTGGATAGAGAAGGCTGATGAACATAGATGCTTGTTCTGTCATTGCCGTCTCCTTTCATTTTGGTTCTTAAAAAATAAGGAGCGAAGGGTACCGATTGTCATCGGTACGCACTCGCTCCTTTTTGGTGTCAAATAGCTCTTACGCGAATCATACCCTCGATTGCACGGCATTTGTCAACAATCTCATCGGAGACTGTCTTGCCAAGCTCTACGATGGTGTATGCGTATTCACCGCGCGAACCATTCGCCATGTTCTCGATATTCACGCCCTCGGCGGAAACAAGAGAGGTGATGCCTGAAAGAACATTCGGAATATTCTTGTGCAGGCAGCAGATGCGAGATGCGCCTGTATGGGGGATGGAAACAGCAGGGAAGTTGACGCTGTTGCGAATGTTACCTGTGGTGAGGTATTCGTTCAGCTGGTCTGCTGCCATAACGGCACAGTTATCTTCGGATTCATAGGTCGATGCGCCAAGGTGAGGGATGTTGACAATGCCTTTTGAGCCGACAGTCTCACCTGTGGGGAAGTCTGTGACATAAGAAGCGACCTTACCCGAAGCAATTGCTTCCTTCATGGCATCGGCATCAACAAGGTCGGCGCGGGACAGGTTGATGATGCGAACACCGTCCTTCATGGTCGCGAGAACCTCATGGTTAATCATCTTCTTCGTGTCCTTTGTTGCGGGAACATGAAGAGTAATATAGTCGGCAGACTTGAAGATTTCACCAAAATCAGCCGCTTTGACAATAGATCTGGAAAGATTCCATGCAGCATTGACAGAGAGGAAGGGGTCGTGGCCCATAACACGCATACCGAGGTGGACTGCCGTATTGGCAACCATGCCGCCGATAGCACCGAGACCGATAACACCAAGAGTTTTGCCTGCAAGCTCACAGCCTGCATAAGCGCTCTTGCCTGCTTCAACCTTCTTTGCGATATCCTCTTCGCCTTCAAGTGTTTTTACCCATTCAACACCGCCGACAATATCGCGGGATGCGAGAATCAGGGCAGCAATAGCAAGCTCCTTCACGCCATTTGCATTGGCACCGGGCGTATTGAATACGACGATACCCTCTTCTGCACAGCGGTCAACGGGAATGTTGTTGACACCTGCACCGCAGCGGGCAATGGCAAGCAGGTTTGAATCAAATGCCATATCATGCATTGCGGCAGAGCGTACCATGATTGCATCGGGTGATGCAATATCTGTGCCAACCTCATAAATATCGCGGGGCAGACGGTCTGTACCGACTGCGGCAATTTTATTCAAAAGTTGAATCTTCTTCATTTTCAGAATGTCCTTTCGATTATTGATATTATTGCTTTGCGCCTCGGTAAAGTCCGTTATCAGTCCTTGGGATTCTCGGAAGCAAAGCGCTTCATGAATGCGACGAGAGCTTCAACACCCTCGTAGGGCATTGCATTGTAGATAGAAGCACGCATACCGCCGACAGAACGGTGTCCTTTCAGGTTCTTGAGTCCTGCCTTGCTTGCCTCGGAAGCAAACTTCTTATCAAGCTCTTCGTCACCTGTCTTAAAGACAACATTCATCATGGAACGGCTTGCAGGCTCAACGGGAGCAATATAGTAATCCTGGCTGTCAAGATAATCGTAAAGCAGACTTGCCTTCTTTTCGTTGCGGCGCTTCATTTCTTCAAGACCGCCCATGTCGAGAATCCACTCAAAGACAAGCTTTGCAATGTAGATGCACCAGCAAGGCGGCGTGTTATACATGGAGTCTTCATTTGCCATCAGGCAGTAGTTGAGCATAGCAGGAGCATCGGGGCGGACATAGGTACCGACAAACTTGCCCTTCGCATCGCGCTCGCCAAGCAAATCCTCACGGACAATGACGATGGTGACACCGGCGGGCGCAAGGTTCTTCTGCGCACCTGCATAAATCAAGCCGAACTTGGAAACATCAACAGGCTCACTGCAAATGCAGGAGGACATATCGGCAACAAGCGGAATCGAGCCTGTGTCGGGAACTTCGGCAAACTTGGTGCCGAAAATGGTGTTATTATAGCAGATGTGAACATAGTCAGCATCGGGACGGAAGCTTGCACGGGTGGTTGCGGGAATTGCCGAGAAAATCGGGTCAGCGCCTGCGCTTGAAGCGGCAATTGCCATGTCACCGTATTTCTTTGCTTCCTCATATGCCTTCTTGGAGAACTGACCTGATACGATGTAATCAGCGCGCTTGCTCTGACGGAGCAGGTTCATGGGAACCGAAGCAAACTGTGTGGAAGCACCGCCCTGCATAAAGAGAATCTTATAGTTGTCGGGGACATTCATCAGCTTGCGAAGAGCAGCCTCCGCGCCTTCAATAATCGGCTTGTAGTCAGCGGAGCGATGGCTCATTTCCATAACGGACATTCCGGACTCACCGTAAGAAAGAAGCTCAGACTGGGCCTTTTCCAAAACAGAAAGCGGTAACATAGAGGGGCCTGCGGAGAAGTTATACACGCGATTCATCATTTTCAACCTTAAATGTATGCAGAATGCATACTCCTTTCATTTTTTTGATAAATCATTTTTTGATAAAGAAATTCGTTTCAAAAAACAATTTGACATCATACTACAAATTATATAACATTTTTCTCGATTCGTCAAGAGGTTTTTGCTCTTTTTTGCATAAAAAGCATAACTTTGTGAAAGGATTGTCATTTTCAACAAAAGCAGAACGAAAATCAGCTTTTTTTCGACAAAACGGTAAAAACCGCTTATAATATATGAGGTAGAAATGTGCGAACAAAAAAATCATTTTAATTTTTTCATAAAAACTATTGCAAAATTTGAAAATGTGTGTTATAATACAGTGTAAATGTGAAATAATGCATGAATCAAAGAGGTGTCAAAATGAAAGAAGGAATTCATCCTAACTACAAAGAAGCGACCATTAAGTGTGCGTGCGGCGAGACCGTGGTCACACGCTCAGCTAAAGGCGATATGAACGTAGAAATTTGTTCCAAGTGCCATCCTTTCTTCACAGGCAAACAGAAGTTTGTTGATGCAGGCGGACGCGTTGATAAGTTCAAGAAGCGTTTGGCAGGTGTGAAATAAGAGGTTGCACCGTGAGTGGCGTGAGGGCGCATAGCGCTGTCACGCCATTTTCCGCATTTTCGCGGTATGCTAAAAACATAAAGAAGGGGTAATCGGCATGTCTGAAAATGAGCAGAGCGTAGCACAAAATGCCATTCTTGTCGGTATTGCCGAATCGACATCAGAGCTTGACTCCGTGTCGCGCAGCCTTGACGAACTGACACGCTTGCTGGAAACGGCAGGCGGTTATGCTTTCGCGCGCGCGATACAAGTTAAAGATAAGCCCGATGCCCGCACCTATATCGGTCGCGGCAAGGTTGCGGAAATAGCGGAAATCGCAAAAAACAACGATGTCCGTCTTGTCATTTTTGATGTCGAGCTGACTCCGTCTCAAATTCAAAACCTTGAAGATGATATTGGCGTGGTCACGGTTATCGACCGTACCATGCTGATTCTGGATATTTTTGCTTTGCACGCAGGAAGCGGCGAGGGAAAATTACAGGTTGAGCTTGCACAGCTTCGTTATACGGCCCCCCGTTTGACAGGAAAAGGCAATATGCTTTCCCGTCTAGGCGGCGGTATCGGTACTCGCGGTCCCGGTGAATCTCAGCTTGAACGCGACCGCCGACATATGAAGCAGCGGATTCACGCTCTTGAAGAGCAGCTCGCCGAAATGGAGAAGAACCGTTCTGTTATGCGCGCTGCACGCGACCGAAGCGGCATTCCAAAAATTGCCATTGTAGGCTATACCAATGCGGGCAAGTCCACTCTGCTCAATTACCTGACCAATGCGGGCGTTTTGGCAGAGAACAAGCTGTTTGCAACACTTGACCCGACAACAAGACGGCTGGAGCTGCCCGAAGGGGAAAGCGTGCTTCTGACCGACACGGTCGGCTTTATCCGCAAGCTTCCGCATCATCTGGTCAAGGCATTTAAGTCGACACTTGACGAGGCAGCGCAGGCTGATATTCTCGTGATTGCCGCAGACGCAACGGATAGTGAATGTGACGAGCACCTCGCTGTTACACTCAATTTGCTTGACGAACTCGGTGCATCGGGAAAGCCGACTGTGCTTGTTTATAATAAATGCGACCTTGAGAATGCCCGTCCCCGTCTTGAATATCGGGACATGGCGGCAGTCGTCGCTTGCTCCGCCGTTACAGGTGAGGGCGTTGACAAACTCCTGCACGAGCTTCTTCGCATTGTTCGTTCAGGGAAAAGGGAACGCAAACTTTTGTTTCCATATTCGGCGCAATCGAAGGTGAGCGCGCTGTATGGCATGGCAAAGGTGATAGAGACCTCCTATGAGGATGACGGTATTCTTGTCCGCGCTATTCTTGACGAGCAGGCGGCGGGTATGTATCGCGCTTATCTGAAGGAGGAGAACGAATGATACCCTATACCACCCTGCGTGGCGACGGTGAGGGCAGGTACGAAGAAAAGAAGTCGGTTTTTCTGGGCTTTGCCCGTCCGCTTTCGGATGAAAAATCGGCACTTGATTTCATTGCTGACATCAAGGGACGGTACTCCGATGCGCGCCATCATGTTTATGCTTATCTTCTTCGCCAGGACAATCTGACAAGATATAGTGATGACCGCGAGCCGCAGGGAACAGCAGGCTTGCCTGTTCTTGACCTGCTCAAAAAAACAGGCTGTACCGATGCGGGTATTGTCGTTGTGCGTTACTTCGGCGGAACGCTTCTTGGTACAGGCGGGCTTGTCCGCGCTTATACGGCGGCGGCGAAGGAGGCTCTCACCTCGGCAGGCGTTGTTACCTACCGCCCCTTTACCGAGTGCCGCATTCTTGTCAATTATGCCGATTATCAGCGCGTTTTGCCCTGTCTTACACAGCTCGAGGCAATTATTGACAACACTGATTTCGGCGCAGATATTACAGTCACCGCGGCTGTGGACAGCACCAAATTTGATTTGCTTGAAAAACGGCTTGCCGAGCTTTGTTGTGGCAGAGCTGCACTTTCGGTTGTCGGCTGTCGGTTTGACGCGGGACTTTGAGGCAACGACAACAAAAGTTCACATAAAGATTCTTGATGAGAGGAGGCGCAAGGGATTATGACTGCAATTCGCGAGACCTTTTTACAGCGCGAGGAGGAAACACTTTCGCCCTACGCTTGTCTTTGCCGTAATAGCAAAGGACGGCAGAAGAGCTGTGCGCCGTGTGAGACACGCACGGACTTTCAGCGTGACCGCGACCGCATCATTCATTGTAAGTCCTTTCGTCGACTCATGCATAAAACGCAGGTGTTTTTCTCACCGCAGGATGAGCATTACAGAACACGCATGACGCACACTCTTGAGGTGACGCAAATTGCCCGTATCATTGCGCGTGCTCTCCGCTTGAATGAGGATTTAACCGAAGCGATTGCACTGGGACATGACCTCGGTCACACGCCCTTCGGACACGCGGGCGAGGTCGCAATGCGGCGTTGCTTTTCGCCTGATTTTGCTCACTATGAGCAGAGCCTTCGTGTTGTTGATGTTCTTGAACAAAACGGTGAAGGTCTTAATTTGACCTATGAGGTTCGCGACGGCATTGTGCGGCACACGGGCACACATATGGCGGAGACATTAGAGGGCGTGATTGTCAAGTATGCCGACAGAATTGCTTATATTAACCACGATATTGACGATGCCTCCCGTGCAGGTATCCTGACGAATGAGGATATTCCTGCCGATATCCGTGAGGTGCTTGGCAATTCGCACAGCGCACGCATCAACTGCATGGTTCGCTCGGTGATTGATGCCAGCACAGACAAGCCCTTTATTACGATGACAAAAGGCGTTGGCGAAGCAACGGACTCCTTGCGCGACTTCCTTTTCGACCGTGTTTATACACAGTCGGTTGCGAAGGCCGAGGAGGCGAAAGCGCAAGAGCTTTTGATTCGTCTTTACGACTATTTTTTGACACATCCCGAAAAAATGCCTAAACTCTATTACTCCAATATTGAGCGAGACGGCGCGCCTCGCTGCGTTTGCGACTATGTAGCGGGAATGTCCGACCGCTATGCCATTGAGCTTTATAATGACCTCTTTATCCCTAAGGTTTGGCGAGGACCTGCTTCATGATAGAGCGCGGCGTTGTTGAGGAGGTTGTGGCGCGGACGGATACGGCGGCACTCATTTCCTCTTATGTAACACTCAAGCGCGCAGGCGCCAATTATCTCGGCCTTTGCCCCTTTCACAGCGAAAAAACGCCGTCCTTTACGGTGTTTGGCGGTCAAGGCAATTTCTATTGCTTTGGTTGCGGTGCAGGTGGCGATGCCATCAATTTTGTGCGCCGCATTGAAAATCTGGAATTTGAAGAAGCGGTAGAGTTTCTTGCCAAGCGTGCAGGCATTACCGTCAGACGAACCGAGGACAAGAATCGCGGCCCTCGCTATGACAGACGCCGATTCTATGAAATGAATCGGGAGGTGGCACGCTTTTACCACGCCCAGCTTTTTGCACCCACAGCAGCTGCCGAGGCGGCGAGAGGCTATCTCATGCAAAAGCGCGGACTTTCCTCTGCTACTGTCAAGCATTTCGGACTTGGCTTTGCGCCCTCTGAACGAGGCTTGTTCTATCGCCATATGCGCGAGCAGGGCTTTACCGATGATGAGCTTGTGGCGGGCTTTCTTGCAGGTCGCTCACAAAAGGACGGCCGCATTTACGACTCCTTTTACAATCGTGTGATGTTTCCCATTATTGATGTCAGCGGCAATGTCATTGCATTTGGCGGGCGTGTGATGGATGATTCAACACCGAAATATAAAAACTCGGCAGATACCCCTGTTTTCTTAAAGAGGCGCAATCTGTTCGCTTTGAACTATGCACGGCAAAGCTGTGCCGAACGGCTGATACTTTGCGAGGGGTACATGGATGTCATTTCGATGCACGCCGCAGGCTTTTCAAATGCGGTGGCAACGCTGGGTACAGCCATTACAGCAGAGCAGGCAAGGCTTATGAGCCAATATACGAAATCTGTTGTCATTTCTTATGATAACGATACGGCAGGGCAGAATGCCGCTACAAAGGCAATGCAGCTTCTGGAGCAGGTGGGACTTGATGTCCGCGTTCTCCGCATGGAAGGCGCAAAGGACCCTGACGAATATATCAAGAAGTTCGGCGCAGAGGCGTTTTCAAGGCTTATCAATCAAAGCAGAACGCAGTTCGACTATCGCTTTGAGCGTGTCATTGAAAAATACAATATGAGTATTCCGCAGGAAAAAATCAAGGCAATTGCCGAGCTTTCCGCTGTGATTGCCGATATCTATTCTGCGGCAGAACGGGATGTTTATATTCATGCCGTAGCCAAAAGACTTGAAATCGAGGCGGGTAGCTTGAAGCAGGATGTCGAGCACGCAATGCGTAAAAAGCGGGCAGGTATCATGCAGAAGAATAAGCAGCAGCTCCGTCAGGCAACCATTGGCTACAGCGACCGCATCAATCCCGATTATGCAAAGGCACCTGCCATTGCCCGAAGCGAAGAAGCGGTACTTGGCTTGCTTCTTCTCTATCCTGAGCACAGGAGCTATACCTTTGCGGAGCAGCTCCTCACAGAAGATGACTTCTTCACCGACCTTGGTCGCCGCGTCTTTTGCTATCTTCGGGATGCGGAAGCAGAGGATGGCTTTAACGAAAGTCTGATGTCCGCTGACTTTACGCCCGAAGAAATGGGGCGGGTTGCACGGATGCGCGTTGGGCGTATGCAGCTGACCGATAACGGCAGGGAAGTCCTCCTCGATGCCATTCAAACGCTTCGTCAGCTTGTCAAGGAGAAAATATCAGAGGAGCGCGGTGCTGACAGAGCGAGCTTTGAAGCACTTTTGAAGAGACGACAGGCAGAAAATTCATAACACGGCGTTACTGTATTTGCGGATTGAATCGCATATAAAGAAAGGATGTTTACGATATGAACGAGAAAAAGATGGATGTCAATGAGATGCTTGACCTTGGTAAGAACGACAGTATCATTGGTGAAAGCGATATCATGAAAGCGCTTGAGGATATCGATTATGATATCGAGCAGCTTGACAAGGCATATGAGGCTTTGGACGATTCATCTGATGGTGATGTTTATCCCGATAGCGACCAATTACGCGAGGAAAGCGATACCGAGCTTTTTGAAACACCCGAAAAGCTTGAGAAGATTTTGGCGCAGGAAGGTATTGTCATTGATGACCCTGTCAGAATGTATCTGAAGGAAATCGGTAAAATTCCGCTTCTGACGCCCGAAGCTGAAATGTATCTTGCCGAGCAAATCGGTCTTGGCGATAAGCAGGCAAAGGATAAGCTCGTTGAGGCGAATCTTCGCCTTGTCGTCAGCATTGCCAAGCGTCATGTCGGTAAGGGAATGTATTTTCTGGACCTGATTCAAGAGGGAAATCTCGGCTTGATGAAGGCAGTTGAAAAGTTTGACTACCATAAAGGCTATAAGTTTTCTACATATGCAACATGGTGGATACGACAGGCGATTACACGCGCCATTGCCGACCAGGCAAGAACCATTCGTATCCCTGTTCATATGGTTGAAACAATTCACAAGGTTTCAAGAACTGCGCGTTTGCTCTTGCAGGAATACGGCCGTGAGCCTACAACCGATGAAATTGCGGCAAAGCTGAATATGGGCAGCGATAAGGTGCGCGAAATCATGAAGATTGCACAGGACCCTGTTTCGCTTGAAACGCCAATTGGTGAAGAGGAGGACAGCCATCTCGGCGACTTCGTTGAGGATACTGATTCGCCCTCTCCCTCCGAAACCGCTTCCTATGCTTTACTGCGCGAGCAGCTTGATGCCGTACTTGATACGCTGACTCCTCGCGAAAAGGAGGTCATCAGACTGCGCTTCGGTCTTGATGACGGTCGCACCCGTACACTTGAAGAGGTTGGTCGGCAGTTCCGTATTACTCGTGAGCGCATCCGTCAGATTGAAGCGAAGGCACTCCGCAAGCTCCGTCATCCCAGCCGTTCCAAGACCTTAAAGGATTATCTTGAGGTTTGATTTCGACAAAGAATACAAAATAAGACTTTTGTTTTGGTTGTTTTGTATGTTCATTTGTGCAGAGTTGACTAAAAGCAATACAGATTGTTGGTCAATGCGTACAATTGACTTTGACGGCTTTGTGAAAAGACGCGTTTACGATGCTTTTTTGCGTGAAAAACGACTTGACAATGACGGCAAAATGTAGTAGAATATTATAGTATAAATGATGCTTAGTTGAACGATTGTTCACCGGCAATACCTTTGAGGAGGAAACACCGAATTATGAAAAGAAGACTCACCGCATTGGTTTTGAGTATGCTCATGCTTTTGTCTGCTTTTTCGCTCTTTTCTTGTAGCGAGGAAAAAATCGACCGTGACACACTACAACCTGCCGATGACAATACACGCATTCCTGTTTCACTTAATTTTTTCATTATTACTGATGAGCGCACAACTGACGAAGCGAAGCAGCGTATGCAGGATGCGTTCAACCTGAAAAGCGAGAGTGAATACAGAACTCATGTTGAATTTACCTTCTGTACTGAGGAGCAATATGCTTCGATGATGGAAGAAAAGTTCGCTGCGATTGAGAGTGGTGAGGTCACATCCAAGGGCGAATATACAGATGCAGAGCTTGAGAGCATGAGTACATCGGCACCTTTCCCCGAAATCGAGGACGGACAGATTGATATCGTGCTGGTAACCGGTAAGCAAATGCTTGAAGACTATGTTTCCAAGGGAAGACTGAAGTCGCTGAACAAGCTGCTTGACGGCGATTTCAAGGCTGTCCGCAGTTATATCAATACCGACCTTTATAACGGTGTTGCACTTGACGGGACATGGTATTCCGTGCCGAACAATAAGGTGCTTGGCGAATATACATACCTGATGATTAACAAGGAAATCGCCGAGGATAGTTATTTTAATGAGGAAGATTTCTATACGATATACGGCGCATATAATCGCTATGCATGGAACTATGCAAATGTGCTCAAGCTGGTTGAGGCTGCCGATAAGAAAAACGAGATGAACAAGGATAATGATGCGTATAGCCCCTTGATTCCTTTGCTTTCAACCTTTGATTTCCCCACCGCAGAATTCTGGATGGACGGTAAGGCTTCGGTTTATGCAACGCTTTATGATGCCAATACCAAGCTCGGTGACCAGATTTCCTTGATTAACCCCTTTACAATGAAGGCAACTGAGGATGAATATCCTGTTGCACAGTCCTATATCAATTATCTGAAGCTCATGACCGCCAATAAGGAAAACGGCTATACCAATGTGCCTGAGGGTGCAACCGATTTTGCTGTCGGCGTGTTGAAGGGCGATTACAGCCTGCGTAAGCAATACGAAGACGATTACATGGTGATGATTCTTGACAATCCTCGTCTTGAGGAAGAGGATATCTTCTCCTCCATGCTGACGGTTTCGAGCTATACAAGACATTCCGAGCGCGCACTTGAAATTATTGCTGACCTGACAATGAAGCAGGAATTGCGTAACATTTTGCTCTACGGTGAAGAGGGCACACACTATGAGACCTACATCGACAGAGATTCCAATACCACAATGGTCAAACGCGTATCGAGCGATTATATGATGCCTATTGAGCATACAGGTAATATGTTTATGGCATATCCCTGTGTGACCGACGGACAGGATGCGAATATTTGGAATGAGGGAATGCTTCAGAACAATCAAACGCTCCGCAGACCGACCTATGGCTTTGATTCAAAAGCTATGTGGGATACATTGAGAACATCTCTTATCGATACACATACCTTGCTGATGCTGAAGCCCATTGCAAACCGTGACAGCGCGGTTTCTGCCGATGTCGCTAACCTTGAAAACTATCTTGCAAACTGGCAAAAGCTTCTGTTCAAGGATATGTTCCCCGAATATTCCGATATCACATTGCTCCAGACTGAATTGCAGGCCGCCGTGCAGAGCTTGATTGACCGAAAAATCGATAGCACGCTTGAAGAGCTGCACATTCTGACTGCAGATATTGCCGATGATATCATTGCAGATGCTGCAGAGATTTCAAACGGTTATGTTGCCCGTCTTGAAGCCTGTGCGACTGTTGAAGAATTTGAGGAGCTGCTTGATACGATAGTTTTGGATATGCAGGAGGAGCCGCTCTTTACCTGCTCCAATGATGACCGCGGCACACCGCTCAGCTTGTTTAACAGACCGATAACCTACCGTCAGCAGAATGCAAAATCCTCTTTGGTTGGCGTTCTTGGCTATTGGCTCTTGCAGCTGACAAACGCTCAATAAAGATAATAATGACAGACAAGGGGTTGCCGCATATCTGCGACAACCCCACATTTGCATTTTTGAAATGAAAGCGGAGAGAGTATCATGAAAAACATACGCATCGGCTTGCTCGGCTTTGGCGCAATGGGCAAGACACATTTGTATGCCATCAATAATTTGCCGTACTTTTATGCAAGCCTGCCATTTTCGGCAACCGTGACCACTCTTGCGACGGCCCACAGAGAAAGAGCAGAGGAGGCGGCGGCACTTTATCATATTCCTCGTGTTGCAGATAGCGAGGAGGACATCATCAACAACCCCAATATTGATGCAGTTGATATCTGCACACCAAACTGCTTTCACTATGAGACGGCTTGCCGCGCATTGCAGGCAGGAAAGCATATCTATTGCGAAAAGCCACTTGCAGTAACCTATGAGCAAGCCGAAGAATTGGCAAGGCTTGCAGAAAAGAAGGGCGTGACGGCGCAAATCGTCTTTAATAATCGCTTTATGGGTGCGGCAATGCGCGCAAAGCAACTCATTGATGAAGGTCGCCTTGGTCGCATCATCTCCTTTCGCGGTGAATATCTGCATACCAGCGCAATTTTCAAGGAAAAGCCAATTGGCTGGAAGCAAAACCGCGATATTTGCGGTGGCGGTGTTCTGTTTGACCTCGGTTCTCATGTCATTGATATGATTTATTATCTTTGCGGTCGGTTCGATTCGGTTGTCGGTGCATCACAGATTGCATTCAAAGACCGTATCGGTGCCGATGGCAAGCCATGGAAGACCAATGCGGATGAGGCATTTTATATGCTTGCCCGTCTTGCAAACGGCGCGATGGGAACGATTGAGGTCAGTAAGGTAGTCGCAGGCTCAAATGATGATTTCAACATTGAGGTTCGCGGCGAAAAAGGATCACTTCGCTTTTCGCTGATGGATCCGAACTTCCTTTATTTCTATGACGGAACGCGTAAGGACGGTGCTCTTGGCGGCGAATGCGGCTATCAGGCGATTGAGTGCGTCGGTCGCTATCCTGCGCCGGCAGGTATATTCCCCGGTATGCGCGCACCTGTCGGTTGGCTGCGCGGCCATCTTGGTAGTATGTATGCCTTTCTGTCGGCTGTGTCGGAAGAGAAAGCAGCATCCCCATCCTTCCGCGACGGCGCTCATGTGCAATGGGTGATGCAGGAGGCCTATCGCACTGACATCAATTCAAAGCATCGAAATCAGATATAAGGACGGTCAATGTCATGAAAAGAGAAGATTATATTTCTTGGGATGAATATTTTATGGGAGTGGCGCTTCTTGCTGCCATGCGTAGTAAGGACCCGAACACACAGGTCGGGTGCTGCATTGTCGATGGAGAAAAGCGCATTCTCTCGACGGGCTATAACGGCTTTCCAACCGGCTGCTCGGATGATGATTTCCCTTGGGAGAGAACAGGCGAGGAAACGAAATATCCTTTTGTTGTTCACGCCGAGCTGAATGCCATTCTGAATGCACACGGTAAGAACTTGGTTGGCTCAAGGCTTTATGTGGCACTTTTTCCTTGCAACGAGTGCGCCAAGGCAATCATTCAAAGCGGCATTCGTGAGATTGTGTATCTGTCGGATAAGTATGCAGATACGCCCGGTACGCGCGCATCGAAGCGGATGCTGGCAAGTGCGGGAATCAAGCTGATTCCGCTTTCGGTTTCAAGGAAAAGCATCAATATCAGCTTTGAGGTTGCAGAATAAGAATTTTTTAATAAGACTTCCATATAATTTATGTTAGAACAAACAATAAGGAGACAGCCATGAGGATAGGAATTGTCGGAAGCGGTAGCTGGGGAACAGCGCTTGGACAGGTTTTGGCAGATAATGGGCATAGCGTTTTGATTTACGGTGTCGCACAAAGCGAGGTTGACGATATTCAAAATCATCATCGCAATTCAAGGTATTTTGCTGATACCCCGATTCATTATGCAATTGCCGCGACAACGGATGTGTCTCGCTTACAGGATTATTCAGATGCCATTTTGCTGGCGGCACCCACCAAGTTCTTTGCCGATGTGCTTGAAAAGGTCAAGCCATATCTTCAGGAATCAACTATCATTATCAATGTGGCAAAGGGTTTTTCCTGGGATACAGATGAACGACTGTCTGTCTATATCCGTCAGAAGCTTGCTGATGCCTTGTATGGCGGTGTTGTTTCTTTAATTGGCCCCAGTCATGCAGAAGAGGTCATTCTGCGCAAATTGACGGCAGTTTGTGCCGTTTCAAATGACGGTGCTATCGCTGAAATTGTGCAACACCTGTTCTCGAATCATTATCTTCGCGTTTATACATTGAAGGATGAGGTAGGCGCTGAATATGGCGTTGCCATGAAGAATGTGATTGCTATTGCATCGGGTATTCTTGAAGGGCTTGGCTACGGAGATAACGCAAAGGCGGCACTGATTACACGCGGCTTGCGTGAGATGGTGCGCTACGGTGTTGCAAAGGGCGGCAAAGAGGATACCTTCTTCGGTCTGACAGGCGTGGGCGATTTGATAGTCACTTGTTTTAGCCCGCATTCACGCAACTATCGGGCGGGTCTTGCCATCGGCCGCGCCAATTCCGCATCAGGTGCAGGCGAGGGAAGCGAAACGGTCGAGGGACTCCACAGCTGTTTCACCATCTACCGCGATGCCGAAAAAATGCAGATTGATATGCCCATTGTGTCGGCAATTTATCATATTTTGTATGAGGGTGTCGAGCCTCGCTTGGCAACAGAGCAGTTAATGCAGCGTCCCTTGAAGCCGGAAATGTAATATTTTTCAAAAAAATCGTGCATGAGAAAAAAGAAAACGAAAGAAAACGAGAGAAAAAACGAGAAAACAAGAGATATGCACTTGCTAAATTAATTTCTTCGAAAAAACTTTCAAAAAGCTATTGACTTCTTGATATTTATGTGCTATAATGAGTAGGCTTGAATAAAAAGAACCGACAAAAGTCGGAGAAAATTTCACGGAGGAATCAGAATGTCCACTTTTATGGCAAAAAAAGAAACCATTTCTCGTAAATGGTATGTCATTGATGCTGCAGGCAAGCCGCTTGGTAAGACTGCCGCTGCTGCCGCTACCATTTTGCGCGGTAAGCACAGACCTGAATTCACCCCTCATGTTGACTGCGGTGAATATGTTATCATCATCAACGCTTCCAAGGCTATCTTGACAGGTAAGAAGCTTGACCAGAAGTTCTATCGCCGTCATTCCGGCTACATTGGCGGTTTGAAGGAAGAGAGCTACCGTCACTTGATGGCAAACCGTCCCGAGCTTGCAATGACGCTCGCAGTGAAGGGAATGCTTCCTCACAACACAGTCGGTGCAAAGTCGCTCACTCGCTTGAAGGTATTTGCAGGCGAGACTCACAATCATCAGGCACAGCAGCCCATCGCTGTTGATTAAGTTACAGAAAGGAATTAAAGAGAATGTATACAAGTGCAAAACCGTATTTTTACGGAACTGGTAGAAGAAAAAAATCTGTAGCTCGTGTCCGCCTGTACCCCGGTACCGGTGCAATCACCATCAACGGCAGAACAATTGACGATTATTTCGGACTTGAAACCTTGAAGCTGATTGTCAACCAGCCCTTCGGCGTTACCGAAACCATGGGTAAGTTTGACATTGTAGCCCTCGTTCGCGGCGGCGGTATCAGCGGACAGGCAGGTGCAATTCGTCACGGTGTAGCTCGCGCACTTCTTCTCGCAGATGAGACCTACAAGCCCCTTCTCAAGAAGGCAGGCCTTCTCACTCGCGACCCTCGTATGAAGGAAAGAAAGAAGTACGGTCTCAAAGCTGCTCGTCGCGCACCTCAATTTTCCAAGAGATAATCGGCTTTATTGCCTTATTATCAAACAACACCAACCATTCGGTTGGTGTTGTTTTGCTTTTGATGCTGATTACATCTATCAAATGAAAACTTGCCATGCTTTTGGAGGTTATATTTCAAGCTTGCATTTTTTGTTCAAAATATTCATTATAGATTCTGGTTCACGCAAAAATACCTCTATAAAGCGGTCAATATATTCTTCTGGTGTTACACCGATTTCAGATGATACCGCACAAAGAACATCGCCTATAATCGGCTCTTTTAGTAATTTTTCCTTTTCTGCAATATCTTCTTTAATAGTTGGATTTGCCTTTTTCGCTTTTTTTACTTCATATTCCAAAATGCGAATAAGAATTCCTTTATCTGTCCCGATGATTTCCATTTTTGTTTCCTTATCAATTTTGAAAAAATTACGCAATTCTTTTGGAATAACTATCCGTCCTGCCTTATCAATCTTCTTCAGAAATCCGATGCTTGTCATATTTTATCCTTTCTTGTCTGTGGCTTTCAGCATTTTTTCTTTGCTGTAAGCATATTATATCATAGGATATATAAAGAATTTTGTCGAAAGACGCTGTCGAAAAATAAATTTTTGCAAAAAAAGAAGATGTCATCAGACATCTTCTTTTTGCTATATTAAAGACTGCGAATGTAAGCTTCAAGAATTTCAACGGCAGTTGCTCGTTGCTTGGGCGTGAGCTTGTCAAGCATAGAAGTCACTTCGTTGTTGACACAGCTTTTGCCCGAAGGCAAATCATCGCGAAGAAGAGAATCAGCAGAAACATCGAGAGACTGAACGAGCCTTATAAATACGGTTATGCTGGGGAGCTTTTCGCCTCGCTCTATCTCACCGAGAAAAATAGTGGATATATCTGCCAATTCGGCTAACTGCTCTTGCGTCAGTTTTCTTTTTGTACGCGCTTCTTTTAATCTTTTACCTAACGAGAAATTATCCATTTTGTTGCCTCCTATGCTATTAGCATGAATACTATGCAATTATATTTTAACGCAAATTGATTCAATAATGAATCTGCTAATGGCATAGGAGATTGGCTTAAAGCATTGTATTTCAACCTTTGGATTGAATTGATAGCGCGAAAGCCAAGAAAGTAATGGCGTTTCTTTCAGATAAAAAGCAGAATGCTTTTGAGCGACACTATAGAAAAACCGACTCGTAAAAAACGAGTCGGTTTTTCTATAGTGATTGGTTTTCCTCATCAAGCGGTAGAAGCGTCAGAGGTGGCTCTTGCTCTTCTGCTTGGCTTGCGTTGAAGGGAATGCCCAAATGCTTATATGCCAGATGCGTGACGCAACGGCCGCGCGGGGTGCGGCTCAAAAAGCCGATTTGCATGAGGTATGGCTCATAGACATCCTCAATGGTGATGGCTTCCTCGCCGATAGTTGCCGCCAGCGTTTCAAGCCCGACGGGACCGCCGTGATAATACTTGATGATGGCTTCCATCATCAGACGGTCGGTGTTGTCAAGCCCGAGCTCGTCAATTTCAAGCGCATTCAATGCCCCGCGCGCAATATCTGCCGTGATGATGCCGTCACCGCGCACAAGCGCGAAATCGCGAACGCGCTTCAAAAGGCGGTTGGCAATACGCGGCGTGCCGCGTGAACGCGTGGCAATTTCATAGGCACCGGCATTATCTGTGGGAATGTCAAGAATGGATGCACTGCGCTTAACAATGATTGCAAGCTCCTCTGGGGTATAGAGAACAAGCTTCAAAAGAACGCCGAATCTATCGCGCAAGGGGGTGGTGAGCTGTCCGGCGCGCGTGGTTGCGCCAATCAAGGTGAACTTGGGAATTGGCAGACGGATATTGCGCGCGCTCGGGCCTTTACCGATGATGATGTCGAGGGCATAGTCCTCCATGGCAGGATAGAGAATTTCCTCAACGGCGCGGGGGAGACGGTGAATTTCATCAATGAAGAGTACATCCCCTTCATTCAAGTTCGTCAGAATGGCGGCGAGGTCGCCCTGCTTTTCAATGGCAGGCCCTGATGTTGTGCGGATGTTGACGCCCATCTCGTTTGCAATGATATTGGAGAGGGTGGTTTTACCGAGACCGGGAGGGCCGTAGAGCAACACATGGTCGAGCGGCTCGCCGCGCAGCTTTGCCGAGGAAATATAGACCGAAAGATTATCCTTCGCCTTTTCCTGCCCGATATAGTCCTCTAATTTTTTGGGACGCAGGCTGATTTCGATATCCGAATCCGAGCCTGTGTATTCATTGCTGACAATGCGGTTTTCAAAATCAAATTCAGTCGTTTCCATACTCATTCCTCTTTTACGGCCTTGCAAATTGCTTCAGCGCGACGGTGATGATTTCTTCAAGTGAAAGCTTTTCTGTATCGAGGGTGCGAAGAATATCGAGAATTTCGTTGCGGTTATAGCCAAGCACCGTCAGGGCGTCGACAGCCTCCGAAAGCTTGCGCTTGTCACCTGCCGAGGCGGGCGACGAATGTACGGCAGAATCGTTCAGAATGGGCTTGATAGCCGTATCCTTTGCAAGCTTATCCTTCAGCTCAAGCACAATGCGTGCGGCGGTTTTTGAGCCAACACCGGGGGCTTTGGATAATCCCTTGATATCCTCTCCCGAAACGGCATACGCAAATTTTTCAGGTGTAAAAACCGAGAGCACGGACATTGCCGCCTTTGGTCCTACGCCCGAAACGCCGGTCAGCATCTTGAAGCAGGAAAGCTCCTCCTGCGAATAAAAGCCAAACAGCTCAACGCCATCCTCACGCACCTGCAAATGTGTATACAGCTTGACTGTCTTGCCAAGGCTGCTTGTGAGTGTGTCGGATGTGACAAGGCTGACCGTCAGGGCATAGCCGACACCGCCACATTCAATGACGGCAAGTGTGGCTTCTCTGTGGACAAGTTCACCGCGGATGTGATAGAACATAAGGTTAATCCTTTCAAATGAAGTTACTGTTCCTCTTTTTCTGTATTGCTTTCGTGAATTTCAGAAGTTGATAGGGAAAGGGAAGAGTGCTTGCGGCGTCTGATAAAGCCGACTGTCATAATAATAGTCAAGGTGAGAAGTCCTGCAAGTGTGATATAAAGCGCATAGGTGTAAATCGGCGGCGCATAGCGCATGATGATTTCATGCTCGCCTGTACCGTCAATACGGAAGGCAAGCAGGGCATCCACCGTCTTGTACGGCTCGACCGCCTTGCCATCCACCGTAATTTGCCAGCCTGCATCATAGGGAATAGTGGTGAGCATAGTCGAATCGTCTTTTTTTGTTTGAACCGTGCCCTTGAATGAGTCCTCGGTATAGTCGGTGATTGTCATATTGCCCTCGGCAAGACGCTCAAAGACCTTGGTGAAAAGCTCACCGTCAAGCGCATAAATGCAGTTGGCGACCTTATCTGTCGACGGCTCCTTTGAAAGCCTGATGACATTACTGCTATTGTTGATGCGAAGCTTGACGGTCACGCTCGTGCCCTCTTCCGCAGGACCGAGACGAATATAGCCGTGTGTGTATTTGGTAAAATAGGAACCGTAGCTTTTGCCGTCTACATAAACCTTGGCTTCATTTGATGACGGTGAGGGGAAATATGCGAAAATATCGTCTTCGCCGACACCTTCATAGGTGAAAATGACCTCGGCATTCTTGGTTTTATCAACTGCCGTATAGCTGTGACGCTCGGAATTGCCCGTGACAGTCACATTTTCAAGTGTCATCTTGGCATCAATCGGATAGAAGAGCTTGACATCCTCACCGAGTATGGCAGAAACCATGCGGTTCAAGCGTTCAAAGGGGGAAGCAAAATCGGCATATTCCTCATTTGTCAAATCCTGAAAGACGGCAAGTGAGGAGAAGCCGAAGCCAAAGGGCGCGCTTGCAAATGATGTCGCAAGCGATGCAATCTCTTCGGTTGTCGGCGCGCTCAAGGTCATTCTTTCGATATCATCATCGGCAAGAAAGGCAATTGACAGCGCGTAGGGATTCTTGTAGGCGGTGATGGTGCCGTCGGTGTGGTATTCTTCGTAAAGCGTTGGTATATAGTCGGCAGAATCGTCAAGAATATAGCGGATGCCAAGAAGCGAATCGACGACGGGATTGGCACCGATATAGTTGGAGGAATTGGATGAGCCACGATGACCGATAAGATTGATGAAATCGAGGGTTTCGCGGTTGAGAGTCGAGGTCGAGTTCGCAAGTCCGCGATAGCGGAAAAGATAAGAGTCATTATATTTCAGATAATTCAATTTTTCAAGACGGTAAAAGCTCTTGTCCTTTTCCTGCACATAATCAATTTCACCGTGCCAGCGGTCATAATAATCTTCAAAGGTTGTCTTTTTGCTGTATCCGAACTCATCAATTTGTCCTGCCATATAGAGCGCACTGTTGGCGTAGCATTCGACGAGCACGACAAAGACAAGCACGCCTGTTACCAGCTTTTCCTTGAAGCGCGGATTCTGGCGGAGAAGCAGGAGAAGTGCCTGCAAAACAATCAGAATTGCCGATGTGAGCAGAGATATTTTGGGGTCCACATGACTGTAATTGAAAAGTGATGTGCAAAGTATCAGGAGGACAAGCACGAGCGTGACCGATAAAAGCTGGGAGGAACTTATATGTTTTGCACGCTCAAAGACCTTTGCCGAGATGACAAGCACGAGAAAGACAAGAATGAAGGCATAGCGGAAAAGCAACATTTGCGGCGGTTGAAAGCCATGCCATATTAAGTTGAGATATTGAAAAGAGAACGAAATGACAAAGACCGACAAAAGAATTGCCGAGCAGATTTTTTCGCGTTTGGAGGCGGTTTTCCCAAGGAAAAAGAGTGGAACGAGCAGTAGCACAATGACACCGCAGTAAACATGGGGAATACCCTCATATTTTAAGGAATCATAGGTGCCGAACAAAAATTTGACAAAGAGGTCAAAAAGTGGGAACTGCACCTCAAAATCCCATGTCGGCGATGTGAAGGAATCCTTGCCAAAGGTGAGAGAATAGTAGGCAGGGAGAATGCAGATAGCCGAGATGGCAATGGCAATTAAGGCAAATATGCCGATACGCAAGAACGCACGCAAAAAGTGATAGCGCTCGCTCTTTGGATTGCGCTCTTCGGGCGACATACTGAAATAAGCATAGAAGAAATAAAAGAACGCAAAAAGACAGGACATATACCCGACATAATAATTACAAAGAAGATTGAGCGCGACTATGAGCACAAAGAGAAAGTATTTCTTTTGCGTTATCAGGCGTTCAATCGAGAGTGCAAGAAGAGGCAGAAGCATCAGCCCGTCTATCCACATGATATTGATGTGCATGACAACGGCATAGCCGCACATGGCATAGAGGGTTGAAAAGAGCAGGGTGGTAGCCGCACCGACCTTTGCCGAGCGTCTCAGGTAGATAGAGGCGAAAAGTCCCGAAAGACCGCATTTCGCAAGATAGATGACCATGATGGCATCGAGAATCGTTTCCTTCGAAAAAAGACCGACAAGGAAGGAGAGGGGGGAAGCAACATAATAAGTGAAGATGCCGAGAAATTCACCGCCAAGCGCGCGGCTGAATGAATAAAGCAGAGAGCCTTCGCCTGCAATCCAGTCCTGTAGGGCGGCAAAAAAGTAGACATACTGGAAGGACATATCAATTTTCAGGACATAGAGGTCGGGATAGAAGTCATCCTGCTTTAATAGAAAATAGACCAAAAAGAGCATGAGGGCAGGAAGAGCAAAGCAAAGAAGGTGCAGGCAAGTTGCCTTGGTTTCGGCGCGGTTGATTGCCGCCTCAAGCCGTTTTGTCAGTTTTGATTTCAAACTACCGTCTGTCACAGGCACACTGTTTTGATTCATAGGTCGCTTCCTTTCGGGGCGGGAGTGATGTGGCGGATTGCCTTTTCAAGCTTAATGCGGTCAATGGTAAAGAGATGACCGCAGCCGAGGCATTCAACCTTGACATCACTGCCAAGACGCAAAATTTTGACCTGTCGCTTGCCACACGGATGTGTTTTTTTGAGTTCGAGAATATCGTCAACATTCAGCTTTGGAATATTCATTGGCAGTCCTTTCAATGCCGACAGGCAGTCTTTTACTTGCTTTTGTGGGTTTTGAGCTTGTTTTTTGAAAAAGAGAAAAGCACGAGCAGGAATATTCCCACAAGACTCACAATCAAGGTGGGAAGCGCAAGACCGAGTGAGGATGTGCGGATGATGGTGACGGTGTGGGTGCCGCTTGGCAGGGAGAGGGCAAGAAGCCCATCGACCGACTGCGCCTCGACTTCTTTACCGTCGAGCTTGACTGTGTAGCCACCGTCATAGGCAAGGGTTGTCATGAGCACCTCGCTCTCTTTTGCCGTCACTTGTCCTGTCAGCGTGTTTCCGTCAAGTGTCGCATTTTGAAGTGCGCCCTTTGAAATTTCACTGATTGCATTGAGAAGCAGCTCGCTATCCTCAATCCAGATAAACGCTTCTTCGGAAGGCGTGGTGATAGCTTGGCTACCTTCAAAGGTTATATCAAGCTTTCGTCCTGCATAGTAGTAGCCGAGAGGGAGAATGCCACGGTCAATACCGCCTTCAAAAAGAGTGTATGCCGTGCCTGCAATTGTCAGGCGATAGCTTTGATAGTCATGCGGTCTATAATAGAAATACGCGTAACCTGTATTTTCAGCTGTGCCTTCATAGATAATCTGACCGTCTGTTTCTTTTTTCACCGTGGCAGACGGCTTGTAAATTTCCAAGTCCTCGCCGCGAATTGCAGAGAGAAGTGCATTTGTGTAGACAAAAGGTGAGGAGTGCTCTGCATCAAGGGAAAGAACATCCTTGGAGGCGGTAAAGACAAGCGGCAGTGCATTTGTGCGGATAAGCTGGTAGCCGTCTGTCTCTTGAAGCACCTCATAATCGCGACGGTTGATCACAGTTGTGCTGATTTGATTGGTGAGGATGTGCGAGATGCCGAGAATGGCATCAGGAAGGTAAAGCGGCTCGCTGTCACGCTCGGCGGTGAGGTTGCAGCCGAGCGCGGTCAGAAACGCCTGCATATCGGGGGAAAGCAGGGCGGCATCCCCGTTGCCGAGCAGAAAACCGTGTCCGTAGGGGATTCTGTGATTTTGATCGACATAAAGGCGAAGACGGTATGGCTTGTCTTGATTTTGATTGACAGAAGTCAGAATATTGGCAGGAATGCTGCTTACGGTGATATCTTTCTCGGAGGCAAGAAAATTCTTGCCGGTCACACGCGAAAAGGTCGCTGTTGCACCGTCTGTCAGCGTCAGAACGATGAGCAGGACAAGCATTGCGCGGTTGCTTTCACGGTCAAAAACGCCTGCAAGGGCAAGCGCGGTCACGGCAAGCAGGAGGAGCGGTATATAGACGCCGAACATGGACGAAAGTATTGGAATTGAACCCTCGCCGCTCGGTACAGAGAAGGCGCACTTTTGCAAGAGCATGGGAATAATGAGCAGAGAAACAACAGTAATTGCCAAAGGCGTGCGATTGATTTTTTCGCGCCGTGCAAGAAAATCAGCGCAGGGAAGAATGGTGATGAGTGAAAGTCCGAACGAAAGCGCACCGCCGAACGGATTGACAAAAAAGAAGATGAGAAGGAGCGCGACAAGCGTGATGGCTGTCGTCAGACGGTAGCGTTTTGTCAAGGTGCGACATGAGAAAAACAGGGGAAGGACGAGAAGCGGGAGAATGCCAATATAAAACACGGGAAATTCGGGCATATAGACTCCCGGCCAGAAGCCAAGAAGTAAGAATGGAAAGCGGTAAAGCGGTGCGCCGCTGTATGCACCGAGAATACCGATTTTGTCTGTATTTGAAAGTGCGGGCAAAAGAACAGGCAGGGCAATCAGTGCGGCAAGCAGAAAAGAAAGAGAGAGGGATAGAAATGTCCTGCCGAGAGAAAGACCGTTTGTATTGGTAGCGTGACCGCCTATGAAGGAAACAAGTAATGCGAGCAGGGCAAAGAGCAAGGTCGCATAGGCAAAGGCATAGCCTGTCAAAAAGACAAAGGTAAGGCAAAGAGTCAGGGAGAAAATTTTGCCGTTTGCAAAGAAGCCTTCAAATGCAAGAAGGAGGAGTGGCAGCAGCATGAGCTGCTCGGGCAGAAGCGCCAGTCCGTCATGTAATGCCAAAATAGAGGAGAGCGCGTAAAAAGACGAAAGAATCAAAGAAAAGGCAGGTGAAAGCGAGGGATTCCTGCGATTCAGGTAGAAAGAGAAGAAAAGTGCCGCCAAGCCGCTTTTAACAGTAAGCAGAACGAAAAAGGCGGTTTCATGCAGGGCGGCAGGTGCAAGTGCATTCAAAAGCGTAAAGGGACTGCCGAGATAGCGGGCGTGCAAGGAAGAGGCATCGCTTGCAAGGTCGGCAAAGCTGAAAAAGCCGTTACCCGACAGGAAACGGCGCAGACCGCTCAAATATGAAAGATAGTCGTTGTCGCCTGCGAGTCTGCGCGGCGTATCGCCAAAGGGGCTGATACGAAAGAAAACAAGCAGCGCGAGTATCGCAAGAATCGGCGCGAGAAAGGTGCCAATTCGCCAATAAGTGCGACGGGATTTTTCGGAAAACAAATCCATGAGCGTAGATGTCCTTTCGGAATGTAGCGTGAAAAAAGCCTTTTTATTATTATACCACGATTTTACTCGTTTGTAAACAGATTTTGAGATATTCTTGTGTGCATGAAGGGGAATGAATGTCACACGGCAAAAAGGAGAAAATGGCATAAGTATAAATGAAAAAGCGTACCGACCAAGAAGTCGGTACGCTTGATGATGTCAGGAATTACGGCGATTATTGACGATGCTCAAAATGTCATCAAAATCGCGGGGAGCGACATTGGGGCGTCTTGTCACGGTCGCATCTACAACGGGCTGTGTTTCCTTCTCCTCGGTCTTCGGTGCGATATCAGGGGAGATGATAGGAGCAGAAACCTTCTTTGCACCCTCAAAGCCTGTAGCGATGATGGTGATGCGCATCTCGTCGTCAAGCGAGGGATCAAATGCGGCACCCCAGATGATATTGGCATCGGGATGTGCCTGCTCGGCAATCATGTCGGAAGCCAAGGTGACTTCCTCGAGCTGAATATCGGGGGAAGCAGTGATGCTGACAAGAATGCCCATCGCACCTGCAATTGTGGTTTCAAGAAGTGGCGAGGAAACAGCCTTCTTTGCGGCAACCTCTGCCTTGTCCTGTCCCTTTGCAGAGCCGACGCCCATGTGTGCATAGCCTGCATCCTTCATGATGGCGGTGACATCGGCAAAGTCGAGGTTGACAAAGCCGGAAACATTGATAAGCTCGGAAACGCTCTGAACGCCGCGACGAAGCACATCGTCTGCAATTTCAAAAGCATTTGCAAGGGTAATCGGCATATCGGAAACAAGCTTTAGGCGTTCGTTCGGAATGATAATCAAGGAATCGACATACTCGCTTAATTCCTTGATGCCCGCCTCTGCCTGCTGCATTCTTCTTCTGCCTTCGAACTGGAAGGGCTTTGTGACGATACCGACGGTCAAGGCACCAAGCTCACGCGCAACCTTTGCGACAACAGGAGCTGCGCCTGTACCTGTACCGCCGCCCATGCCTGCGGTGATGAACACCATATCGGCACCCTGGATGGCATCTCTGATTTCGTCAATATTTTCTTCTGCAGAATGACGGCCCACATCGGGATTCGCACCTGCACCATGACCGCGAGTCAATCTTGAGCCGATGGTGATTTTTTGTCCTGCACTGGACGAGGACAGAATCTGGCTGTCTGTATTGATAGAAATAAATTCGACACCGCGAATGTTGGAGGAAATCATACGGTTGACTGCGTTATTACCGCCGCCACCTACACCGATGACCTTGATATTGACTTTGTTTTCGCTTTTCATGTACTCGTTGACCATGGAGATTGCCGTCCTTTCATCATGACTGCGATGCCGAATACATATCGAAAAACAGAAAATCACCCGATTCAGCTTGTCCACTCAAGCAAGGAACGGGAAATCACCGATATGACATCGCATATAATATTACAATTAATATAATACTATAAATCTCTATTCTTTTCAAGTATGAAATGACAAAAAACATAAAAATTCAAACTTTATTAACAATTAAAAGTGGTTTTTCAGCGCGAATAGCCTTGATAGAGGTCGTACCATTCCCAAACAGCCCAATGAACAGAGGCGTTGGCAGGATCAACATAAGTAAATCTTGTTGGGCACTCGTTTTCGCGTGTGCCGTTTTTTTCCATCATCTTCAAAATTGCGCGGCATTTCAAATCAAAATCGGTATATTCGGGCAGGACGACACGCGCCAAGTTGTCAAAAATGAAGATGATATTGTGGTCATTGCGCAAATCGAGCAGATTCAGCGTGTCATAAAGCGTTCCCTTGGCGTTTGAGAGCTCACGGACGAAGTCTGACAGCTTGTCCATGTGCCTGAAGGGAAGAATCTCGCCAATGACGATGCTTTCTGCTTCGGGGGTGATGTAAAGCTCGGTGAGTGATGAGAGGTCATAATGGCAAAGCCCCTCCTCGTATGCCGTCTTGTCATGCACACCGAGCACCTTGAAGTGCGGATTCAAAAGAAGTGTGCGTCCGTCCTCGGCACGATAATAATAGGCATAGACCTCATCAACGACACGCACGGTCAGACGGCGGGTGAATGAAAGCTCAAATCTGACATCGGCAACCATCGGTGAAAGAGCCTTGATTTGCTTACGCATTGCGCTTGTATTCATCGAAGGCAGAAAATCCCCCTCGGGATTGCCGACAATTTTTTGCACGGATGCCTTGTCGGCAAACCGTCCGCTTTGGATTCTGTAACTGCCCACGCGGTTCATTTCGAAATAAATGAGCAGGATTGAGGCGACGAGCAATAATAATGCGGCAAGAGCGCAAAGGCCACTTGTCGGGGAAGGAATATGGCGCTTGGGCCTTTCCTTTTTTTGTGTATCCGCAGTCATTTCTGTCGTCTCCTTTCAGAATTATTTTTTTGCCATCAGTTCAGTAAGCTCACGGTAGATACGCTCGTTTGCATCAGGCTTCGCATAGGCTGCCACATGGTGAGCAATTGTCTTTCTGAAGTGTATATTGCTTGCAAGAGCATCAACCTTTTCTTCGAGTAAATAGTCAAGATTATCGCTTTCCTCAAGCAGAACGGCGGCATTGGCATTTGATAGAACCTGTGCGTTTTTGAATTGGTGGTTGTTTGTAACATTAGGAGAGGGAATCAGGATAGAGGCGCGGCCTGCAAGCGCAATTTCCGAAAGTGTCATCGCACCTGCGCGCGAGATGATAATATCCGATGCCTGCATCAGATCGGGCATATTGTCAATATAGGAGCGTAGCTCGATTCGCTTTGTATCTTCCTTGCTTGGCAGTAGCTTTTCAAATTCCTTTAAGCACATATCATAGTTGCGTTCACCGCATCCGTGGATGTGGTGGATGTTCGGGTGCTTCCTGACATAATGTGAGGCAAGATGAAGGCAGGCGCGGTTGAGTGCGGTAGCACCGAGGCTTCCGCCAAAGGAGAGAATCAGAAGCTCATCCTTGCCGATACCGAGTGAGGCTCTGACTGCATCTCTTTTCTGACTTGTAAAGCCACGGCGGAGCGGATTGCCGACGGTTACGGTTTTCTCCTTTTCGGTGAAATACGCTTTGCTCTCTTCAAAATTCAAAAGAATTTTATCGACATATTTTTCAAGCTTTTTGACTGTCAGTCCCGGAATGGCATTGGATTCATGAACGGCACAGGGGATTCCTTCAAGCCCAGCCGCCTTCAGAATCGGCCATGAAACATACCCTCCCGTTCCGACAACAAGGTCAGGCTTTAAGCGGCGAAGAAGCTTGCGTGCAACTTGAGGAGAATGCCATGCAAGATAAGCTGCATAAAGGTTCTTTGGCGAAAGACTGCGGGAAAAGCCCTTGACATTGATATGATACATGGTGTATTTTTTATCAACCAGATTGTTTTCCATTCCATTGGGCGTACCGACGAATGAAATCTGAATGTCAGGATGTTTTTTTTCAAATATTTCGGCAATGGCAATGGCAGGGTAGACATGACCTGCAGTTCCGCCACCGGTCAGGAGTATATGCATGGCAAAATCCTTTCTTCACAGTCTTGTCATCGTTTTTGAAGTTGTGAGGTTCGGGAAATTGATAGAATGATGCCGACCTCAAGCAGCTGGATAATCAGAGATGTACCGCCGTAGCTGAAAAAGGGCAGTGCAATACCTGTATTGGGAATTGAGTTTGTAATGACCGCAAGATTGAGCAAGGTTTGTACCGCAATTTTTGCGACAATACCGAGGCAGAGCAGTCTTGCATAGCGGTCGGGGTTACGCATGGCAATCACGAAGCCGCGCCAAATGAGAAGTGCAAAGAAGGCGATAATCACCATGGCGCCGACAAATCCAAGCTCTTCACAGGTAATTGTAAAGATAAAATCGTTGGCAGGCTCGGAAACATAGCTGTATTTCATGCGCGAATCGCCAATGCCAAGTCCCAAAAAGCCGCCGCTTCCCATGGCATTCAAGCCCTGTATGGTTTGCCATCCGCCGTCTGTGCGGTTGGCATACGGGTCGAGCCAAATATCAATGCGCCTTTTGGTATAATCGGTGAAAATTGCAAGGCAGGAGACGCCGACTACAGCTGTACCCATCAAGGTGGCAAGATGCCGCCCGTCAGAGCCTGCGACAAACATGATGATGATGCCGATACAGCCGAGAATGATAATGCCCGACAAGTGCTTTTGTAGCATGACGAGAGCGCAGATAAGGGCGATAATCGCACCGGGATAAAGGGTATTGTAGCATAGATGCGAGAAAAAGCTCTTATGCTCGCGCAGTTTATCCTGATAGCGTTCAAAATACCATGCAAGCATCATGACAATGGTCAGCTTGGCAATTTCTGTTGGCTGAATGGTGAGAGGGCCAATGCCAATCCAGCGCTGTGCGCCATTCAGGTTGACGCCAAAGAGCAAAACTGCAATCAGAAGCAGAATGGTGACGCCAAACGCCAGACGCGTTATCGACTTATAGAACTGAACTGTCAGCATGGATGCAACAAGCATGACGCCAATACCAATTGCCGCAAAGAGAATCTGACGGCGCACAAAATATGTGCTGTCGCCGTAGCGCGCCTCGGCATAGGCGTAGCTTGAGCTGAAAACCATAACCGAGCCTATCGAGAGAAGAACAATGAAGAAAAAGAGAAACAGACGGTCAACACCTGCCGCCGATTTCGGCATCAGATAGTTCTCGCGGCGAAAGGATGTATCGCTGAAAAATAAGCTCCAAAGCTTTTTCAATACAGGATGCGTACCACGGACCTTTTTCCTGCGTTCGCGCTTGGCTTTCAAGGGCTTTTCGGTTGGCTTCGGTGCATCCTCCTTCGGTTTTTCAATAGTACGCCCGAAATGCAGAGTGCGAGCTTGCTTGACGGGGGGCTTTTCTTTGTCAGCCTTTACCTGCGTTTCTTCTGTTTGTGTTTTTGAGGGCGCTTTTTTTTCCTCGTCTTGCGCCCTTTCCTTGACTGCAACAGCGCTCTCTTTTTCAGCTTCCTGTGCGCGCTTCTGGAGAAGAGTGCGTGCCTTATCCTCGGAAAGTGCGGCGCGCGTGTTTTGCTGCTCGCCGCTTGTTGCATCGGTTATTTTTTTGCCGAAAAGAGGCTTTTTGTGCGGATATTCGTTTGGCATAATTGCTCCTTTCAAGCGGTAATGGTTTGGATATTTATATCAAATGCCGAAATAAACAATGGCAGATGCAATCAAGGTGATGAAAGAAAAGAGAATGACGATTTTGATTTCGCTAAAACCGCTCTTTTCAAAATGATGGTGAATCGGCGCCATCTTGAAGATTCGTTTTTTTGTCAATTTGTAGTATCCGACCTGTAAAACATCGGAGATACCTTCAATGACATAGATGATTCCTACAAGCAGTATCAAAATAGGCATATTCAGCATGAATGCCATACTTGCCGTCAACGCGCCGAGAAAGAGAGAGCCTGTGTCGCCCATGAAAACTCGGGCGGGGTGCCAGTTGTAGACAAGGAAGCCCAGCGTTGCGCCGATGACGGCACCGCTCACGATGATGAGAGGAAGTGCGCCAAGCTTGAGTGCAAGTGCGGTAAAGAAGATGCTGATGGCAAGTGCAACCGATGATGCAAGTCCGTCAATACCGTCGGTCAGGTTGGCACAGTTGACAATGCCGACAAGAACAACCATTGCAAAGAAATAATAGGCATAGCCAAGCGGAATGACAAAGTCGGTAAAGGGCAAATGAATATCGGTTGTAATAGCGGAAAACAGCTTCATCAATGCAAGATAAGCGGCGGCAAGCACAACCTGTAACACAATCTTTTGGAAGGGTGAGAGTCCGGCATTTTCTTTCTTGCGGATTTTTGTGTAGTCGTCAACAATGCCAATCAGAGCGTTGCCGACTGCGTAGCCAAGTGAAAGAAGCAGGGGGCGGGCATAGGTGATGCCATGCGAGCGAATGAGCACGCAAGCGGCAATCGCGACAGTAAACGCGATGGCAATGAGGAAGGAAAGACCGCCCATTGAGGGAGTTCCTTCTTTGCTTTTGTGCCAACGAGGGCCGATGTCGAGTATCTTCTGTCCTGCGAATTTTTTGAGTGTTGGAATAAGCAGGCGCGATAAAAGTGCTGTCAGAATAAAGGTTGAGAGAATCGTTGTCAGAAGATATGTCCTCATGGTTTTTCCTTTCGTTTTGAATTGTCTGTCAGTTTGTCAGAAGGTCGGCGACTTGCTCGACACGCATCGCGCGTGAGCCCTTGAAGAGAAGCGTGTCGCCCGCTTCCAGAATTGACAAAAGAAGTGCTGCGGCAGTCTCTTTTTCTGCCTGCGGGCATTCAAAGATATTTGCATCGGGCATACCGCATTTGCGTGCGCCCTTGGCAATCAAGGAGGCGGATTCGCCGTATGTCACGAGGATTTGTATGCCTGTCTTATGGGCGAGGGTGCCGACCTGCTCGTGCAGCTCTTGCGAATTTTGACCAAGCTCCTTCATGTCGCCGAGAAAAGCAATGGCACGCCCGTTTTTTGATTTTGCGGTCATTGCGAGGACATTCAGCGCCGCTTGCATAGATTCGGGTGCCGCATTGTAGCAGTCGCGAATAATGGTGACCTTTTGCAGTCCCTTGTCTGTCCGTACGGAATATGTGCCGATGCTTTGGCGCAGGCTATCGGATGTATAGGCGGCAAGACCGTCGCGCATCTGCTTGTGTGACATACCGAAATAGCGTCCGACCGCCAGCGCAAAGAGCGCGGCATAGGCGGCGTGTCTGCCTGCCATGGGAATTGCGTATTCTTCCTCTTTACCGCCGAACAGGCAAGCATGAAAGGCGGTTTCCTCTGTGCCCGTTGTCAGGTGCTTTACAAAGCAATCGCCCTCGCCTTCATTGAGCGAAATAAATTTCGGCTTCAGCCTGTGACGCTCTTCCGCGCGGTGAAGCGGCTCGTCACCGTTCAGGAGAAGAAGGGAAGAATCCTGCATTCCTTCTGTGATTTCCATTTTCGCGCGGCAGATGTTTTCTCTTGTGCCGAGATGCTCAAGATGGGATGTGCCAATTGTTGTCACAATTGCAACATCGGGACACGCAATTTTTGAGAGATAGGCTATTTCGCCAAGTCCCGACATTCCCATTTCAAGAATCAATATTTCTGTGTCCTTCGGCATGGAGAAAATCGTATAAGGAAGTCCTAACTCATTGTTATGATTGCCCTCTGTCGCATGAACACGATAGCCTTTTGCAAGAACATGGCGCAGGCATTCCTTGGTTGTCGTTTTACCGACACTGCCTGTGACGGCAATGGTTTTGTGCGGTATTTTCTTTTGATAGAAGGCGGCAAGTGCGCCAATGGCTTTTATGCTGTCCTCGCACAGAATAAGTAAAGCGTCGGAAGGAATATCCGCATTTTTTTCTTGACAAATTGCGGCA
>JAZRPF010000030.1:0-19843 GCA_045649045.1 Eubacteriales bacterium
GCATTTTCAATTTGAAAGCTTGACCTTTAATACAATCGGGCTTCTTTTTGCAGTATCGGTAAGAGAGGTGTGAGAAAATGGGGGAAGCGCGCTCAAGCCAATATACAAAAGAAAAGGCGCGAAAAACAGTAAAAAGCGCAGAGCGTCACCGAAGCCTGCAATAAAGGCGCAGAGATTGCAGTCGTCACAGCAAGAGTCGTGCGCGGGCGCAAAAGATAAGAGGCAAACGGACGCGGTGGACAGAATAAGTGCCAAACAAGCCAGAATGCTCAACAACCTGTGCGCTTTTTTCATGAACAACACTTCCTTCCCACCGAGTTATCTGTTGCGGTCTTTCTATGTGCTTTATACGCCAAGCCAATTTGCGAATCACTCGCAAATCATTATACTACACGCCTTGCCTGTTGTCAATATGAAATTCGAAATTTCAGCAAAAGACACGCGAGGGGTGTTTGGGACGGAAGGATTTTTTCCAAAATAAACACTTGACAAGATGTCGAAAAACTGCTATAATCATATGTAAATACAATGACCGGAAAAGAGTACCCCTGCATTTGTCGGCACAGAGAGCTGTCGTTTGGTGCAAGACAGTGCGTCAGGCGGGGCGAATACATTCCGAGAGTACCGTACTGAAATTGCAGTAGGTGGCGGCGGCGGCGTCCGTTAGAGCGCGGCGGCATTTTGTGCCGCAAGAGGCTGTTTTCGAGAGAGAACGGCGAACAGAGGTGGTACCACGGGTTATACTCGTCCTCGCATTTGCGGGGCTTTTTTGTTCTTAAACGAAAAAGTCCGTCATATAGAAAGGAAGCTTTATGATAACCGATATTTTGGAGAAGAATGCCCGTCTGTACGGCAGCGAGGTTGCCCTGGTCGAATTAAACCCCTCTGATGCGCACGACAGTGCGAAGACATGGCGCGAGTTCAATTTGATTGAGAGAAGTCTTGGCGGCAAGTACCGCCGTGACATGACATGGCGCACTTTTGACCGCCGCGCCAACCGCTTTGCCAATCTTTTACTGTCGCGCGGCGTAAAAAAGGGCGATAAAATCGCGATTCTTTTAATGAACTGTCTTGAATGGCTGCCTGTTTATTTCGGCATTCTGAAGGCGGGTGCGATTGCCGTGCCGATGAATTACCGTTATACAGGTGCTGAAATTGCCTATTGCCTTGACCTTGCCGATGTGGATATGCTGGTGTTCGGTGATGAGTTTATTGACCGCTTGGCGCCCATTGCAAAGGGAGAGAGCCGTTTGAAAGCCTTTTTCCATATCGGCAACGGCTGTGCAGATTTTGCCGAGCCTTATGAAACCTATACATCCTATTGCTCTACCCAGCCGCCTGCCGTTCATCTCACGGAGGATGACGATGCCGCGATTTATTTTTCGTCGGGTACAACAGGCTTCCCGAAGGCAATTTTGCATTCGCACAAGGCTCTGGAATCGGCTTGTCTTGTCGAGCAGAATCATCATGGGCAGACAAGAGACGATGTCTTTCTTTGCATTCCCCCTCTCTACCATACGGGCGCGAAAATGCACTGGTTCGGAAGCCTTTTGGCAGGCAGTCGCGCGGTGCTTTTGCGCGGAGTAAAGCCCGAATGGATTTTGCGTGCAATTTCCGAGGAGAATGCAACAATTGTATGGCTGCTTGTGCCGTGGGCGCAGGATATTCTGGATGCGATTGATGCGGGAGAGGTCAATCCTGACGATTACAAGCTTGACCAATGGCGGCTGATGCATATTGGCGCGCAACCCGTACCGCCCAGTCTGATTCGTCGCTGGAGAGAGCATTTTCCGCACCATCAGTATGATACAAACTACGGTCTCAGCGAGTCTATCGGCCCAGGCTGTGTGCATCTTGGCGTTGAGAACATCGACCATGTGGGCGCAATTGGCCGCGCGGGCTATCTCTGGGAAACGAAGGTTCTCTCGCCTGACGGTAAGGAAACCGAGGTTGACGAGGTTGGTGAGCTTGCGGTCAAGGGCCCCGGTGTGATGCGCTGTTATTATAAGAATCCCGAAGCTACCGCTGAGGTGCTTCGTGGCGAATGGCTGATGACGGGCGACATGGCAAGGCGGGATAAAGACGGCTTTTTGTATCTGGTTGACAGAAAGAAGGATGTCGTCATTTCGGGCGGTGAGAATATCTATCCCGTTCAGATTGAGGATTTTTTGCGCGCACACAGTGCCATTAAGGATGTGGCGGTCATTGGCGTACCCGACGAGCGATTGGGCGAGGTGACAGCCGCGATTATTGAATTCCGCGACGGCTGTACGGCAAGCGAGGAGGAGATTCGTGCCTTCTGTGCTGACCTTCCCAAATACAAGCGTCCGAGAATGATTATTTTCGATAAGATTCCGCGCAATCCGACGGGGAAAATTGAGAAGCCCGTTCTGCGTGAGCGATATGGCGGCGGCAGACTTGTCGAGGCACAGACAACCAAATAAAATATTGATTATTGATATCGCCGCCAAGTGCGGCAGATGAGGAGAGTAGAATGAAACAGTTGATGTCGGGAAACGATGCGGTTGCGCGCGGTCTTTATGAGGCGGGCTGCCGTTTGGTTTCCTCTTATCCCGGAACGCCCAGCACTGAAATTACCGAGAGTGCGGCGACCTATGATGAAATCAAAGCCGAGTGGGCGCCTAATGAGAAGGTAGCAATGGAGGTTGCGTTTGGTGCATCTCTTGCAGGCGGGCGTAGCTTTTGCGGCATGAAGCATGTCGGATTGAATGTTGCGGCAGACCCCCTGTTTACCATGTCCTATACGGGTGTGAACGGCGGTATGATTGTCTGCGTGGCAGATGATCCCGGTATGCACAGCTCGCAAAATGAGCAGGATTCCCGCAATTATGCGCGTGCGGCAAAGCTACCGATGCTTGAGCCGTCCGACTCTGCGGAGGCACTTGCCTTTACCAAGGCGGCATATGAGATTTCGGAAAAATTTGATACCCCCGTCATTCTCCGTATGTGTACGCGCGTATCACATTCAAGAAGCATTGTTGAAACCTCCGAGCGCGAGGAAAAGCCGCTGATTGCTTACGAAAAGCATCCCGAAAAATATATCATGATGCCCGGCTATGCCAAGCGCCGCCATCCTGTTGTTGAGGAAAGAACCAAGGCACTTATTGCGTATGCCGAGAATTCTCCTCTGAACCGCATTGAAATGGGTGGCAGGTCGCTCGGTGTCATTACATCGGGTACATCCTATCAGTATGTGCGTGAGGCACTTGGCGACCGCGTGAGCATTCTGAAGCTCGGCATGGTGCATCCTCTGCCCGAAAAGCTGATTCTTGATTTTGCCGCAAGTGTTGAGAAGATAGCGGTTGTTGAGGAGCTTGACGGTGTGATTGAGGCACACCTGCGCACGCTTGGTCTGGACCCGATTGGTAAAAATGTATTTCCTCTTGTCGGTGAGCTTTCCACCAATATGGTGGCGGCGGCGCTCGGCGGTGAGACGCCCGATTTCAAGACACTTGATGAGACGCTTCCCATGCGTCCGCCTGTCATGTGTGCAGGCTGTCCGCACAGAGGTCTTTTCTACACCCTCTCGCGCAAGAAGATTCGCGTTATGGGTGATATCGGCTGCTATACGCTCGGCGCACAGGCACCGCTTTCGGCAATGGATGCCACCATCTGCATGGGAGCATCGGTTTCCTCGCTGCACGGCTTCAATAAGATGCTGGGTGAGGACGGCGAGGCGAACACCGTGGCGGTCATTGGTGACTCGACCTTCATGCATTCGGGCATGACAGGCCTTGTCAATGTGGCATATAATGCAACAAACAGCACCGTCATTATTCTTGATAACTCAATCACAGGTATGACAGGGCATCAGGACAACCCCACAACAGGACGCAACCTGAAGGGTGAGCCTGCGACCAAGGTTGACCTTGAGGCACTTTGCCATGCACTCGGCATTCGCCGTGTTCGCGTGGTTGACCCGTATGACCTTGCCGCCTGTGACCAGGCGGTGACAGAGGAGCTTGCTGCAAAGGAGCCGTCTGTCATTATCTCGCGCCGCCCCTGCGTTCTTTTGAAGAGCGTGAAGGCAAAGCCCGCTGTCAAGGTCAAGACAGATGCTTGTCGCGGATGCCGCGCCTGCATGAAGCTCGGCTGTCCTGCCATCAGCTTCAAGGACGGTCGTGCCGTCATTGATGCGACGCTTTGCACAGGCTGCGGTGTATGCACACAGCTTTGTCGCTTTGATGCCTTTGAAGTCTGCGCAGAATAAGCCGAAGGAGAAAAAACATGGAACAGACAAAAAGTATTATGATAGTCGGCGTTGGTGGACAGGGAAGCCTTCTGTCCAGCAAGCTGCTTGGCCGTCTTCTTTTGGACGAGGGCTATGATGTGAAGGTTTCCGAGGTTCACGGCATGAGCCAGCGCGGCGGCTCGGTTGTAACCTATGTGCGCTTTGGCGAGCGCGTTTATTCACCGATTGTGGATAACGGCGGCGCGGATATGATCGTATCCTTTGAGCCTCTTGAGGCTGCGCGCTACTGCTCCTACATGAAGGAGGGTGGCCGTGTTGTCACCAACACCCAGCGAGTTGACCCGATGCCTGTCATTACGGGTGCGATGGTTTATCCTGAAAATCCGATCGGCTTGCTTGAAGAAAAGGGGCTTGCCGTTGATGCCTTTGATGCTCTGACGCTTGCGCGTGAGGCGGGCAGTGTGCGTGCGGTCAATTTGGTTTTGCTTGGCAAAATGTCACTTTATTTCGACTTTTCTCTTGACGCATGGATGCGTGCGATTGAGGCGTGCGTTCCTCAAAAATTCATTGAAATCAACCGTCGCGCCTTTCTTTTGGGGCGCGGTGAGGCGTAAATTATTCAACATGATAGTGCAACGAACATTTGTTCGTTGCACTGTTTTTGTCAAAAAGGGAGTTTCTCTTCAGAAATCGGCGCGGGGGACTTGTTTTTTAGAGGGAAAAGATGTATAATAAAAGATAGATAAAAAATAAACAAAGGCGGAGTGGCAATTGCGTCGCACGCTTTTGTCTGAAAGGAATCAGATAAGATGCCGCATTATGATGTTTGTATTGTTGGAGCAGGCTTTGCGGGCTCTGTCAGCGCAAGAGCCTTGGCGGAGCGCGGCAAGCGTGTGCTTTTGATTGACCGCCGTCATCACATTGGCGGTAACGCCTATGATGAAATTGACGAGGCAGGTGTTTTGATTCACCGTTACGGACCGCATATATTCCATACAAATGACAAGCAGGTCTTTGATTTTCTTTCCCGCTTTACCGAATGGAACGGCTATCAGCATCGCGTGCTTGGTAGGGTGGGAGAACTGCAGATGCCGATTCCCTTCAACCTCGATTCACTCGCGATTGCCTTTCCGGGCGAGGAGGGACAGAGGCTTCATCGCTTGCTTGTGGACAAGTACGGTGAAAACAGTCAGATTTCGATTCATGCTCTGCGTGAGGCGGAGGAGGAGCCGCTGCGTCTTTTGGGTGAATATGTATATGAGCATATTTTCCTTCACTATACAGCGAAGCAGTGGGGAATTGACGCGGAGCAGGTTGATGTATCGGTGACCTCGCGTGTGCCTGTGCGGATTGGCTATGACGACCGATATTTCACAGACACCTATCAGGGACTTCCGACCAATAGCTTTACCTCTCTTTTTGAGCGTATGCTTGACCACCCGATGATAGAGCTTGCGCTTTCAACCGACAGTGCAGACAGACTTACTCTTGCAGACGGTGTGATTTATCTTGACGGCGAGGTGTTTGACGGCCATGTGATTTATTCGGGTATGCCGGACGAGCTGTTTTCCTTCTGCTATGGCCATCTGCCCTACCGCTCACTTGACTTTGAGTTCAAGACGATTTATACCGATGATTTTCAAGGCTACGGAACGGTCAATTACACGATGAGCGAGGATTATACCCGCATCACCGAATTCAAACACATGACGGGGCAGAAAATACGCGGGGTGACAACTGTTCTTTATGAATATCCGCGCGCCTTTGACGGCAGAGAGGGGCAGATTCCTTATTATTCGATTCAGAATGAGGAAAACCAAAAGCTCTATCAGAAGTACCGTGAGGAAGCGGCGAAGTACCCCAAGCTGAAGCTGCTCGGCAGACTTGCCGAATACAAGTATTACAATATGGATGCCATTACAGGTGAGGCACTGAAATTCGCGGCGTCGATCTGATGCCATTGCATAAAAATGAAAGGAAGCGGTCTTATGAGTGAACAAAAACAGTTTTTGATGACGGTTGCAGTCCCCTGCTACAATTCCGAAGCCTATATGTCACATTGCATTGATACGCTGATTGCATCTGCCGAGGATATTGAGATCATTCTGGTTGATGACGGCTCCAAGGACGGAACCGGTGCGATTGCTGACGATTATGCCGCACGCTATCCCGATCGTGTTGTGGCAATTCATCAGGAAAACGGCGGACACGGAGAGGGCGTCAATCAGGGCATTCGCCATGCGAGAGGGCTTTATTATAAGGTGGTCGATTCGGATGACTGGGTGAATGAGGAAGCCTTTGCGCGCCTGCTTTCCCGTCTGCGTACCATGCGCGACGAGGGCGAGACTGTTGATATGGCGGTTGCCAACTATGTCTATGAGCACGCGGCAGACAACACTACGCTATCTGTGCGCTACGGTAATGTTTTCCCCGAGGGGCGTGTTTCTACCTGGGACGAGTGCGGCAAATTCCATATTCAGCAGTATTTGATGATGCACTCGCTCTATTTCCGTACCGAGCTTTTGCGTGCGTGCGGACTTGAGCTCCCGAAGCATACCTTCTATGTTGACAATCTTTATATTTATGTGCCGCTTCCTTATGTTGAGAAGATTCTCTATCTTGACGAAGATGTTTACCGCTATTATATCGGCAGAGAGGGCCAGTCTGTTGCCGAGGCGGTGATTACCAAGCGTATTGACCAGCAAAGGCTGGTGACACAGCTTGCCGCGCGCGCACACAACCTGACCGAAATTAAAAGGACCAAGCCGAAGCCGCTTTATCTCGCAATGAAGCATGAGCTGAAGCTGCTGTTTGTCATTACGGCAACATTTACTTACAATACACATAATAAGGAAAAATACCGCTTGTTCCGTGAGCTTTTGCGTGAATACAAGGCACTTGACCCGCGTTCCTACCGTGCGATTCGCTTCGGTACATTGCTTGCACCCTGTGTTTGCTATACGCCGATTGGCCGCTTTGTCGTTGTGACCGTCTACCGTATGCTCAAGAAGGTTCTCAAATATGGATAATAAAGGAGACAAAGGAAAAATTAATTATGATTAAAGGATGTCTCTTCGACCTTGACGGTACTCTTCTGAACACCTTGACAACCATTGCCTATCACGCAAACAACACCTTGGAGCAGTATGGACTGCCGACCTATGAGGTGGACGACTACCGCCGCTTTGTCGGATGTGGCGCGCGGATTTTGGTCGAGCGAATGCTGCGCGGTGTTCATGCCGATATGTCGATTCTTGAGCAATTTCTTGTTGACTATGTTGCGGCTTACGACAGTGAGCCGTTTACCCTGACCGAGCCCTATGAGGGCATTCCCGAAATGCTCGCCGAGCTTCATGCGGGCGGCTGCCGTCTTGCTATTCTGTCAAACAAGCCGACATCCAGCGTCAGACTGCTTGCAGACAGGTTTTTTACCGTACCCTTTACGCATATTGAGGGTGCGCCCGAGGACAAAAACCACTTGAAGCCCTCGCCCTTCTGTGCAAATGAGATTATTGCCGAATGGGGTATTCAAAAGGACGAATGCTTTTATCTCGGTGACAGTGTTGTGGATGTGCAGCTCGCACAAAATGCGGAGATTCCTTATGGTTTTGCTGCACTTTGGGGATTTAACCCGAAGCAAGATTTGATTCTGGCGGGCGGTATTCCTGCCGAATGCCCGCAGGTTGTGCTTGATTATTTCCATATGAGCGACGATGAAAGACGCGTCAATATAAACAAATGACACTCAAAGGTACACTGCCCCTGCCTCTCGCTTTTCGTGATGAGGCAAACGAGGCGTTATTTGAATTTTGCAGGCTTTATGGGCGCAAATTGCCCTGGCGTGAAAACCGAACGCCCTATCGCGTTTGGGTATCCGAGGTCATGCTCCAGCAGACGCGCGCCGAGGTCGTTTCGCGCTACTATGACCGATTTCTTGAGGCCCTGCCTGATGTACGCGCGCTTGCCGAGGTGGCACCCGACCGTCTGGCAAAGCTGTGGGAGGGGCTCGGCTATTATCGCCGTGCTTCACTCATGAGGCAGGCTGCCATAGTGATTTGCGAGAAGCATGGGGGAGAAATACCCGCTGATTATCATGAACTTCGTGCATTGCCCGGCTTTGGCGAATATACGGCAGGTGCGGTCAGCTCCTTTGCGTTTGGACTTCGTGTGCCTGCAGTTGACGGCAATTTGCTTCGCGTGCTTGCAAGGCTTTTTCGTATTGAGGACAATATTCTGAAGCCAAAAACGGCGAAGGAAATCCGTGCTCTCTCATGGAAAATGCTGCCTCCGCCGCACCCTTCGTTTATGACTGTGTCGGCGGTGGAAAGCGAAAATGGGGACGGCGCCTATCTTCCCGACGGCTTTGCCGCGGCTACATGGAATCAGGCAATGATGGAGCTTGGCGCACAGATTTGTCTGCCAAACACACAGCCGAGGTGTGCGGAGTGTCCCTTGTCGGCTTACTGTACCGCTTGTGCCGACGGATGCGCCGAAAAATTGCCGATAAGAGAGAGCGGTGTCAAGCGGCGTGAGGAGACGCTGACGGTATTGCGGGTGTCTTTTAACGGACAGTATCTTGTCCGTCGCCGCGCCGACAAGGGACTTCTTGCAGGTCTTTATGAATTTCCCAATGTCAGTGGCGCATTGACTGCCGAAGAGGCGGTGGCGCAGGTTGAAGAGATGGGATTCAAGGTTATACGCGCCACACCGCTGTCTGATGCGCGCCATATATTTACCCATATTACCTGGCATTTACACGGCTATCATATAGAAGTTGTGTCGCCGAAGGCTTTGCCTGATGGATTTGTTGCATCAAGCCGAGAGAGGCTTGAATCCGACTACTCGATTCCAAGTGCGTTTCGCGCTTACCGCCCTTGAAAAATTTACCGAAAGGAAGCTTGCTTATATGAAAGACATTCTTCGTACAGCGGTTGCTGTTCCGCGCGTATCGGTTGGAGATGTCGCATTCAATGAAAAGAAAATTGCCGAGAAAATTCGTGAGGCAAAGGAAAAAAATGTCGGCGTGCTGATTTTTCCCGAATGTGCGCTGACGGGCTATAGTTGCGGTGACCTCTTTTTCCAGAGAACGCTTCTCCGTGCGGCAGAGGAGGCGCTTCTGCGCCTTGCCTCGACTGTCGGGGAGAATATGCTGGTGGCGGTTGGAGCGCCGCTTCTGATTGACGGACAGCTTTATAATACGGCAGTATGGATGAAGAAGGATGCTCTTGTTGCAGTTGTTCCCAAGACGTTCTTGCCCGAATACCGTGAATATTCCGAACGCCGCTATTTTACACCCGCCACGCAGCTGAAGGCGACGCACGCCACGATAGCAGGTGTATCTGTTCCTTGCGGCTCTCTTCTGCTCGAAAGTGCAGACGGAACGGTAATAGGGACGGAGCTTTGTGAGGATGCATGGGCGCCGATTCCGCCCTCCTCGCACCTCGCGCTTGCGGGTGCGACCTTGCTTTGCAATCTTTCTGCAGCGAATGAGACGGTTGGTAAAAGAGCCTCTGTGCGCCGTATGCTCTTACAGCATTCCGCGCAGACTGTTTCGGCTTATATGTTTGTGTCGGCAGGGTATCATGAGTCGACATCAGATCTTATTTTTTCGGGCTACAGCATGATAGCCCTGAATGGCAGGGCGCTGAAGGAAAGCGAGTCGCTCATTGCCGACGACTACCTGAACATTGCCGATGTGGATATGGGGCGTGTCATTTGCGACCGCCTTGTCAACCGCACCTTCGGCGAGTCGGCGGCGGCTGAAGAAGCAAAGCCGACGCGCGTTCTGTTGCCCGATGTTTCGCTTGCGCTCTCTGCTTCGCCCGATTACCTGACGGTTTCGGGGACACCCTTTGTTCCGTCCCAAGCGGCAAGAAGAGAAGCAGTATGCCGCGATGTATTTGATATGCAGGCATATGCACTTGCGCGCCGTCTTGAAGTGACGGGCGGGCGGGTTGTTATAGGTGTGTCGGGCGGTCTTGATTCGACCTTGGCACTGCTTGTCGCGACACGCAGTATGGACATTCTCGGTTTACCGAGAGAAAATATTTACGCATTGACCTTGCCTTGCTTTGGCACGACAGACGAAACCTACCGCAATGCGTGGGATTTGATGAGCGCGCTCGGCGTTCACGCCGAGGAAATCCGCATTGCCGACAGCGTGCTTGCACACTTTAAGGACATTGGGCAGGATGCCGAGTGCCACGATGTGACCTACGAAAACAGCCAGGCAAGAGAGCGCACACAGGTGCTCATGGATTATGCCAACCGTGTAGGCGCGATTGTGCTTGGTACGGGCGATTTGTCCGAGCTTGCGCTGGGCTGGTGTACCTACAATGCTGACCATATGAGTATGTACGGTGTCAATGCGAGCGTTCCGAAAACGCTGATTCCGCATATACTTGAATTTCTTGCAGGCGACAAGACCTATGCCGCGCTTGCGCCTCTTCTGCGCCGTGTGATTGAAACGCCTGTCAGCCCCGAGCTTCTGCCGCCTGACAAGGACGGAAAAATCGCGCAGAAAACCGAGGAGCTTGTCGGCCCCTATAAGCTGCATGATTTCTTTATTTACTATGCTGTGCGTTACGGCTATGAGCCAAAGAAAATCGAGGAGCTTGCGCGCATCGCGTTTAAGGGCGAATTTTCAAATGAGAAAATTCATCATTTCCTTGAAAGCTTCTACCGCCGCTTCTTCACACAGCAGTTCAAGCGCAACTGTCTGCCCGACGGCGTGAAGGTTGGCAGTGTCGGTCTTTCTCCGCGCGGTGACCTGCATATGCCGTCTGACGCCTCTTATGCGCTTTTTACAGCGGAGCTTTCGGAATGACTGACAGAAAGCCGATGCTTGACCGCCCCGTGCTTGTTGAAGGCAAGTATGACAAAATCAAATTGGAATCGCTCTTTCAGGGGTGCATTTTAACGACTGACGGCTTCGGTCTTTTTCGGCGGGGAGATAAGCAGGCGCTGTTCAGGCGGCTTGCCCAAGAAAAGGGTATTATTGTACTTGCCGATTCGGATGGCGGCGGAACACAGATTCGCTCGTTTTTGAGGGGGATTCTGCCACCTGACAAGGTGGTTCATCTGTATATACCGCGTATTGAGGGCAAGGAAAAACGAAAAAAGTCACCATCGCGCTCGGGTATGCTTGGAGTAGAGGGGATGGAAGTCACGCTTTTGAAGCGTTTGCTCTTGCCTTATACAAGCGAGAGCGTGCCGAAGGAGCAGGTGACGCCTGTGACGAAAAGCGTGCTGTATGCCGACGGTCTTTCTGGTGGGGAAGGCTCTGCCGAAAGGCGCGCTGAGCTTTGCCTTGCGCTTGCATTGCCGAGCGACCTTCCGGCCAATGCATTGATTGAGGTTCTGAATTTGCTTGGAGGACTTGATTTTTATCGTGCGGAGATGGCAAAGCTTGCCGAAAAAATAAAAAATTGAGATTTTTTCAAAAAAGACTTGACAAATGAAGTATAATCGTGTATAATCCATATGTTGACCTAAGACAGCAGGTTCCCGTAAAAGTGTTAGTCACCATCCTGCCGAGGAACAGACAGAGATAATATCGCATCTTATGATGCTGTTTTTGATATGTCCTTTCCTTGCATGGTGTCTGACATCACGGGGAAAGGTTTTTTATTTACTGAATTCATACGGAGGTGAAAACATGCCGAGTCAGAAGATTCTGGAAACCAAGCAGGAAGCAGTACGCAATCTTGCTGAAAAGATGAAGAATGCGGCATCCGGCGTTCTCGTTAAGTACGAGGGCATTACGGTGGAAGATGACACCAAGCTTCGCGCTGAGCTTCGCAAAGCGGGCGTTGAATATTGTGTCATGAAGAACACCCTCACAGGCAGAGCTTGTGATGAAGTCGGATACGGTGCGATGAAGGAGCATCTCAATGGTATGACCGCTATTGCGATCAGTGCCGAGGACCCTGTCGCTCCCGCCAAAATCTTGAAGGAATACGCTGAAAAGATTGAAACCTTTGAGCTGAAGGCAGGCTTTGTTGATGGCGAGGTTCTTGATGTGAAGGGCGTTGAAGCACTTGCTTCTATTCCTTCCAAGGAACAGCTCATCTGCAAGATGCTGGGCAGCTTGATGTCGCCGCTTTACGGCTTTGCTTATGTATTGCAGGCGAAAATCGACAAAGAAGGCGGAGAGTCCGCTGAAGCTCCTGCGGAAGCGTAAATCCGCACCGGAAAATTAAAAACTTTGAAAGAAAATACGGAGGTATTTAATCATGGCAAACGAAAAGACCACTCAGATTCTTGACCTTGTGAAAGGTCTCACCATTTTGGAACTTGCAGATCTCGTAAAGGCACTCGAAGAGGAGTTCGGCGTCAGCGCGGCTCCCGTTGCAGCAGCAGCTCCCGCAGCAGGTGCAGCTCCCGCAGCAGAAGAGAAGACCGAGTTTGATGTTATCCTCAAGGCAGCAGGCGCAGCAAAGCTTAATGTTATTAAGGTTGTTCGCGAAATCACAGGCCTTGGTCTTAAGGACGCAAAGGACCTCGTTGAGGGTGCTCCTAAGGCTGTTAAGGAAGCAGTTGCAAAGGACGAAGCTGACAAGATTGCTGAACAGCTCAAGGCTGCAGGCGCAGAAGTCGAAGTTAAATAAGTTTTCTATCCGTAGATTAGGGAACGCTGACACAAAAGGTCAAAAGCAGGTGATTGCATACAGTCACCTGCTTTCTTTTCGTTTTTGTGACGCTTTGAATGATGGAATATGTTGCGATAAAAAGAAAGGGCAACGACAAAAAACGCTTGACTTTATCTTCTAAAATGGGTATACTATTGATACAAAAATGCTTTTGAGAGCGAACTCTATTGAATAGAGAAGGAGCCTGCCTGTGAATAGAAAAAACATGAAGAAATGTCTTTTTTTGTGCCTTATAGCACTTGCTTTGTTATTGACAGCCTGTGGCGGCAGCGGAGATACTGCAAGCGAAACCGAAAGCGAGACGGAAAGTGAAACAGATACCGAGATAAGCAGTCTGCCGTCAACCGATAAAAAGCCATCCAAGCGTATTGCTTTTACCTTTGATGATGGACCTCATCCTGTCTATACTCAAAAAATTGCGGACAAGGCAAAGGAGCTTGGTGGGGCGGTGACCTTTTTTGTCGTTGGACAGAGAGTTTATGCTGATAAAGAAGCATTTGTATATATCGCGAATACCGACTCTGAAATTGGCATACACGGCTTCTCGCATACGGTTTATTATGATGAATGTGACGACGATACCTACCGTTTTGAGATTACGCGCACGCTTGAGCTTGCGCGTCAATATGTACCCGACTTTTCTACCATGCTGATGCGCCCGATTGGCGGCAGGATTTCTGCCGAGCGCGCAGAGAGCAGTGCGTATGCCATTATTAAGTGGAATATTGATACGCTTGACTGGCAGCACAAGGCGAATGCGACCGAAGAAGAGCAGGCGGAGAATGTGGCGTTTATTGTGCAGCATATTCTCAAGAATGCGCATGACGGCGCAATCGTTCTCATGCATGACCTTTACGAGAACAGCTATCTTGCCTTTTGCGAGGCGGCGGAGCGATTAGTCGCTGACGGTTATACGCTTGTGACGGTGAGCGAGCTGCTTGGCGGGACGGTACAGGCGGGGCATATCTATTCGCAGGGCTTGCCCGCGAGCGAGGTCGGGACAAAATAAAAAGATGCTTTTGCATCTTTTTTATTTTATGATTGAAGGTATGTGCCTCTCTGCCGCAAGGGAATCATCAAAAGACTTGCCAAAAGATTTTATGAAGTTTTGAAGAAAATTTGTCTGTGGCTATTGAAAAAACGGGACAAAAACATTATAATATAGATGTATGTTTATCAATAGGTGAAGCTGACGCGCAGGTAATGCCAAAAAGGGCAGTATTTGTTTGAAAAATAAGAAAGCAGAGGTAGTTTATGGGCGGCTTTTTTGGTGTAGCATCAAAGGAAGATTGCGTTTTCGATCTGTATTTCGGTACAGACTATCATTCACATTTAGGCACACGCCGTGCGGGCTTGGCAGTTTATGATGCTGAACGCGGCTTTGAAAAGGCGATTCATAATATTGAAAATGCGCCCTTCAGAACCAAATTCACCACCGAATTTGATTCGATGAAGGGAACTATGGGCATTGGGTGCATTTCGGATTTTGAGGCACAGCCAATTCTGGTGCGCTCTCATCATGGCAGTTATGCCATTACGACAGTCGGACGCATCAATAATGCCGAGGAAATTGTGAATGAGATTGTTGCCGACAAGACACACTTTTTTGAAATGCAGAACGGTGACATCAATCCGACCGAGCTTGTTGCCGCCATTATCAATCGCAAGGACAATTTCATTGAGGGTATCAAGTACGCGCAGGAAATCATTGAAGGCTCTGTCAGCATGTTGATTTTAACGCCCAAGGGAGTTTATGCTGCGCGCGACAAGCTGGGACGGACACCGATTTCGATTGGTGAGAAGTACGATGGCTACTGTGCTTCCTTTGAAAGCTTTGCTTATCTGAATCTCGGCTATCACGACTACAAAAATCTTGGTCCGGGTGAAATTGTTGTCATGACACCGGAAGGCGTTAAGACTCTTTCCGCGCCCGGCACAGAGATGAAAATTTGTACATTTCTTTGGATTTACTACGGTTATCCCTCCTCAAGCTATGAGGGCATCAGCGTTGAAAGTATGCGCTATCACTGTGGCGGACTGCTTGCCCGCCGTGACAATGTCAAGCCTGATATAGTGGCGGGCATTCCCGATTCGGGAGTTGCTCATGCGATTGGCTATGCAAACGAATCACATATCCCTTATGCAAGACCGTTCGTTAAATACACACCGACATGGCCGCGCTCGTTTATGCCGCCTAACCAGAAAAAGCGCAAGCTGATTGCCAAAATGAAGCTTTTGCCGATTCATGATGTGATTGAAAATAAGAGTCTGCTTTTAATTGATGACTCGATTGTGCGCGGAAATCAGCTTCGGGAAACTGCCGAATTTCTTTATGAAAGCGGAGCAAAGGAGGTTCACATCCGCCTTGCTTGCCCACCACTTCTTTTCCCTTGTAAATATCTGAACTTTTCCCGTTCCACTTCTGAAATGGACTTAATTACCCGCCGTACCATCAAAAAGCTTGAGGGAGAGAACCCTGATAGCGAGACCTTGATGGAATACACCAACCCCGATAGTGAAAAATACAAAAAAATGGTGGATTCCATATGCGAGGAGCTTCATTTTACATCGCTTGCTTATCATCGCCTTGATGATATGATTGAAGCATCAGGCTTGCCCGCCGACAAGCTGTGTACTTATTGCTGGTGTGGTAAGGAATAACATCAAAAGCAGCGAAAAGCTGCAGAACGCATGGCGTTTTGCAGTTTTTCTTTTTTTAGTGGGAGAAGTTCAACAGGTTCAATTTTTTTGCTTTTTTTGTTTTGAAAACAGGTTGACAAAATCATTTTTTAATTTTATAATAGATTATGAAGAAAAGCCAACAATGGCGGAAAGAGGAGTTTTTATGAAAGACATTCAGTTTTACGCAAATCTACATATGCATTCAACGCATTCTGACGGTGTTTATACGCCCACAGAGCTTGTAAAAATTGCCAAAAAAGAGGGCTATAAGGCACTTGCCATTACCGACCATGATACAGCAACTGCATATCCCGAGCTTGCCCGCGCCTGCAAAGAGGAAGGCATGGAGTGCATATTCGGCGTTGAGTTTTGCGTTTCAAAGCCGCGTGGCTACCATATCCTCGGCTTCAATTTCGACCCCGAATATCCGCCGATGAAGGAATATCTCAAAAAAATGGGTGCGCGTGAGACGCACAGAACCAAGTGTTGCTTTGATGAGGCTGTTGCCAAGGGTGACATTACAGGCATTACTTGGGAAGAGGTGCTTGAATTCAACAAGGATATCATCTGGCTTTGCAATGACCATATTTACAGACTTTTGGTTGCCAAGGGATTGGCGAAAATGTGTGATTACAATGCTTGGTTCATGAAAAACTTTTCAGAGCAGCGTGACAAGTATCCGCGCCTTTACGAGCCTCTGCATTTGAGAGATCTTGTGACACTGATTAAGGAAGCGGGCGGTATTGTGCTTGTGGCGCATCCGCACAGACTTATCAATGAAATTGTTGACATTTGCACAGAGTATAACATTGACGGCTTCGAGGTGTTCCATCCCGATCTGACGCCTGATGAGCAGGAGGCCTTTTATAAGATTGCTCTTGAACATGGCTATTATATTTCGGGCGGCAGTGACCATAGCGGTCTTTGTGGCGGTCAGTACGGTACCTTCAGAACCGAAGAAGAAATGAAAAAATCCCCTTATTACATTCCCGAGAAGAGCGTGGGAACAACCAAGGAATATTACGAAGAGCTGAAAAACATGAAGATAGCGAGATAAGAGTGAACGATGAAAATCAGCCGAAAAGCCGGGGAAGCCATTAAGATAGGTACGCTTTGCACCGTCTTTTTTCTGGCAGTCCATTTTACGCGCAACACCTTAAGCGCGGTTACACCCCAGATTCTTGAGGAAGGCCTTGCCGAGAAGTATATCGGCAAGGTCGCTTCGCTTTACCTTGCATTTTACGCCATTGGACAGCTCATAAACGGCGCGATTGGCGACAGAATCAAGGGGCGGTACATGATTAGCTTGGGGCTTCTGTCTGCAGGCGTCATGAATCTTATATTTGCCAATTTCATTGCAACGCAGAGCGTGGCGATGCTCGCCTATGCGCTGACAGGCTTTTCGATGTCAATGATTTACGGTCCGATGACCAAGCTCGTTTCTGAAAATACAGAGCCTCTCTATGCAACACGGTGCAGTCTTTCTTACACGACGGCATCCTTCTTCGGCTCGCCGATTGCAGGTGCTTTTGCATCGGTTCTTGCATGGAAGAATGTCTTGATTGCGAGCAGCACGGCGCTCATCACGATGGCGGTGGTTTCTTTTCTTTGCATTTTGCGTTTTGAAAAGCGCGGCTTTGTGCGTTACGGACAGTATCGCAAGGTGAGAGAGAAAAAGGGTGACGGCATCAAAATCCTGCTTCGCCATCATTTCGTTAAGTTTTCCTTTATTGCAGTTGTGACAGGCATTATCGGCACATCGGTTGTTTTTTGGCTACCGACATATTTTTCGCAGAAGCTCGGCTTTTCACCGCAGGAGGCGGCGACCATTTTCACGGTGGTTACACTTGCCAATACGGCGACGGTTCTGCTTTCGGGCTTCATTTATGAGCTTGTGCATCGCGATATGAACATCATTCTGCTTGTTTCCTTTTCGGTGTCGGCCTTGTCCTTCCTTCTGCTTTATTTCGTCGAGATACCTGTTGTCAATGTCATATTGATCGCATTGGCAATTATGGGCTCCAATTCCGCGGCGACGATGCTTTGGAGCAAGTATTGTCCGAGCCTGCGCGACACAGGTGCGGTATCGAGTGCCGCAGGCTTTTTGAATTTCCTGAACTTCATGAGCGCGGCTGTGGCGAACTATCTTTTCGCGAAAGCCTTTTCGTCAATCGGCTGGGGCAATTTGATTCTCGTCTGGTTTGCGCTGATGGCATTCGGGACACTCGTTTGCCTGCCCTATCGCAGCTTTTTCAGGAAACCGGCTTGAATTTTGATGACAAGGCAGCTTGCTTTAAGGCAGGTTGCCTTTCTTTGCGAAATCTTCGATTTGCAGTTGACAAATAAAGGGCGTGGGTATATAATTAGAGAAAGAAATAGGGAAAGAACAGCTTTTGAAATGGCAGTCAAAAACAAAGGAAAAAACAGATTATCAGTGCTGTGAGCGCGGCCTTGATATTCGGCTCGGTGACGGGCATTCTGACCGCGGTCATCATCACATTATATAAAGTATGTGCCAAGCATATCATCGCATTGTCAGAGCATGGCTATCATGCGTTAAGAGGCCAATTGTATTTTCTTCCGCTTGTCGCTTGCGCTTTGCTTCTGACCACCGCATTGAGAGGATTCATGCAGGTAAAAAAGTGACGGTTGTGGATAAAACCGTTACGGTAAAGCAAGGCTCCTTTGCAATAGACAAGCAGATTCGGGATATCTTCTGGCCCGCTAATTTCTTCATACTGTCCATGCGCCGTCAAAGGCTATATGATGCGGATACGGACGAGCATTCAAGAAGGGAATTGCAGGAGGGCGACCTTTTGCATATCAGATATTCGACCTACAACCAAGAAAAAACAGAGGAAGAGCTTGCCGCCCTGATTGGCAGGCAGGATTCTTCCGTGTTTGAGAAGCTTACAAATGACGAGGAGAAACAGATATGAAGCTGACAGAGCTTTTTAAGCAGAACAGGCTATCGCTATCCTTTGAGGTCTTTCCTCCGAAGACCGACACGGCCTTTGAGAGTGTCAAGCACGCAACCGAGGAGATTGCCAAGCTGCATCCTTCCTTTATGAGCGTGACCTACGGTGCAGGGGGCGGTACCAGCCGCTATACGCTCGAGATTGCCAAAAACATCAAGGAGCATTATGCCGTGCCGACACTGGCGCATCTGACCTGCGTTTCCTCAACAAAGGACACCGTGAAGGCAAAGATTGCGGAAATGAAGGCGGCAGGCATTGAAAATGTCATGGCGCTTCGCGGCGACCTGACACCTGAAATGATGAACAGCGACCGCGATTCCTGGCATTACCGCCATGCTATCGACCTCATTCATGACATTCGGGAAAGCGGTGCGGATTTTTGCATTGGCGGTGCCTGCTATCCTGAAATTCATCCTGAAAGTACAAATCAGGCAGAGGATATTCGCTACCTGAAGGAGAAGGTAGATGCGGGCTGTTCCTTTTTGACGACACAAATGTTTTTTGAGAATCACCTGCTTTATAATTTCCTATATAAGATTCGCGAGGCGGGCATTACGGTACCGATTATCCCCGGTGTCATGCCGATTACCAATGCGAATCAGGTGGAGCGCGCTATCAAGCTGTCGGGCTCTTTTATGCCCCAACGCTTCAAGAGCCTTGTGGATAAGTTCGGGCATTCACCGCTTGCCATGAAGCAGGCAGGCATTGCCTATGCGACCGACCAAATTATCGACCTCTTTGCAAACGGCATTCAGAATGTTCATGTTTATTCCATGAACAAGCCTGATGTTGCAGAGAAGATACTTGACAATTTGTCTGATATATTGCACTGATTTTGAAGGGAAGGGTGTGAGATGAAGCTATCGGGAATGCTGCGGCTGAAATTTGCTTGCTATACATCTAATTTATCAATGTCGATTGCGTCCAACCTCACGCCTCTTTTGTTTATCAGCTTTCGCAGTCTGTATGGGATTTCCTATGCACGATTGGGACTTCTGGTGCTGATCAATTTTCTGACACAGCTTGTTGTCGACCTCGCCTTTTCCTTCTTTGCCCGCAAATTCAACATTCCGCTGACGGTCAGGCTGATGCCTGTGCTTGCGGCTACAGGGCTTGTGCTTTTTGCACTTGCGCCCTCTCTTTTTGCCGATTGCGTTTATCTCGGTCTTGCACTGGGGACGGTGGTTTTTTCGCTTTCGTGCGGACTTGGCGAGGTTTTAATCAGCCCCATCATTGCCGCGCTTCCATCGAAGAATCCCGACCGCGAGATGAGCCGCTTGCATTCGGTGTACGCTTGGGGGACGGTGGGCGTTGTCATT
>JAZRPF010000031.1:0-19282 GCA_045649045.1 Eubacteriales bacterium
GGTTATGAATTGGCTGAATAACTATCCTCGCCCTATGTTTAATTTTTATACATCACAGGAATATTTTGAAAATGAACTTTCAAAAATTGACTGCATGAAAAATTTTTATAACTTTTTTCGCAAAACATCTTGACATTTGCATATTTTTTCAAATTTTCTCAAAGTTATCTGCCTTATCATGAAAAAAATCATACAAACAGTCCGAAAGCGCGGCGAAATCAGCAGTCGACAATCGCTCGCCGCGAATGCTCTCCGAAAAGCCGAGTTTCGTCAGTGCAGAAGCAATATCCTCCTTGCTGAACTGTGCATATGCCGCGGTAATGGCATTGACAAGTGTCTTTCTTCTCTGCCCGAACGCCGCCTTGATAAGACCAAAGAAAAGCGCGCTGTCCTTCATCTTGTACGGACATTCGTCAAACAAATCTATACGCACAACGGCAGAGTTGACCTTCGGTGCAGGCATGAAGCATCCGGCGGGAACTGTAAAGAGACGGCGCACAGTACCGTAATAGCCAATGACAGCAGTAATTGCGCCATAATCGCCATCACCTGCCGAGGCGGAAAGCCGCTTTGCAACCTCTGCCTGTACCATGACGGTGATGCTCGAAAAATGAACGCCACATTCAAGCAAACGCATTAAAATCGGAGTTGTGATATAATACGGCAAATTGGCACACACCACAACCTCCCGTCCGCCCGCTTCTTCCTCAACAAGTGCGCGTAAATCAAGCTCCATGACATCAGCGTTAATCACCTTGACATTCTGATAGTCGGCAAGTGTCTTGGAGAGAATCGGCAGAAGTCCGCGGTCAATTTCAACAGCAATGACCTTTTCGTAACGCATGGCAAGCTGCTTTGTCAGGCAACCGATGCCGGGTCCGATTTCAAGCACCGTACAGTCCTTACGGTCAGCGCAGGAATCGGCAATACGCTCGGGAATCTGTGGGTTCACAAGAAAATTCTGACCGAAGTCCTTGCGAAATTTAATGCCCGCTTCTTTCATAAGCATTCTGATGACAGAGGGGTGACACAAATCCATATTTTTTCTTATTTCCTCTTGACAAATCTATCTTTTTCTGTTATAATGACATTCGGTGCCATGCTGGTATGGCTCAGTTGGTAGAGCAGTTGATTCGTAATCAACAGGTCATCGGTTCGAGTCCGATTACCAGCTCCAAGGGAACTCTTAAAGAAGAGCTCCCTTTATTTTTTTGTTTCAGGCAAAGTGCTTTTGTTCGCCGTCGAGCAAGTCCTCACGCACAATAGAGTATTCCCGTTCGGTGCGGTCAAGCGGCTTCAAAACGCCGCTTTCAAACAGTGCCGTCACAACATATTCAGGATTCAAAAAGGAATCTGAGGATGCAGTCAGCAGAACACGCAGGACAATCTCATTATCCTCTCCCGATATTTTCATCTCACGAATCATCGGGCTGATGTCGGTTTCCTTTTCGCCACTCTTTGTTCTTTTCATCACAACAAGCGGACGCGCGATCAGTGCGCGACAGCATTTTTGGAGCAAGTCAGAATTGACATCGCTTTCACTTATGCGTATCGTATAGGCAGAATAAACAATCTCCGTAAACTTTCTTGTCGGCTCATAGACATTCAGAATCCGAAGCTCAGGAGGCAAGGTAGCATTCAGGGTATCCCTCATTTGCACAAGGCTCGGTATCTCTGCCTCGTTGTCGGGCAACACAATTTGAAAGTCCATCAGCTCATAATGGCTTTGTGTGCCGATTGAGAGCGGTGTTGAGAAATTCAGGCGCGGCTTGGGGTTATAGCCCTCGGTGTACCAGACGGGAATATTCGCGCGGATGATAGCATGAGTCATTGTCCGTTGCAGGTCAAGATGGGAGATGTACTGCAACGCACCTGTTTTTTGGAAAGCAACACGAACAGGCTTTCGTGCAAGTGTTTGCTTTTGGCTGTTCATTTGCACCATCTGTTCTTCCCTCCCAAGCAGTTCGCACCACAGCCGTTACATTGCTCCTGACAGCTTGGTGTCGTTTTTTCCGCATATGCGCGGTGTCTTTCGCGCAAAAGATAGCTCTTGGTTACGCCGCAGTCAATGACATCCCAAGGAAGCCACTCATCCTCACCGAACTCGCGATTGGCATAAAAGGACGGGGCAATGCCACATCTTTCAAAAATACTCATCCACTTTTCGTAGCTGAAATACTCGTCCCATGCATCGAACATCATGTTTTCCTCTGCCGCCAGCAGAAGCGCCTTTGAAAGCCGCCTGTCACCACGCGCAAAAACCGCCTCAATGTGAGAGACCTCGGCATCATGATAGGTATAGCGCACCTTCCTGTCGGTGATACATTCACGCAGATACATCTGTCGACGCTTCAATTCTTCAAGTGGCACCTGCCCTTCCCATTGAAATGGCGTAAAGGGCTTGGGAATGAAGCAGGAAACGCTGATGGTGACCGAAACACCCTTGGCACGATTGCGGTTTGGGTTCTGATAGAACTGATGCACCACATTGTCCGAAAGTGCCGCAATGCCTTGAAGGTCAGCATCGGTTTCGGTTGGAAGCCCCTGCATAAAATAAAGCTTGACAGAATTCTTCCCTGCACCAAAAGCAATATTCACAGCGCGGAGCAAATCCTCCTCTGTGACATTTTTATTGATGACATCGCGTAGTCTTTGCGTACCTGCCTCAGGCGCAAAGGTTAAGCCGCCTGTCCGCACAGTCGCAATTTTTTCCATCAATTCCTCGGTAAAGCTATCCACACGCAAGGACGGCAAGGAGATACTGACATGACGGTCGTCCGTCCATTCAAGCAGCATATCCGTCAACTCATCAAGGCGTGAATAGTCACTGATGCTGAGTGACATCAGCGACATTTCATCATAGCCTGTATTCTCAAAAAGACATTTTGCCTGCCGATTCAGAACCTCGGGACTTTTCTCACGAATCGGGCGATAGACCATACCCGCCTGACAAAAGCGGCAACCGCGAATGCAGCCGCGATAAACCTCTAACACAATACGGTCGTGAACAGTCTCAATGTACGGCATCACAAACTGCTCGGGATAGGGTGCCTTATCCATATCATGAACGATGCGCTTGCGCACCCTTTTCGGTACATCCGGATAAAGCGGCTCATAGGATTCAATTCGACCGTCATCAAGATACTTCACAGAATAAAGTGACGGCACATAAAAGCCCTCAAGTGAGGCGGCGGCACGCAGAAAAGCCTTCTTTGTATAGGTACCGTCTGCCTTCATCCTCATATACAGACGGCAAAGCTCGGGCAGTGCCTCCTCTCCCTCACCAATCGAAAAAATATCAAAAAAGTCAGCGATAGGCTCGGCGTTATAGGTGCAGGGGCCGCCCCCCAGTAAAATCGGCGCATCCTCGCCTCGCTCTGATGCAAGAAGCGGAATCTTCGCCAGCTTAAGCATACGCAAGGCGGTTGTATAGCAAAGCTCATACTGAAGTGTTATGCCAACAATATCGAACTTGGCAAGCGGCGTCTGGCTCTCGGCAGTTGCAAGCGGAATATCCTTTTCACACATGACTGCATCCATATCGCCCCACGGCGCATAAGCACGCTCGCACCAAACGCCTTCTTCGCGATTCAGAACATCGTAAAGAATGCGCACACCGAGATTGGACATTCCAATCTCATAGGTGTCGGGAAAGCAAAACGCAAAGCGAAGTGCCACGGAGGACGGATCCTTCATAACACTTCTGAATTCTCCGCCTGTATAACGGCCCGGCTTGGTAACCGATTTCAAAATGGCAGAGGTCAACTGATGATTCATATATTTTACCACAGGTATCGTGACAACCGATACCCATTCCTTTTTATAGACAATTCAGACAAATCCAATATGGCAGCAAATCGTGCCTATCGGATTTGTCATCTTTTGATTACTTACAGCTTTCGCTTGGTCAGATAAACAAGCGGGAAAGCCCAAAGCATCCAATAAACAATTGATATGGGAGACAAAAACAAGGTCAAATGTCCTGTCAATGCTAATACTGTGGGCAACAAGACACCCAGCAATGCCGAAAATATCTTACCGATGCGTGCAATGCGATGCACTGATTTAATGTTGTCGCACAAAAGCAAAAGCTTCAGGATGTCCTTGGTACTACCCGAGGTCACAAGTCCGCTATACATACGCGCCTCTGCATAATCATGAAGCTGCTCGGGCTTTTTGTGAACAATCTTGATTGGCAGAGTTGACAGAACGGGATGTGCGGCAATCAAGCTCTCGTTAATATTGGGATCAAATGTACGAATCAACAGGTGCATATGGCGACGCGTTAAGCGCTTGGCATTGCGGCAGAACTTGTCATTCGGCTCGTAGCGTATATAAAATTTTGCCATAAAAATGCCATCAACTGCCACATACATCAAGCTGATTTTGCCTTCTGCCTTGTATTTATCATCCTCCTCATCATAATAAGGAGCAATACCGTTTTGCACAAGATAAGCGGCATCACCGATATGAACCTGCTTATTGCCCACCCGCACATAAAGACCGTTTGGCACAGTTGATATAAGCTCCGTGTCGGAATAGTCGTCCACGCCCTCTGTGGCTGTGCTGAAAAGACCAAATAAAGGGCCACCAATCACGCCAAAGGCTTTTGTCAGGTAGAACAGCACCTGATGTACCTGAACACCGCTCGGTAGCTTAATACGGCAAATGCGTGTATTCGCCGATGTAAAGGCTTCAACATCCTCAAAAACCATAACATCCGCAAGTGAATACATCTGCACCGCGCTTTCGCCGACAAAAGCACAATTCTCTTCGGCGGCAATGAGCGAGGCACGATAAACAGGATAACGATGTGCGAAATAGAAGGAAAAAGGCGCGGCAATAAAGAGAACGGTTGCCGCAAGCATCGCCCCCAGAGCAGGCGAAAATGTGTGAATAAAGAAGCCTTGGGTGAAGAATAAAATCAGTGCAGCCGCATTCACAAAAATCAAAATCCAAAGATTGAGAGAAAAATCTTCGACTCTCCTGTGCATCTGCCTGAAAAATCCATCGACAAACTCAACCTTTTTCACATGAAGTGCGCGAGATGCACCTGTATTCCGCAAAAGCTTGTATTCCTCGGGACGAACCGAAACACGCGCAATTTCTGCCGCAAGCTTATCGCCGGGCAAGGAAATGGTATGAAAGGATGTATATTCCCCGTCAAGCCGCAGATAATCAGAAAGCAAGACAAAAAAGGAAAGTAGGCATCCAAGCACAGCCAAAAGCGGTGTGAAGGTCAATTCTCTATGCAGAAGTCCCGGCTGCACACAGGCAAAAATACCGTAAAGCGCAATCCACACCTCTGCTGTCAGATAATAGGTTTCGGGAACAGATTTTCTCTCCCCCAGCGCTTGCGTTCCTTCTTTTATCTGCTTCGTCGTCAGAGCAATGCAAATGAACTGAAACTGCATAGCACAAAGCGGCAGAATAAAGGGATAATCGGCAATACCAAGCACGCCTTCAATCGAAAGACCGAAAAACATGAATACTTCCGCTATCAGAAGAATCCCTGTCAACACGGCAGAAACAACAAGTCGCCACAACAATGACTTTTTCTCACCATGATAATCGCGATTGATTTGCCCAACCTGATCCTTCGAGACAAATTCTTCAACCTGCCCCCGTTCCTTCGCCGATGAATGTGGGTCAGCAATATGAAAGGCACTATAATCAACAGATGCCGCTGCTGCCCCGCTCAATGTCTCATCCGCAGGCAAAGAAGGCTTCTCTTCAAGTGCTTCTTTTCTTGAAGCCGAAATCGGTTTTTGCATCAAATCAATTTTCTTGACAGAAGAAAATGCCGCGGAAACCTCATCGCCAAGAGCGCCTGTCAAAGTCTGTGTATTATCAGTTGCCGCCTCGTCGCTGACGGGAGCGCTTACGGATTCTTGCCGACGGAATGTCGCTTTATAACGACGGTATTCGCGTATTTTCTTTTGCGGTGAAGTTACATCAGCCAAGCCTACAAGCTCATCAAGATTAATGTCGTCAATCAGTGCCTCAAATTCATACGATTCATTTTCTTCTTCACAGGAGGTACAGTCTGTTGCTTGATGGGATTCAGCCTCAAATGCATCTTCTTCCGCAAATGTCGGCTCATCAAAAGAAACCGCCTCATTTTCGGCAATATGCTCGTCCGAAAAATCCGTGTCCTCTGTCGCAACAGAAGCCCCGTCCGCCACCTTGTCCTCGGGTGACACTTCTTCCTCGGGCGCATCTGCTTCCTCGGGGATATCATCTTCCACGGGCGCATCTGTTTCCTCGGGGATATCATCTTCCTCGGACACATCCATCTCTTCTTCGTCAGACACCGATGAGTCGTCGATGACATCATCAGTCTGCGGCTTCTCTGCCTCTTTCAGCGCCTCGACTGTGAGTGGCGATTCCTGCGCTTCCTTTGGATTTGGTTTTCTCTCATATATGTTGATGCTTTCACGCAAACGAGTCAAAAGATTCTCTATATCCTGCGAATCCATTTCGTTTTTGGGCGAATGTGGCTCTTGCATATGAAAACCTCCTCTTCAATCGGCAATGCCGAGCTTATTTTTGAATGTGGCGCTGACGCGAAACCTCACACAAAAGGACAGCCGCCGCCGCAGAAACATTCATAGAATTGATTTGTCCGAACATCGGAATTGACACCGTAAAATCGCAATTTTCCGCAACCAAGCGTGAGATGCCACTTCCCTCATTACCGAGCACAAGTGCCGTGCCGGACGAAAAATCCGTCTCATAATAGTTTGTGCCGTCCATATCCGCCGCATAAACCCAAACACCTTTTGCTTGAAGGTCACGGATGGTCTCGGATAAATTCACAACCTTGGCAACAAGAAGATGCTCAATAGCCCCTGCCGATGCCTTTGCCACAACATCCGTCAGCCCCACGGCTCGCCGCTTGGGGATAATCAAGCCGTGTGCGCCTGCACATTCAGCAGAACGGATAATAGCACCTAAATTGTGAGGGTCCTCGATTCCGTCCGCAATGACAAGAAACGGTTTTTCGCCACGCGAATTTGCCAGATCCAACATAGCATCAACAGTTGCATAATCCCGTGCGGCAGTAAACGCAACAATTCCTTGATGATTCCGATGACCGCACATCGTGTCAAGCCGTCTCTTGTCCGCCTCGACAAGTGGGATTCTGCGTGTCAAAATCTCGGATATCAGTGAGGCAAGAGCGCCGTCACGCTCGCCCCTCGCCACAAAAACCTTGTCAATATCCCGTCCGCTTGCAAGCAGCTCTCTGATTGCATTGCGTCCTGCCACCAACTGCTCATTTGCCCCTTCAGTATTTGAATTTCGCTTTGGCCGTCTATCCTTCAAAAAGGATTGCTCTGTATTTTTCATCATTGATAGCCTTTCATTTCAGAGACAAACCGATATTCAAGCAGTTTGTCGTATAAAAAGGAAAATTGGTATAGTTATATATTATATACTATATATTATAACATATAGAAAAAGATTTGTATAGTCCTTTTGAGAAAAAAGACTGCATTTCACTCAAAAAAAGAATGAAATACAGTCTTATAATATCTTGATTCTCGTAAGTGGTGATCAATCCTTCATACAAAAAACCATAATTGCTTTTTGCGCATGGAGTCTGTTCTCTGCCTCATCAAAAATTTCATTTGCGTGAGCCTCAAAGACCTCGGCTGTAATCTCCTCTTCCCGGTGTGCAGGCAAGCAATGGAGAACCATAGCATCAGGCTTTGCGAAGGACATAAGCTTGCTGTTAATCTGATAGCTCTTGAAAATTTCGCGACGGGCCGCTGCTTCATCCTCCTGTCCCATTGATGCCCAGACATCTGTATAAAGCACATCTGCATCGCGTGCGGCTTCGGCAACATCCTCGGTACAAGTGAAATTGCCGTTTGCACTTGCCCATTCCATTAAAGCGGCGTCAGGCTGATAGCCCTTCGGGCAAGCAACAGCAACTGCCATGCCCATCTTGATACCGCCAACTATCAAAGAGTTTGCCATGTTATTACCATCGCCGATAAAGGTCAGCTTCCGCCCATTAAGAGAACCCTTATGTTCACGAATGGTCATCAAATCGGCAACCACCTGACAGGGATGGCAATAGTCGGTCAATCCATTGATAATGGGAATCGAGCCGTAAGCGGCAAGCGCCTCTACCTCGGATTGTGCGTAAGTGCGAATCATAATACCGTCAAGATAGCGAGAAAGCACGCGGGCAGTATCCTCAACAGGCTCACCGCGTCCGATTTGCAAATCGCGGGAGCTTAAAAAAAGTGCTTGACCGCCAAGGTCATACATACCGACCTCAAAAGAAACGCGTGTACGGGTAGAGGATTTCTCGAAAATCATACCCAATGTCTTCCCCTTCAAATGATGGTGGGTAATGCCGTTCTTTTTTTCGTATTTCAGCTGGTCTGCAAGATTCAGGGTGTCCAAAATGTCCTTCTCGCTCCAGTCTTGTAGCTTCAAAAGATGTTTCATGTAATAATTCCTTTCACTTTTGTGAATATTTATTTGTAAAACGCATACTTTCGTAAGTATTATACACCCTTTTTCCTCTTGTTGTCAAGCGTTTTCCAAAAACTTTCAAAAGACATAAAAATGTATTTTTATTCGTTTTTTGATGCTTTTTATAAGCTTTCAATTAAATTTACGACAGTAAATGGCAAAAAGCCTCGCACTTTTACCAAAAAAGGAGGAAAGGCTTGACAAATTGTACTTTATCGTGTATAATACATATGTTTGTGCGTATACAGCCATCTGTGATGACCTGTACCAAACAGTTTGTTTTTTGTCATAAAAGTAAAAACCGAAAAAAATCGGTACACAATAAGGAGACTTGAAAAATGTTCGAAAGAGTGAAAAAACTTCTCGTCGAAAAGCTGAATATTGACGAATCGGAAATCACCCTCGAGGCAGAGCTTGACAAGGATCTTGGCATCAATTCACTTGATGTTTACGAATTGGTCGTGAGCTGTGAAGAAGAATTCAACATTGAAATTACAGACGAAACCGCTCGCACATTTGTAACCGTCAACGATGTTGTCACATACCTTGAAAGTGCATTAGCTGAATAAAACAGCATTTGAAATAGGAAAAAGGCGAATATTCGCCTTTTTTCTTTTTGTTCAGTTTGTGTAAGGAATACCCATTTGCTCCATCAGCCGTTTGTTGAACTCCTCGGCTGTATTGTAACCCATTTTCTTTTGACGGTTGTTCATCGCCGCAATTTCCAGAATAATGGCAAGGTTTCGACCGGGCCGTACAGGAATTGTGATAGAAGGAATTTCAATACCAAGAATCTCTGTCATTTGCTTATCAAGACCAAGCCTATCATACATTTTGCCCTGCACCCAAGGCTCCAGGTTCACAATAAGGTCAATTTTTTCAGAAAGCTTGACAGCACCCATACCAAAGAGGCGGCGGACATCCACAATGCCGATGCCGCGCAGCTCTACATAATGGCGGATAATTTCAGGGGCTTGGCCAACAAGTGTCTTGGCAGATACGCGTTTGATTTCTACCGCATCATCGGCAATCAAACGGTGACCGCGCTTGACAAGCTCTATAGCCGTTTCACTCTTACCGACACCGCTATCACCGAGGAGCAGCATACCCTCGCCATAGACCTCGACCAGAACGCCATGCCTTGTCACTCTCGGTGCAAGATTCAAATTCAAGTAGGCAATCAATGCAGCCATAAAGCCGCTTGTCCGCTCGCTTGTGCTGAGAAGCGGTACACCGTACTTGCGCGCATAGCCGATGGTGTCCTCCCCTTCCTGCATATCACTGGTGATAATGACACCCGCGGGCTTGGAGGCGAAAAATACATCAAGTGCCTTTGCACGCTCTTCCGCGCTGATTTGCTGCAAATACAGATATTCAACCTTACCGATAATTTGCAACCGTACCGATTCATAATGGTCATAAAAGCCGGCGAACTGCAAGCCCGGCCGATTGACTCTGCTACAACATATCTGGATATTTTCGGGCAGATCAGGTAAAAAAGCCGCACGCAAGCCAAATTCCTTCATAATATCGCTTAATGCAACACTGTATGACAAATCCTGTTCCATAAGAGCCTCCCTGTTCTTTTTTATCTATTGTACCATAAACCGCAAGCTTTTTCAAGTCAAAAAAGCAAATCCTTTACAAAAAACAGGACCGCCCATACAGGCGGTCCTGTTTTTTGTAACTTCCAAACGGAAATTACAGATAAGACAATGATTACTGAGCTTTTCTTGCTGCGTAGCACTCGCTGCAATAAACAGCCTTGCCTTCGGTCGGATTGAAGGGCACCTTGGCCTCTTGTCCACACTCAGCGCAAATTGCAGTGAACATTTCTCTTGTTCCCTTAGCAGCGTTCTTTCTGGCATCGCGGCAGGCCTTGCATCTCTGGGGCTCGTTCTGGAAGCCCTTCTCTGCGTAGAATTCCTGCTCGCCTGCGGTAAATACGAAGTCGTTGCCGCAATCCTTGCACTTAATTGTCTTGTCCTGATACATTGTGTGTTACCTCGCTTTGATAGGTTAATTTTGCCCTTAGACGGATTCCAACCGACGCCTTTGAAAACAACGCTCTCCCTTAAGCTACAGGGGCATATTAACAAATATTGTACTGTTTTTACAACAATACTATGTCTATTATATCATTTTTATGCCAAAAGTCAATAGGAATTTTATCTTTTTCAAAAAAAAGCACAAACAAAAGTAAACTTTTTATGAACAAACCTTATGAATCAAGTAAATAATCCACATTTCCTGTCACAACTGACAAAAGACCGCGAAACATTTTTTCGGGTTTTTCACGGAATCCGCTGATAATATGCTCTGCCTGCGTTTTTGAAGATACGGTCACACCGAACGAAAAAAGTATTCCGCCCTTTTCAACCACACGGCATTCAACATAGATTTTTTTATCTGCGCGTTCCTTCATTTCAGCCTCAATATGTGCGCCTCTTTTATGAAGTGAGAGGATGTGTGAAGCACTTTGACTGCTCGCCTCACGGATGGACTCTAAAAGAGAATCCTGCAGCTCGGCTGATACCAAGCGACCGCTTTCAGAAATATGATAGTAGATTTTGCCGTCGACCTCATCCTCAACAATATGCCCAAGCTCCAGAAGCTCCGAAAAGCACTCGGTGAAATCGAAGGTACCGACATAGCCATTTTCGACAATAATATTGCTGATGCTTTCATCGTCTAACGGATAATTCAAATTATCAAGAAGAAAAAGTATGAAGATTTTAATATCAACTTTATTTTGCAGCGGTCTTTCCTTCATCATATTACGGTGCCTTTCATAAAAGCAAATCTCTTTTGAAAAACAGGGCATTTCCCTTTTCGACGGAAATTCCGTTCAAAGAGAAATGCCCTCAAACATCAATTAACCTTATCGGTACTGTTATTCAGCATCCTCATCATTCAGCTTCAAATCAAGATATCCCTTCTGATAAGCCTTGGTGAATACAGGCATACCGTAAGCGTTTGTTTTCACCTTGGTCAAGGTATCGCTGATGAGATAATAATCCTGATTGAATACAAGCGGAATAACAGGCATTGCATCAAGCAGCATCTTCTCGGCATTGTGCAGAGTCTCTGCACGGGTAGCTGCATCCTTAGCGGCATAAGCAGCATCGATCAGCGCATCGTATGCTTTACTTGAATAGCCGGACACATGAGGAATCGGTGCGTAGGAATAAATCTTGTCACCCGCTGTTGTATCGCTGATATTGAAACCATTACCTGACAAGTCAGACGAGAATGTTGCAAGTGTTGCCAACGCATTGGTTGCCAGCATCTGATAATCGACAAGCAGAACATCAGCCTGGCGGGGTGCCGAGTTCTCATTCTCCTGGAATGTATTGCCGCGGCAATCTGTCCAACTGGAATTGAAATATTCCTGCAAAACCGAATCAAAGACCTCAATGTCCTCATTCACCTGTCTCTTGTTGCCGTAAACAGCATCCAGCTTAACCTTGAAGCCGAGAGACTCCCAGACGCTCTTCAAATATTGCGCAGTGTAAGCATCATTGACACTTTCGCCCGAATAAACAACCCAAAGAGTGCCCAAATCATTCTTTGTCAATCTGAGCTCGCCCAAGCCTTCGGCGAGAAGCTGCTCTGCCTTTTGCTGGTTCGCAGAGGTGGCAAGCAAAGCCGTCGAATCATTACGGAAATCGGTTTTCTTACCCGGCTCATAAACACCGGGGGTGATGATACCCGTAGCAGGCTTTGCATAAACCAGCTGTGTTGCAAGAGCCTGGCGGTCAATAATCGTAGAAAGAGCAAGACGGATTTTTGCATTTGCCAAAACAGGATTGCCGTTTTGTGCAGTATTCAAAACACAGCTTGATACAGAAAGCAAATCTTTCACTTTCACCTTATCGGCATAGGTTTCTGCATTTCTGAGTGCAAGCGGAATTTCGCCAATGTAATAAAAGCTGTTCTTCAAGCCCTTATTGTCTTCTTCATCTGCAAAATGAAGAATGACATTTTCGGTCAGATAAGTCTCATAGTCTTCAATTGACATATCACTTGTCTGCCAGATGGTGTTCAAAAATTGCGGTGTGACATATTCGGTCAGAGCCGTCTCACTATTCTTGGAACGACGATAATAGTTGTTGCGCTGCAATGCAAATTCTCCCGACTGATAATTAAGCGCCTTCAAGGTAAAGGGGCCGTTTGTCGTGATGGTTGCCATGCGCTTGGACCAGTTGTCCTCGTTCTGATAGTTACTGACTGTATCTTCAGGAACAGGTGCCAGTGCAATGGAAGAAAGATTTCTTAAAAATTCATTATAATCGATATATTCAAGGTCATCACGGAAGGTAATCACCATCTTCTTATTGCTGATAACCTCGACTCCCAAATCGTCGATTGTTGCTGTAGCGCCGTTCTCGAATGAGCCTTGCTTAACGGCAACAGCATTCTGAATATCATAAAGAAGTGCCGCTGCAGGATTTTCGGTAGAGGGGTCAAGAATACGCTTCCATGCATAAACCACATCGTACGCGGTCACAGCGTTGGCATTGCTCCAATATGTATTGCGAAGAGTAATGGTCATTGTGCCATTTTTCTTATCAATATCATAGCTCTTAGCAAGCGCGCCACTCACACTTCCGTCCTCCTTCAGATTGAAGAGTGGCTCGTAAAGAAGCGACAGAATTTGAGCAGCATCATCATCCACAACCGCAAGAGAGGGGTCAAGGTCATAAATTCTGCTACTCAAGAACAGATGAATGTCAGCGCCGGGGTCAGTACTATCATCACCGCAAGACGAAAGTGCCATGGTGAGTCCTGACAAAAGCGTTGCCATAATCAGCAATAAAGCTATTGTTTTCTTCATAAGTTGGGTTCCTCCAAGATAATTATACGCCTAAAAATCGTATATATTATTATAGCATTTTTCTTTACCGAAGGCAATACAAAAAATCAAACCAAAATCAATTTGTATGAATGCACAAATTTTACATCAAAAAACTGTGCAAAATGACAACGAAAGACAAGTGCTCATCAATTCAATTCCCGTGTATAAGCCGCAAAAAAGGCGGTGATACTTGATTTATAATGCCGATTCACAAAAAGGAGCCTTGATTTTGAGCCAAGAGGATTACATTCATACCGACCTTGCCTGCGAGCGCCGTCAGGCAGACACAGATATTCCCGGTGTTTCCTATTACGAAGAAAGCATTGGCGTGCTGCAAAAAAGTGTTTTGCACGTCGCATCGGAGGAGGGCGCACGCACAATCGGGAAGCCGTGCGGAAGCTATATTACCTTATCTTTCAAGCCGCTTTGGCAGCAAAACGAACAGGAGATTCAGGAGGCGTCTGTGGCTCTCTCCTCTGTTCTGCTTGAGATGATGCCAAAAAAAGAGCATCTGTCGCTTCTTGTTGCAGGACTCGGGAATCGCGCCTTGACAGTTGATGCAATAGGACCTTCCACAATCAGAAAAGTCATCGCAACAGCGCATCTGGCGGAGCTTGAGCCGGAGCTTTTCTCGACTCTCAACTGCCATAAAATTGCCGCCATTGCACCGGGCGTTCTTGGTGAAACAGGCATGGAAAGTGCTGACTTAATCAAAGGCGCAGTGCGTGCCAGCACGCCCGATGCTTTAATTGTTGTGGATGCACTTGTCGCGCGCTCCTGCTCACGCCTCGCTTCCACCGTTCAAATCTCCGATACGGGTATTTTGCCGGGTGGCGGAGTGGGTAATCCCCGCGCCGCCATTGACGAAGAAAGCATTGGCGTCCCTGTCATTGTTGTTGGCGTTCCAACCGTCGTTGATTCCGCAACTCTTCTCTATGATGCCCTGACAAACGCGGGAATTGAAGAGATACCGGATGAGTTCAAAAAGGTGCTTGACAGTCAGCGCGGATATTTTGTTTCGCCGCGCGAATGCGATGCCGTGACCGAAAATGTCTCACACATGATAGCGGTGGCAATCAATACGGCTTTTGGAATTCAGTCATAACCACCGGCCGTGCCGGTGGCTTGCACAGCCCCCTTAGGGCATAATGCCGGCCGAGCCTAAAAGCTCGCCGAAAAGTCCGCCAACCGCGGATTGTTCACCGGCTGCCCCTAAAGGGGCTGTTTATTTGCCTTCTTCTACCGGCTTACCCGTAAACGGGTCGATGTATTCCTTGAGCGATAACTGCTCTGCGGATACATCTTCTTGCAGTTGGTTTTTTATGTATTGTTCTATTGCTTTTTTATTTCTTCCCACTGTATCTACATAGTACCCTCTGCACCAGAAATGCCTGTTTCCGTACTTGTATTTCATATTGGCATACTTCTCAAAAATCATTAAACTGCTTTTCCCTTTGAGATATCCCATTATTTGAGATATGCTATACTTTGGTGGTATAGACACTAACATATGTATGTGGTCTTTGCACGCTTCAGCCTCTATAATTTCCACTTGCTTATACTCACATAACTTTCTTAGCATTATTCCTATATCTTTTTTGATTTTACCGTAGATTACTTGTCTGCGGTATTTTGGCGCAAATACCAAATGATACTTGCAATTCCATTTCGTATGTGCTAAACTATCTGTGTCAAGTTTCACGACTTGATTCCTCCTTTGGTTTTGATGCGGTTGGCGAACCTACATCTATTATACCAAAGGAGGATTTCTTTTTCTACGCATAGCTAAAGCTTTTTGGAACCACCAGCCGGACTGGTGGTTTACAAGCGAAGTCTTTTTCAAACTCTTCGCTATACAATAAAACGATGTGTGTCAAAGGAAAAACCTTGACACACATCGTTTTTTATCAAATTAAAGCCCAATCGATTTCAAATACTTGCGGGAAATATCTGCGCATTCCATCGGTGTCAGACCTTGAGAAGGATTATCCTGCTCAACAATCAGCCATTCTGCACCCGATTCCCTTGCCGCCTCGATGATGGAGGGGAAATGCTGCTTACCGTGACCGACACAACGGAACTCAAAGGAAGAACGGGCGCTTGCCCTCTTTTCCACACCAATCAGCTCATACATGCCTTCTTTATCAGCATCGTCTTCCATATAAAAGTCCTTCAAGTGAATGATAGGCGTACGACCACTGTATTTTTTGATGTATTCGGCAGGATCCTCATCTGCAACCTTCACCCAGCAGGTGTCAAGCTCCGGTTCAAGATATTCAGGCTCAATGACACGATACAGCTTATCAAGACCGTACTCGCCGTCAAACTTGACAAATTCGAAATCATGGTTATGATAAAGAAGCTGAATGCCCTCTTCCTTCGCCTTCATGCCAAGAGAACGGATTCTTTCGATTCGCTCATCAAAAACAGCAGCATCATCGGTTTTCGGCATCCACGGCACTGCAACATAACGGCATCCGACTTCGCGATAGAAGGAAAAGGCTTCTTTCGGATTAGTTTCCATTTCCTGCATTGGTGCATGAGCAGAAATAATCTCAAGACCGATTTCGTCTGCAATGGCCTTCATTTGCTTTGCAGTCAAACCGTATCTGCTTGCAATCTCTACACCATCATACCCCATCGCCTTGACTTGCTTCATTGCCGCAGCAAAATCATCAGTCGCTTCATTTCTGATAGAATAAACCTGTAATCCGATTTTCATGATTGATTTTTCCTTGTATAAAAAAGATTCAAAGCAAACAGCTCTTATTAACTTAAAGTTTAACATAGTTTGCCACTGTTGTCAATCGTTTCAAGAAATTTCGCTACATTTTTCTTTGATATGCATAAACCTCATACGCCCTGCATAGATATGTAGCAAATCGCGAATCAAAACGGAGGAAGAAACATGACGCAAGCAACGATTTATAGGGACATCGCCTCGCGGACGGGCGGCGATATCTACATTGGTGTGGTCGGCCCCGTGCGGACAGGAAAATCGACCTTCATTAAGAAATTTATGGAAAGTCTCGTCCTTCCAAACATCGAAAACGACTATGACCGCCAAAGAACAGTCGATGAGCTTCCGCAATCAGCATCGGGAAAAACGGTCATGACAACCGAACCGAAATTCATCCCCGACGACGCCGTTAAAATTCTTGTCGGCGATTCCACAAGTCTGCGTGTGAAGATGGTAGATTGCGTGGGCTTCATCGTTCCTGAGGCACTCGGTCAGCTTGAAGAGGGGCAGCCGAGAATGGTGCATACCCCTTGGTTTGAAGAGCCGCTTCCCTTCCGCGAGGCTGCCGAAATCGGCACGCAAAAGGTCATTCGTGAGCATTCGACTATCGGTATGCTTGTCACAACCGACGGCAGCATCGGTGAAATTCCGAGAGAAAGCTATGTGGATGCAGAGGAGCGAGTGGCGGCAGAGCTATCTGCTATGAATAAGCCCTTTGCCATCATTCTGAACTCCGCAAACCCGCAAGCCCCCGCAAGTGTTGAGCTTGCCTATGCACTTGAAAAAAAGTACAATGCCCCTGTTGCACTTGTCAACTGTCAGGAGCTTGACGCAGAGGATATCTGTCATATTCTTGCACTTGTTCTGCAAGAGTTTCCCGTGCGCGAGCTGCGGATTACAATGCCCGATTGGTTGACTGCGCTTGACGATACACACGCTTTGAAAAACGAAATTTTCGGTACAATCCGTCAATTCTCGGATATGATTTCAAAGGTGGGTGATGTGCAACGAGTCTTTACATCCGAGATTTCGACAGACCCCGATGCAAAATGGATGCTTCAGGAAATGCGTGCCGGTGATGGCATCGCCGATATCTCTCTCACTCTCTCCCGCAAAAAATTCTATGATGTCCTTTCTTCACTAACGGGCTTTGAAATTCAAGACGATGTGGCACTGATGCAAAAGCTTGTCGCACTTTCGGAAATGAAATCTGCTTATGACAAGGTGGAAGCGGCACTGCAAGATGTGGAAGAAAAAGGCTATGGAATCGTCATGCCCGATTTAAGTGAGCTTAGCCTGCATGAACCGCAAATCATTCGTCAGTCGGGTAGCTATGGAGTGCGTCTCAAGGCATCAGCGCGTTCCATTCATATGATTAAAGCGGATATCGAAGCCGAAATCAATCCCATTGTCGGCACCGAGCAACAATCCGAAGAGCTCATCCGCTATCTTATGGACGAAATCGAACGCGATCCGACACGCATTTGGGAATCCAATATGTTTGGAAAGAGCCTTTATGAGCTGATTAACGAAAGTCTGCGTAATAAGCTTGAGCATATGTCAGAAGAATCCCGTGCAAAGCTCGCGGAAACACTTGAGCGCATCATCAACGAGGGTAGCGGCGGCTTAATTTGCATTTTGTTATAAATCAAAAATCTCCCGAGCAGATACAGCTTGCTCGGGAGATTCGCTTATTTCTGTTCCTGTATAACTTCCTTTGCCACATCGATAAATTCCCGCATCGCACTTGTGCAGTATTTATTCTTCTTATGTGCAATATAAAGAGTTCTGCTGCAATGCTCCTCACCAACATTGTATAATACAACATTGTTGTGGAAGTTTCCAAACTTAAAAAGTGTGTCGGTCGCAAAGCAAAGTCCCATTCCGGAATCGACAAGCGCATAGGAAATATTCAGCTGGTCAACACTGAATGACACCTTAGGTGTAATACCTCTTTTATTAAAGACCGCCATGGCGCGATTATACATATCGTTTCCACTTTTGAGCAGAATAAAATCCTCATCCCTGAAAACATCAATCGGCACAGCGGGAATGCTGCTTAAATCGACCGAGCGATTATTGATGCTGTCGGGAAAAATTCTGTATTCTTCAAGTCCCTTGTTAATTTCCTTATCGGCAGGCACACAAAGCAGGATTCGTTCACTTGCAAGTGAATACCCGACATAGTTATTCATGGTTTCGTCAAAGCTGTCAATGATAATATCAATCTCTTCATTGTTAATCATTTCAGCCAGCTTACCTGAATTCGCCTCAACCAATGTCACCTCAACACGCGGATAAAGCGAAGCAAATCGGTTGATAATCCGAGGCAGAACATAGGATGACAGATAGTTTGTACCGCCAATGTAAATATGTCCGGTTTCAAGGTTATAAATATCATGAATCCGATTCAGAAAATCATGCTCGGCACTCATGATTTTTTCGGCAGTATCAATATATTCCCTGCCGATTTCGGTCAGAGTGACCTCACTTCCCGTTCGGTCAAAAAGCGGAGCGCCGACAGCCTTTTCAATTTTTTGGATAGCCGCGCTCAAGGACGGCTGCGAAATAAAAAGCTTTTGCGCCGCGCGCGTAAAATTTCTCTCTTTATAAACGGCATAAACATATTCGTATTTGCTGAACATAAGCACCTCATAGTTTTCATCTATCGAAAGCTTTATTTGAAAGGATTTGTCTATATTATACGCTGTTTCTATACTGTTGTCAATTATTTTCAAGAAAAAAGAATAAAAGGTGTAATTTTTTTATCAAAAGCTCTTGCTTTTTGACAAAAGTTGTGCTATAATATGTAGCGTTGCACCTGGGGGTGTAGTTCAGTTGGTAGAACGGCGGTCTCCAAAACCGCATGTCTAGGGTTCGAGTCCTTACGCCCCCGCCAAATAAGGAACAGTAGATTGATACAATCGTATCGACCTACTGTTTTCTTTTTATCGTTAAAAATTGGCTGAAAGTCCTTGATTTACAAGGGCTTTTTCTCTTTTGTGGTGCATTTCGGTATATGCGGTGCCTAAATCTTGTGCCTCGGAAGCCTCAAAATGCAGAAAAGCACTACTCCCCGTCAAGGTGTAGTGCCTTCCTATCGTTAAAAGACCGCTATTCGTTAAACTACTGATTATTAACATAAATGCGTTGAATTACGTCTTTAAAAATGATATAATTAAAATTACCAAAGT
>JAZRPF010000032.1:0-3621 GCA_045649045.1 Eubacteriales bacterium
TAAGATATCCAATAGCGAAAGCTAGAGAGGTCACTTGTAGACTACGAGTTTGATAGGTCGTGGGTGTAAGCACAGTAATGTGTTCAGCTGAACGATACTAATAGACCGATAGCTTGAACTGTTTTCAGTTTACCTTCGTAAGCTGATTCTGTTCTACTTGAGATTTCGTTTCTCTGACACTTCCTTATTCGGTTTTCAATGTATGTTTGCCTTTTTGTTTGCAAAAATCACCTTGAAATGCAGACAAAAACCACACCGATTCGGTGTTTTATATACCTGAGAAGCCCTTTTTGGACTTCTTTTTTCTTTTTTAGTGTGTTTTTCCAGCCGGAAATGTCAATATCTTGTGATTTTTTCTTGACAAATATAATTGAGTGTGCTATAATTGATATGTTACTATGTATATTTTTGTACTTTTTGCACGAATGCATTTCATTCAAATTGTATAAAATTCAACAATCTGTCTGCTTTGAATGCTTTGGCATTTGATGAAGAGACGGACAAACAAGGGGAAAATCATGATTGAAAGAAACATTGCATTTAGCCCTCCGGATATCAGCGAGGCAGAGGTCGAAGAGGTTTCTGCGACTCTGCGCTCGGGATGGATCACCACTGGCCCGCGCACCAAGCAGTTTGAAAAAAATATCGCCGAATATGTCGGCACCGAAAGGGCAGTCTGCCTGAATTCCGCAACAGCAGCAGAGGAGCTCAATCTCCGCGTGCTTGGCATCGGCGAGGGCGACGAGGTACTTGTCCCTGCCTATACATATTCCGCCACCGCCTCCGCCGCCATCCATGTCGGCGCAACCGTCAGATTCATCGACAGCCAGAAGGATTCCTGCGAGATGGATTATGAGCAAATGGAAGCCGCGATTACCGAGAAAACCAAGGCAATTATTGCCGTTGACCTCGGCGGTGTTGTCGCAGATTACGACCGCGTTTATGCGGCAGCCGAAAACAAAAAGCATTTATTTACACCCACAGAGCGAAATGACCTCGGACACCGCATTCAGTCAAGAATGGGGCGTGTTGCCGTCGTTGCCGACTGCGCGCATTCACAGGGCGCAAGCCGAAACGGCAAAAATGCAGGTCAGATCGCCGATTTTTCTTCTTTCAGCTATCACGCCGTCAAAAACCTCACCGTCGCTGAGGGCGGCTCTGCCACATGGCGAACCATCGACGGCATTGATAATGACGAGCTTTACCGCCAGTATCAGCTCTACTCCCTGCACGGTCAGAGCAAGGACGCCCTTGCTAAAACACAGCTTGGCGCGTGGGAATATGACATCATTGAACCGTGGTATAAGTGCAATATGACCGATATCATGGCGGCTATCGGCTTGAAGCAGCTTGAGCGTTACCCCGCCATGCTTGCCCGCCGCCGTGAAATCATTGAACGCTATAACGACGCCCTCATGCCGCTCGGTGTCAAGGTGCTTTCTCACTATGAGGAAAACGCAACATCGTCAGGCCACCTCTACATCACTCGTGTTCCCGGTGCCGATGCCGAGACACGCAATGAAATCATCATCAAAATGGCAGAGCGCGGCATTGCCTGCAATGTCCACTATAAGCCGCTCCCCATGATGACCGCCTACAAAAAGCGCGGCTTTGACATCAAGGATTTTCCGAACGCATATGATTATTTCAAAAACGAAATCACCCTCCCCCTGCATACCCGCCTGTCAGATGACGATGTCGCGTATGTCATCCGGAATTACACCGCCATTCTGAAGGATTTTATCAAATAAGCAATCCAAAACCATGACGCATGATGCGGTCGCCCGAAGCGACAGAAGGAAATGATTATGTACAGACATTTTTTTAAGCGATTGATTGATATTCTGATGAGCCTCATTGCACTCCCCTTCTTTATCCTCATCTTTATCGTCGTTGCACCCTGCATTTATTTCACCGACAGAGGCCCCGTCTTTTATAACGCCGAGCGACTCGGCAAAAAGGGTAAGGTCTTCAAGATGTATAAATTCCGTAGCATGAAGGTCAATTCCCCGAACCTCTTGAATAAGGACGGCTCTACATATAACGGCGAAAACGACCCGCGCGTCACCAAAATCGGCCGCATTCTCCGCAAAACAAGCATCGACGAAATCCCCCAGATTCTCAATGTTCTGAAGGGCGATATGAGCTTAATCGGCCCGCGCGCCCACCTCACGACAAATTATCAGGGCTATGACAAACTTGACGAAACAAGAAAACGCAGACTTGATGTCCGCCCCGGTATTACAGGGTATAGCCAGGCTTATTTCCGTAACTCCATTACCTCCGACAAAAAGCTTGAAAACGATGTCTATTATGTCGAGCATCTTTCCTTTGTGTTCGATGTCAAAATCCTCTTCAAAACTGTCGCCTCGGTCTTAAAGCACGAAAATGTCTATGTCGCACAGGAAATGAAAACCGAAGCGGTCAAAAATGAGGAAATCAAAAAGGAAGAGACAAAGAAAGAAGAAACAGCCGCAAAATGAAAAAGCTATTGATTATCGGTGCGTCAATCCTCCAGCTCCCCGCCATTCAGAAGGCAAAGGAGCTTGGCTACTATGTCGGCGTGATTGACTATAACCCCAATGCCATCGGTATCCCACTCGCTGACGAATATTTCAATGTCAGCACCATTGATATCGAGGGTGTTGCCGAAACCGCAGAAAAATTCAAGCCCGACGGCATCATGACACTCGCCACCGATATGCCCATGCGCTCAATCGCCCGTGCCGCCGAGCGTTGCGCTCTTCCCGGCATCACGATGGATACCGCTATCAAATCCACCGATAAGGGCGAGATGATTCGCACCTTCGAGGCACACGGCGTCGAGCACCCGTGGTTCTATATCGCAGAAAATGAAGAGACCTTCAATGCAGTCAAGGGACAGGTCACCTTCCCCTGCATCATGAAGCCTACCGATAATTCAGGCAGCCGTGGCGTCGTGCTTTGCCACTCGCTCACAGAGCTTGAAAAGGAATACGCCTACACCAGAAACGAATCGCGCGGCGGCGGCGTCATCATTGAGGAATTTATGCAGGGCAGTGAGGTCAGCGTCGAGGTCATGGTTACCGACGGCACTCCCCACATTCTGCAAGTTACCGATAAGCTCACAACGGGCGCTCCCCACTTCGTTGAAATGGGACACAGTCAGCCCTGCCGCCTCGGCGATACTGCCGTCAGTCAAATAGGGGACCTCGCCTCGCGCGCCGTCCTCTCGGTCGGTATCAAGAACGGCCCTGCCCATGTCGAAATCATGTATACCGCAAACGGACCGAAAATGGTCGAGCTTGGCGCGCGTATGGGCGGTGACTGTATCACCACGCATCTCGTTCCACTGTCAACAGGAATTGACATGATTCGCGCGACGATGGATGTCGCTTGCGGCGAAAAGCCCGACCTCACCCCCACTCTGCAATGCGGCAGCGCCATTCGCTATTTCCACGCCGAAAGTGGCGTCATTTCAAGCATTGACGGCGTCGAAGAGGCCAAGAAAATTGAGGGCGTCCGCGAAATTTCCTTTACCAAAAATGTCGGCGATACCGTCGGCCTTATCGGTAGCAGTACCGACCGCATCGGCTTCGTCATTGCACAGGCAGAGACGGCAGAGAAGGCAGTCGAAATTTG
>JAZRPF010000033.1:0-9431 GCA_045649045.1 Eubacteriales bacterium
GGGTGGTACCGCGCACAAAGCGCCCCGACGGCTTGCTCGGGGCGCTTTTTATATGCTTTTGACCAACTGCAAAATCAGAAAGGATAAAATCTCATGAGACGAGAATTACCCAAAACCTATACTCCCTCGGATTTTGAGGACCGCATCTATCAAAACTGGTGCGAAAAAGGCTATTTTGAGCCGAAGGAATCCAAAAACGGCAAGAACTTCTCGGTGGTCATTCCGCCCCCGAATGTCACAGGCCAGCTCCATATGGGACACGCTCTCAATAACACCCTGCAGGACATTCTTGTCCGCGCAAAAAGAATGCAGGGCTACAGCACTCTTTGGGTGCCCGGCACCGACCATGCAGGTATCGCCACACAAATCAAGGTCGAGGAAAATCTGCGTGTGGAAAAGGGGCTTTCACGCCACGATATCGGACGCGAGGAATTTCTGAAGCTGGTCTGGGAATGGAAGAACGCCTACGGCAATCGCATCATCAATCAGCTCAAAAAGCTCGGCTCGTCATGTGACTTTTCGCGTGAGCGCTTCACAATGGACGAGAATCTCTCCCGTGCCGTCAAGAAGGTTTTTGTGTCGCTTTATGACAAGGGACTGATTTACAAGGGCTTGCGTATCACCAACTGGTGCCCGCGCTGTAACACTGCTCTTTCGGATGCCGAAATTGAGCATAAGGATTCGGACGGCGCATTCTATCATGTCCGCTATCCCATTAAGGACCAGAAGGATACCTATGTCATCGTGGCAACCACCCGTCCCGAAACCTTGCTTGGCGATACCGCCGTTGCAGTACACCCCGATGACGAAAGATACCGTGAGCTTGTCGGCAAAATGCTGATTTTGCCGCTTGTCGGCCGCGAGATTCCCGTCGTTGCCGATGAGGCAGTCGAGCCTGAATTTGGTACAGGCTGTGTGAAAATCACGCCCGCCCATGACCCGAACGACTTTGAAACAGGCATCCGCCACAATCTTGAAAACATCATCATTTTGGACGGCAACGGCAAAATCAGTGCCGAAGGCGCTTACTTCGGCATGGACAGATATGACGCCCGCAAGAAAATAGTCGAGGACCTTGATGCCGCAGGACTTCTTGTGAAGATTGAGCCTTGCGTTCATGCGGTCGCACATTGCTACCGCTGCGGTACTGTCATTGAGCCTCTTGCGAGCAAGCAATGGTTTGTCCGCATGAAGCCCCTGGCAGAGCCTGCTATCCGCGTGGTGAAGGAAGGCGATATTCGCTACATTCCCGACCGCTTCTCCAAGATTTACCTGAACTGGATGGAAAACATCCGCGATTGGTGCGTTTCCCGTCAGCTTTGGTGGGGACACCGTATTCCTGCCTACTACTGCGATGACTGCGGCGAAATGACGGTTGCCGAGCAGGATGTCACCGTCTGCCCGAAGTGCGGCAGCAAGCATATGCGTCAGGATGACGATGTGCTTGACACATGGTTTTCCTCTGCTCTCTGGCCCTTCTCAACAATGGGCTGGCCCGACAAGACAGACGACCTTCAGAAATATTACCCGACAAGTGTGCTTGTGACAGCATACGATATCATCACCTTCTGGGTTTCCAAGATGATTTTCATGGGCATTGAGTTTATGGATGAAATTCCGTTCCCCGATGTCTTCATTCACGGTCTTGTACGCGACGCACAGGGACGCAAGATGTCCAAGTCGCTTGGCAACGGCATTGACCCCTTGCAGATTATTGACAAGTACGGCGCCGATGCCCTCCGCTTTGCGCTTGCCTCGGGCAACTCTCCCGGAAACGATATGCGTTTTTCGGATGAAAAAATCGAGTCGGCGCGCAATTTTGCCAATAAGCTCTGGAATGCCTCTCGCTTTGTCCTCATGAATCTGACAGGCAACGAGCCTGATGACTATGCTCTGCCCGAATCTGACAAGCTGGCAGTTGAGGACAAGTGGATTCTCTCTCGCTTCAACGAGCTGACAAAGGGTGTTTGCGAAGCGCTTGACAAGTATGAGGTCGGCATTGCACTTTCCTCGCTCTATGACTTCATCTGGGATATTTTCTGTGACTGGTATATCGAGCTTTGCAAGAGCCGTCTTTCACAGCCCGATACCGAAGAGGCAGATACGGCACGCCGTGTCCTGATTTATGTTCTGACAGGCATTTTGAAGCTTCTGCATCCCTATATGCCCTTCATCACCGAGGAAATCTATTCCTGCCTGCCGCATACCGACGAGAGCATCATGATTAGCGAATTCCCCTCTCATCAGAAGGAGCTTTGCTTCCCTGCCGAAGAAGAGTCAATGGACCGCGTTATCAACATGATTCGCGCCATTCGCGGCCGCCGTTCCGAAATGAATGTTCCGCCATCCCGCAAGACGAAGGTCTATCTCGTCACAAAATACCCCGATTCCTTCTCCGCTACCGCCCCCTTCTTTATGAAGCTGGCAAGCACCTCGGAGCTGATTATCACCGATGCCTACGAAGAGGATGATGCCGTGAACATCGTCACCAATGCCGCCACCGCCTTCATCCCCATGTCCGATATGGTGGATTTGGACAAGGAGCGCGAGCGTCTGAATGCCGAGCTTAAAAAGACCGATTCTGAAATTGAGCGCATTGAAAAGAAGCTCTCAAATGAAGGCTTTGTTGCCAAAGCACCTGCCGCTGTCGTTGACGGTGAGCGCAATAAGCTCGCCAAATATCGCGACACGAGAGTGGCGCTTTGCGAGGCACTCAAAAAATTAGGTTAAAAACCAAATTACCATTCTCTTTGCAAACGAAAAAGAACCGTCTATGGCACATCTATCAGTGCCATAGACGGTTCTTTGTTTTGAATGTCACTCGCCATATTATGAAAGAGGGTGATGTCAAAGCATCACCCTCAATGAAATCAGTTGGAAAGACGCGCTTCAAGAGCAGCAAGCTCGTCGTACATTTCCTTCGGTACGCGGTCGCCGACCATCTGATAGAATTCCTTAATGCCTGCGGCATCCTCTTTCCAGAGTGCCTTATCAACATCAAGCAGTCCTTCAACAACATCAGCCGAGATATCAAGACCGTTCAGGTCAAGGTCCTTGACATAAGGAATATAACCGATGGCGGTTTCCTTTGCATCAACCTTACCCTCGCAACGCGCAAGAATCCACATCAGAACGCGCATATTGTCGCCAAAGCCCGGCCAGATGAAGTGACCTTCATCATCGGTGCGGAACCAGTTGACATTAAAGATTTTCGGAGGATTCGGGATTTTCTTACCGATATTCAGCCAATGTGCCCAATAGTCGCCCATATCATAGCCGACGAAGGGACGCATTGCCATCGGGTCACGACGAACAACACCAACAGCACCTGCTGCTGCTGCGGTTGTTTCGGATGCCATGATAGAACCAACGAAGGTACCGTGCTGCCAGCCCATTGATTCGTAAACCAAGGGAGCAGTCTTTGCGCGACGGCCACCGAATACAATAGCGGTAATCGGCACACCTGCGGGATCGTTGAACTTATCGGAAATGCAGGGGCAGTTGATAGCCTTTGCAGTAAAGCGGGAGTTGGGATGCGCACCGCAAGTGGACTTATCCTTCTTATCGTACTTCTTGTAATCCCATGTGTTGCCCTTCCAATCCATTGCATTTGCAGGAGGATTGTTGTCAAGGCCTTCCCACCAAACAGTATTGTTGTCAAGGTCATGCACAACATTGGTGAAGATGGTATCGCGGCGAGTGGTTGCCAAAGCATTGTAGTTGGAATGCTCGTTTGTACCGGGAGCAACGCCGAAGAAGCCGTTTTCAGGGTTGACAGCCCAGAGACGACCGTCCTTGCCAATGCGGAGCCATGCAATATCATCACCGACGCACCAGACCTTGTAGCCCTTCTTCTTGTAGTATTCGGGCGGAATCAGCATCGCGAGGTTGGTCTTACCGCAAGCGGAGGGGAAAGCTGCCGAGATATATTTGATCTCGCCCTCGGGATTCTCAATACCGAGAATGAGCATATGCTCTGCCATCCAGCCCTCTTTTCTGCCGAGGTAGGATGCAATACGAAGTGCAAAGCACTTCTTACCGAGCAATACATTTCCGCCGTAGCCGGAGTTGACAGACCAAATGGTGTTGTCCTCGGGGAAATGGCAGATATATCTGTTCTCTTCATCAAGCTCTGCCCTTGCGTGCAGGCCCTTGATAAAGCCGCTGTCGTCACCCATTGCCTCAATGACATCGGTACCGACGCGCGTCATAATGAGCATATTCAATACGACATAGATGGAGTCAGTCAGTTCAATGCCGTACTTGGCAAAATCACTGCCGACAATACCCATGGAATAAGGAATAACATACATGGTCTTGCCCTTCATAGAGCCACGATAGAGCTTGGAAAGCTTTTCATAGCATTCGGAGGGAGCCATCCAATTGTTGATATTGCCTGCATCCTCTTTTTTCGTGGTGCAGATAAAAGTGCGGTTTTCAACACGCGCAACATCGTTGACAGCAGTTCTGTGGAGATAGCAGCCGGGGAGAACTTCCTGATTCAAGCGAATCATCTCGCCCGTCGAGCAAGCCTCTTCACGCAGCTTCTCTGCCTGTTCCTCGGAACCGTCAATCCAAACGATTCTGTCAGGCTGTGTCATGGCAGCCATCTCATCAATCCAACCGAGAACATACTTGTTGTTGGTCATAAAATTAGGTCTCCTTATTTAGAATATAGTTTTTCACAAAAGGACTATTTCAGTATAACATACTTTTTTTCTTCTTGCAAGAGTATCAGATAAAAATTGTATAAATTTAACAGCATGTTCATATATTGACAAAAATATATCAATCCTGATTTGCAAAAAATTGTAAAAAAACAAAAAAAGACTTGACAAAGCGAAAAAAACATGGTATGATGTTTTCATATTGAAAAATACATTGACGGAATTAAGCAAACAATTGTCTGTCACAGAGAGCCGATGGGTGCTGAAAATTCGGTACAAAGATTGTTTGCGGTCTCGTTCCCGAGTAGCATTTCTGAACCGATAGTAAGAAATGACGGATGCCCCGTTATCATGGCGAAGGATTTGTCAGAATCCGAAAAAGAGGTTGCATCTTTATTGTATGCAATGAATTAGGGTGGTACCACGAACTGCTTGTTTCGTCCCTTGGAAATGATTTCCAAGGGATTTTTTATTTCCCTATCTGACGGCGCGGCTTATCCCCGAGGGCTGCGTGCAATCAACAATACGGGACGAAAGGTATATCATTATGAAAAGCATTATGATTTCGGATGTCACGCTGAAAATGCACCGTTCGACAGAGAATCCCCTTACTTTTAAGGAAAAAATTGAAATTGTGAAATTGCTTGACAGACTGCACACCTCTGTCATCGAGCTGCCCCTGATTGAAAACGAGACGGTAGATACCCTGCTTGTCAAGTCCTGCGCTTCGGTTGTCACCGAAAGCATTTTGGCATTGCCGACAGGTATGACCGCTGAGGAAGTTGACATTGCATTCAATGCATTGAAAAGCGCACCGAAGCCGCGCTTGCAGGTTGTCCTTCCCCTCTCGCCTGCGCAAATGGAATATGTTTGCCACAAGAAAGCACCTGCCATGCTTGAATTTATCAAAGCGCAGGTTACACTTTGCCGTGCGCGCTGTGCCGATGTTGAATTTGTCATTCGCGATGCCACACGCACAGAGCCGCAATTTTTAACCAACGCCATCGCAGTGGCCATTGATGCAGGCGCGACGACAGTCACTCTCTGCGATGATGCAGGACATATGCTCCCGACCGAATTTGCCGCACTGCTGACAAATGTACGCGAGAGTGTCCCCTCACTTGAAGGTGTTTCGCTCGGTATTCTCGTTTCGGATGAAATGGGAATGTCCTGTGCATCTGCTGTTTCTGCAATTCTTGCAGGTGCATCCGAAATCAAGACCGCTATCGCCTGCAAATCGCTTTTATCAAGCGAAATGCTGGGCACAGTGCTTCGTCTGCGCGGCTCGGAGCTTGCTATCACCGCTTCGCTCTCCATCACTGAAATGCAACGCGTCACCGCACGCATCGAACGCATTTTGAACGGCAAACAATCAATGAGCGATTCGCACTCGCAAGCCAACATCAACGAAATCCCCCTGAATGCCGATGATGACCTTGAAGCCGTTGCAAGAGCTGTCGCTTCGCTCGGCTATGAGCTTTCCAAGGAAGATATGAGCAAGGTTTACGAGGCATTCCATGCCATTGCACTCAAGAAGCAGGTCAGTATCAAGGAGCTTGATGCTATTGTTGCGACAGCCGCGCTTCAGGTACCGCCGACCTACCGCCTCGAAAGCTATGTCATCAACAGCGGTAATGTCTTCTCATCCAGCGCCAACATCGTGCTTTCGCGGCAGGGACACACCTTGAACGGTGTTTGCCTCGGCGACGGCCCGATTGACGCCGCCTTCCTTGCCATTGAGCAAATTGTCGGTCATCATTATGAGCTTGACGACTTCCAGATTCAGTCGGTCACAGAGGGACGCGGTGCAATCGGCTCTGCGCTTGTCAAGCTGCGTTTTGGCGGTAAGCTCTATTCAGGACAGGGCGTTTCGACAGACATTATCGGCGCCAGCATTCGCGCTTACTTGAATGCACTCAACAAAATTGTATTTGAAGAAAATTGAGGAGGCAACCCGTGAAACTTTCTTTTTCCATCAAAGGTTGGTCTGACTACCACTGGGATGATTTTGTCAATGCGGCAGTCGCACTTGAATTTCAAGGCATTGAGCTTCACGATATCAAGGGTACCGAATGGACAGAAAAGGGCGGTCCCTTCCACCAAAAAACCGCGCCTGCTACCCTGCGCGCACTTTATGAAAAGAACCTTCATCTTGCCTGCATGGACTCGGTAACCGACCTTGCAGGTGAAAACAGTGCGGAAATTGAAGCGGAAATTTCCTCCTGTATTGACCTTGCTGAAATGCTCCGTATTCCCTTTGTGCGTATTCACGCGCAAAACAAAGCGGAAAATGCCGCAGAGATGGCAAGCGCACGCCTTGAAAAGCTTTTACCCTATGCGACCGAACGCGGTGTCACCCTGCTCGTCGAAACATTGGGGGCATTTGCCAATACCGAGGCACTTCGCGACCTTCTTGACAGCTTTGCCGACGATAACCTTGGCGCACTTTGGGATTTCCACCATCCCTATCGCGACTTTGGCGAGTCGCCCGACATCACCGTGCGCAATCTGGGTGCTTATATCAAGCATGTGCATATCAAGGATTCAACAACCGACGGCTACCGTCTGGTCGGCGAAGGAGATTTGCCGATTGCCAACATGATGAATGCACTCTCCTCTATCAACTATGACGGCTTTCTCTCACTCGAATGGACACCTGAATGGATGCCCGAACTGCCTGAAATGGATGTCGTTTTCTCGCACTATGAAACCTATATGTCGCGCTATGTGTCCCCCTCGGCAACCAAGAGCTTTCTCTATGAGAACAAACGCCATACAGGTCAATTTGTCTGGAAAAAGGAAGCCCTTATCGAAGCAACCTTCTCGGAGGTGCTCGACAAAATGGTGGACGAATTTCCCGACCAATATGCTTTCAAATACACGACCTTGAATTACACCCGCACTTATAGCGAATTCCGCGACGATGTCGACAGATTCGCCCGCGCGCTGATTGCCATGGGCGTAAAGCCGGGTCACCATGTCGCTGTATGGGCAACCAATGTGCCGGAATGGTATATTGCATTCTGGTCAGTTACCAAAATCGGCGCGGTGCTCGTTTCCATGAATACGGCGTACAAAATTCACGAGGCAGAATATATCCTGCGCCAGTCGGATACCCATACGCTGATTATGGTGGATGGCTTCCGCGATTCAAATTACAATGAAATTATCAACGAGATCTGTCCCGAAATCAAGAGAAAAAATGCGGCAGCACCGCTTCACAGTAAAAGACTTCCCTTCTTACGCAATGTTGTCACGGTTGGCTTTAAGATGAAGGGCGGTCTTGCATGGGAGGAAGCGATGGAGCTTGCCGAGCGCATTCCGCTTGACGAGGTCTACCGCCTTGCCGCCACTGTATCTCCGAAGGATGTCTGCAATATGCAGTACACCTCTGGCACAACAGGCTTCCCCAAGGGCGTCATGCTGACGCACTATAATATTGTCAACAACGGCAAGTGCATTGGCGATCGCATGGATCTCTCCACTGCTGACCGCATGATGATTCAGGTGCCGATGTTCCATTGCTTTGGCATGGTGCTGGCAATGACCGCCGCCATGACACACGCCGCCACTCTGCTCCCGCTTCCCTACTTCTCACCGAAGCCTGCACTGGCGTGTATTCACAATGAGCATATTACTGCCTTTCACGGTGTGCCGACCATGTTTATTGCGCTGTTAGAGCATGAGGATTTCAAGAAGACCGACTTCTCCTATATGCGTACAGGTATCATGGCAGGTAGTCCTTGCCCGATTTCTGTCATGCAGGATGTTGTCCAGAAGATGCACATGGATGAAATCACCATTGTCTACGGTCAGACTGAGGCTTCACCCGGCTGTACCATGAGCTTTGCCGATGATCCGATTGAAGTGCGTGTCGGTACGGTCGGCCGTGCGCTTCCCGAAATTGAATGCAAGATTGTCAATCCCGAAACGGGCGAGGAAATGCCCGTCGGAGAGGTCGGCGAATTTGTGGCGCGTGGCTATAACATTATGAAGGGCTATTATAAGATGCCGCAAGCACCCGCCGCCGCTATTGACAGTGATGGCTGGCTTCACACGGGTGACCTTGCCTGTGAAACGCCCGAGGGCAACTACCGCATTACAGGTCGCTTGAAGGATATGATTATCCGTGGCGGCGAAAACATCTATCCGAAGGAAATCGAAGAATTCATCTATACACACCCGAAGGTCAAGGATGTGCAGGTCATCGGCGTTCCCGACGAGCAGTACGGCGAGGAAATTATGGCTTGTATCATCTTAAAGGACGGTGAAACGATGACCGAGGACGAAATGAAGGCATATGTCAATTCGCACATGGCACGCCATAAGGTTCCGCGCTACATTGACTTTGTCGACACCTTCCCGATGAACGATGCAGGCAAGATTCTGAAGTACAAAATGCGGGAAAATGCCATTCAGAAGCTCAATCTGCAAAAAGCAGCGAACATCGTCACCGCCTGATCCCGCTTCTATTAACAAAATGATGGGGAATCATGATTTTGAAGTACAAACTATCATGATTCCCCATTTTTTCGGACAAAATACACAAAAATAAAAAAAGTCAAAAAAAGATTCAAAACCCCCTTGATTTTTTTGAAATCATATGATATAATACCATTGTTCCATTGAAAAGGCCCGTTGGTCAAGAGGCTAAGACATCGCCCTCTCACGGCGAAAACATGGGTTCGATTCCCGTACGGGTCACCAAGCAAAAAGGAATCGGTAACAACCGATGCCTTTTTGCTTGGAAGTCGGGGGCCAAGC
>JAZRPF010000034.1:0-7629 GCA_045649045.1 Eubacteriales bacterium
AGTGCTGTACCTGTAGCGACAGCAGTGCCATAGGTTGCATTAGAAACCAAGGCATCATAGTCCTGCTTATGAATTCTCATCCAGGTATCTGCCCGCAAGGTCGCATTCCCTGTGGCAGCCTTGTACTGTCCTGCCCAGGCATCATGACGGGCAAGGTTATCCTTGGAAATGAAGCGGGTAGAAGCAGGGTAAACATTAAGCATCGCGGTTTGGAAGAAGTTGTAACCGTCGCTACCAAGCGTAAACTTATCAGCTGTACCTACACCGCCATTTGCGGAGAAGCCGTAAGCCTTCGCGTCTGCGTTGTAGAAGCTCTCGTCAAGACGCTGAAAGGTCAGGCTTGTTGTCCATGTGTATTTTTTGCCAACAATTGCTTCATCAGACAGCTCGTGTGTTTTGTTGTCATGTGAATAGATGTAGCCATTGAGTTTATAGTCGATAAGTTCAAGTGCGCCGTTAACGATTCGCGCGCTTGCCCTGTCGGACTCAAGCTTGGTCAATATCAGGTCAGAGCCCAAAGTTGTCTTGGCAATGACTGCATTGCCGCTCGCGTCAAGCGTCAATGTTTTGCCTTGTGCATTCCAGACAAGGATTGCGCCGTCAACATACAAATCTTCATATTTTGTAATAGGCGCTGCTTCTGTGGCTGTGCTTGAAGGTGATGTGCCATCGCTTGCGGTTGAGGTGAACACAAGGGGCGAAACCGCGGATGCAACCATCAGGACAGCGAGAAGCAAAGAGAGTAGTCTTTTCTTCATGATGGAAATTCTCCTTTTTTAATTTGTGCCTGCGTGCTTCGATGCTTTTTGAGGGCAGGTTGGGCACACAAACACTTATGTATAATACTACTATTGTATTATACCACACTTTTTTCAAGATTGCAACAGATAAAATGTATAAAATTTTACTTATTTTTTTGTTGAATATAGACAAAAGTGTCAAATTCAATTGAGGCATTGACGAAACATTGACGCAGGTGCGTTTTTTAGACAAAAAAGTGCGGCTACAGCCGAGCCGTAGCCGCGTTTTGCTTATGAATTTTTGATGATGGCAAGCAGGCAAGAGGTTCTGCATAATAGAATTGACAAAGTTATTCAGAGGATTTTTGCTTTTTGGTTTGTGTCTTTGTCTGCTTTGCGTTTTGCTTTTCGAGCTTTCTTTGCTTTTTTCTCTGACGAAGCTCTTCCTTTTTCATTCTTCCCTTTTCGCGAAGCTCCTTGAGGACGCCGAGTGTTTTTTCATCGTGCGGGAAGAGGCGGCGAAGCAGAAGAATAGCGATAGCGATGGTGACGATTTTTTCGGGTGAAATGGGAAGCCACAGGAATGTGAGGTAAGCACCTGCAACGATTTGCATCCAACGGATATTGAGCAGGATGCCGATTGTGCCGAGGATATAGGACCAGCCGTTTGTGATGAGCCAGGCGATACCGATGCAGAGAAGCAGACGGGGATTGGCGATGAAGCGGATGATTTTCTTGAAGGTTTCTTTGGTGATTTTCATTGTCTGCTCCTTCCCTGATTTATTTTATAATCTATCCTTTGTTTTTTGTATCTACGATGAGATTATAGCATATTTTCATGAGGAATACAAGATGTGTAGGTGAGGTTTTTATGGTGAAGATAAGAAAAGAGCGCCCTCTGCTCTTTTTTGAGCAGAGGGCGCGAGGGGGATGGTAACAGGGATTAGTCGCGGAGTGTACCGATTCTATCGAAGGCGATGGATTCGAAGCCCTTGATGCCTTGGAGGATGGGGGAATCGGCGGTGAGAGCATAGTTATTATTTGCAGCGTCTACGAAGCCCGCGGAGGGGATCGGGGACATTGATGGGGGTTGTGCACTGAACACTTGTATAGTCATTACGGAATGTTTCAAGCGCAGAGGGGGGGACTCATCGCAAAACAGGACTTTTTTTCATTTTATCGCCAAGATACGATGACTCATATGATATTTTTGCCTGACATTCAAGTCTTTTTCTGCTAAAATTGCGGTACTGCTTTGCCAAACAAACAAATTGGCGTGCATGACTGCACGCCAATTTGTTTCCAATAGGATAATTGTGTATACACAGGAGAACAAGGATTACTTATAGATATCGCGTTGCTTTTTCTTAAGAATATCATAAAGCGCAACATAGGAGCGGTGGCGCGATGGCGCGATTTTCCCCGCCTTCAATGCTTCGATAACTGCGCACCCCTCCTCAGAGGTGTGTGAGCAATCGGCGTAGCGGCATTCTCCGATGCGTGCCACAATTTCGGGAAAGGTAAGCGGGAGCTCATCAAGTGAAAAAAAGTCGAAGCGAATAAAATCGAGCATGCTGAAACCGGGGGTATCGGCAACAAAGCCACCGTCTGTCGAAAAAAGTGTAACCGCACGAGTCGTATGCCGTCCGCGATTGATTTTTTCGCTGACGCTTCCTGTTTCACAATTGATATGCGGAAAGAGACGGTTGAGCAATGTCGATTTTCCAACACCCGATGCGCCCGCAAAGGCAACAGTATTGCCGTCCCGTAATTTCCCGCGAATAAAGCTTTCATATTTTTCAATACCTTCTCCTGTCATTGAGGAGAGGCAAAAAACAGGATAGCCCGCGAGACGATAAACCTCATCAATCGGGGGACAGTCCGCATCAATTGTCGGTGCGTGACCGCCCGTCAAATCGCATTTTGTCAAAACAATCGATGCATCAATGCCGTTGTGCGCACAAATGGCAAGTAATTTATCAAGAGTATCCGGCATAGGAAGCGGATTCTTTGCCGCCAATACGGCAGTCAGATGGTCAAGATTAGCAAGTCTTGGACGAATCAATGAATTTTTGCGTTTGGCAATCTCATTGATAACCACACTGCCGTCAGCCAAATACTCAAGTGTCACGATATCTCCGACAAGCACTCTGGTTTCTTCATGACGGAATGCACCGCGCGCATGGCAAAAAACGCGCGCGTTATCCACCGTTTCTACCTCATAAAGACCACCAAGACAACCGACCACCCGTCCCTGCGATATCTCGTCTGTTACATGATTTATTTTATTCATTTGCGCCTGTACTGATGTAAAGAATAATTGTCGTTTTGCCCGTCTCGTCTGCAAACAAAATGTCATATGAGCAAACGCGGCCTGCAGGAACAGTTGCATCAGCTCGGGAAACCGTGAGAATGCTGTTTGGATGATTGGTGTTCTGCGCTTCAACAAGATTGAGGAAGCTCGTAGCATGAGAGAGTGTTTGACCTATCAGATTCTCATCAAACTCCGTGCGGTGCTTTTCATAAATAGAGCGCCCACCCTCGCTGACAACAAGATGAACCTTGTCGGTATCACCGCGCACAAGGCCTGCCGCAGGTGCCTGTGAAAGAACGGTTCCTTTGGCAGCATAATCCTTGACATAGGTCACTTCAATTTTCAGGCCGTTTATCTCACTCTCGCCGTTATATGTGGCGATGCTTGGCACACGAACACCGAACAGAATACCGCTATACCAAAGCGACAGGCAAAGTGCCACTGCCAGCACACCGCAAGAAACGGGGAGGACAAGCTTTTTCCAAAGCGGCATTTGACTGCAAGGAGACACCACCACCGGTTGCTTCTCCCTCTTCTCTTCTGTTTCTTTCTTCTCTTGCTCGGCATCAGCCAATGCCTGTTCGGCGGCAGCCGCCGCAATTGCTGCCTCCTCTGCGGCATTTTCAGCCTCCGCGAGCCTTGAAACCAGCGTCGCCACATTTTTCTCATTTTCGGCAAATTGTCTGTTAAGCGTTTCCTCGCGTTCCAGAAGCGCGGCTTCCTGCTCCGCAAGCAACTTTTCTCTGTCGGTCAGCTTTTGGCATTTTTCATCAATTTCCGTTTCTTTCTCATCAAGAGAGGCCTGCCTTGCAGTCAGTTCATCTTTCGCTTCGGCTGCATCGCAAAGTAAAAGCCGTGCCTCTTCCATCTTTTGTTCAGCCTCAAGCATTTTTTGATTAGCAGCGGCAAGTATTGCTTCAGCTTCATCGGCACGAGGCTCGTCTTGCTTCACATCATCAATGTCAACCTCTTCGATTACCGCCACATTAACTTCCGTGGCAAAAGCGGACATATCATCAGCATCCGCTCCATCCGATTCCTCTTCGTTTTCTTGCGTTTGGTCAACCTTCGCTCCATCAATATCCACTTCATCTACCAGCAGTTCAAAGGGCTTCGCTCCATCAGCGACTTCTTCGCCACCGACAATATGGAACATCACAGTATCAGAGGAATCGGCAGACCTCTCTTCCTCACAAGGCTCCTCATCTGAAGCCGGTTTTTCTTGTAAACAACCATTGACATTTTGAGATCTTTCAAAGCGCTCCTGCACAAATGCGGGAACATCAAGACCGTCTTCTTCAATTTCAGCATCTTCATCCTGCATCTCCAAGAAGAGAACATCCTCAATTTTAGTATCGGATACAGGATTACCGACCTCTTCTGTGCGCACCTGCTCTTCTTCATCTTGAGCTACAGATTCAGAGGTAGCCGTATTTGTTTCACCGACTCGGGTAAAGAGCACTGTGTCCTGCTTTTCGTCATTCTCGTCCGCGTGCTCTTCCGATTCAAGTGCCTCAAAAGAAACGCTGTCAACCTCTTTCTCTGCCGCTTGCGACTGTCGCCTGGACTTGCGCTCATAGCCTTCTCTATCCAAAATCACCTTCATGCTTTCCTCCTCTGTGATATCGTCTGTATCATCTGTTATTTCTTGATTTTCCAGGATATCCGATTCAAAAGTACCGTCAATAGAGACACCGTTCTCCTCCTGCTTGTGATGACCGAAAAATCGGCGCAGAAAACCGATTTTTCCTGTTAGAGCTGTACCTGTATGCGATGCAGAATCATCCGAAAAAGTGTTCGTGGGATGCTTTTCCGCGCGCAAGACGGCACGAAGCATATCCTCTGCACTTTCATAGCGTTCAGATGGTTCCTTACGCATTGCGCGCAGGATAATTTGTTCAAGTGCAGGTGAAATATCAGGACACAGAATGCGCGGGCGTGCAGGCTCATCAGAGACCTGCATCATCGCAACAGTCGATGCATCTGCCGCTTCAAAGGGGCGGCTTCCCGTTGCCATTTCATACATCAGGACACCGAGTGAATAAAGGTCGCTGCGTTCATCAACAGCCAAGCCCGATGCTTGCTCGGGGCTGATATAATGAACGGTGCCGACTGCACGGTCATCCAGCTTGAAGTTATCGGCATCAGGGAGCCTCGCAATGCCGAAATCGGCAACCTTGACCTGACCTGATTTGAGAATCATTACATTTTGCGGCTTGATATCGCGATGTATAATGCCATTTTCATGTGCATTTTCAAGTGCCGCCAGAATCTGCTTGGCACAGGAGAAAACCTCCTCCGTGCAAAGCACGATCTGAAAATTCAGATATTCTCTCAAAGTGATGCCGTCAACAAATTCCATCACAATATATTTCACGCTTCCACGCATCGAAACATCGTAAATTGTCACAATGTTTGGATGGGAGAGCTTGGATATGGCTTCAACCTCGGTTTCAAAACTGCGGGAATTTATACGGTAGAGGGTTTCATCCTCTTCCAGAACCTTCAAAGCAACAGTACGGTTCATCAAAATATCGCGGGCGCGGTAAACTCGGGCAGAGCCACCAAGCCCAACACGGCCAATTATCTGATAACGGCCGTCTATCAATTTACCGATATAATTGCGCGGTGTCATTATTCAAAGTCCTCCCTGCCACTCTTGATTTCTTCTTCCTCGTCATCAAAGGCATATGCTACCGTGATATCCTCTGTACGCACATCGGTCAGCGCCTCCCAGACAGATGAAACATCGTCCTCGCCGCACTCGGCAAGAAAAACAGTCACATTATCCTCACCGCCCGCATCAAGTGCTGCGGAAATCAATGCATTTGTCTTAACCGAAAGTGCCTTTGGGGCAAGCAAAACATTTTCAATATAGCTATCGCCAACCATGCCTGTCAAGCCGTCACTGCAAAGGAGAAAGATATCTCCCGACTGTAAATTCACAGTTCCATAATCAGCACTTACCTGTTCACCGACTCCGACAGCGCGTGTTATCATATTGCGCGACGGATGAATTCTCGCCTCTTCCTCTGTGATTTCTCCCGTGTCAACCATCATTTGTACAACAGAATGGTCTTCGGTCAATCTTGAAAGTGCGCCCCCGCGCATCAGATAAATGCGGCTATCACCGACATGCATTGTATATGCATGACCGTAATAGAAAAGAACGGCGGCAACCGTTGTACCCATACCGTGTTTATCGGCATCGGTCTTGGATTCGCTGTAAACCGCTTGATTTGCACGCTCAAGCGCCTCGCGCAAAATGCGCTTACTTTCATAGGCAGTGAGAAGACGGGGTGCCGTTCCCTTATGTGTATCGCCAAGCATCTGTGAAACCGTTTCAATAGCGGTGGCACAGGCAAGCTCTGCCGCCTGCTTACCTGCGGCTGCCCCTCCCATGCCATCACAGACAATGGCAAAGAAAAAGCCTCCCTCGCCAATGCTTCCAAAGGTGTCCTGATTTTCGTTGCGACACCGACCGATATCGCTGACTGCGTAATATTCCATATTGCTTCCTTCTTGGATAATATTGCTTGAAATCCTGAAAATTAATTGTCCTTTTGTTGACTTCCTGCCGCATTTTTACGACGGAGCTGACCGCACGCGGCATCGACATCCGCACCGAGACGGCGGCGCAAGGTCGCGTTGATGCCTCGCCTCTTCAGCGCACTTGCAAAAAGCTCTGCACTCTTTTTATCGCCGTGCCGAAAGCCCGTCTCTTTCACTTCGTTCACACGAATCAAATTGACATGAATGGGTGCGGGTGAAAGGTAACGGTGTAAAAGCTTCGCCAGTCTGTCGGCGTGCTCCTCGGTGTCATTTTCTCCTGCAAGCAAGGTGTATTCAAACGAGATTCTGCGCCCTGTTTTTTGAAAATAATCCGACACAGCGACGAGAAGCTCATGCAAAGGATAGGCGTTGTTGATGGGCATAATCGAGGAACGCGCATCGTCGGTTGCCGCATGAAGCGAAATTGAGAGGGTGATAGCAAGGTCCTCCTCTGCAAGACGGTAGATGCCCGGGACCACACCGCAGGTCGAAAGTGAAATGTGTCTTGCGCCGATATTCAGGCTATCGGGAGATGTAACGCGGCGAATGAATAGAACTGCCTGCTCATAATTGTCGAGTGGCTCACCAATACCCATCATGACAATGCTCGCCACACGGTTTCCCGACTCCTTTTGTGCCGCAATCACCTGACCGAGCATCTCGGATGCATAAAGGTCGCGTACACGGCCTCCGAGTGTCGATGCACAAAAGCGGCATCCCATACGGCATCCGACCTGACTTGAAATGCAAAGCGAATGACCGTGCTTATAGGACATGAGGACACTTTCGACGCATTCACCGTCCGAAAGCTCCATCAAATATTTGATTGTTCCGTCCTTTGCGGAAACCTGCTTTTCGACAATCTTCGGCAACCGCCAGACCGCCCGTTCGCGCAATTTTTCGCGCAAGAGCTTTGGAAGAGTCGTCATTTCCTCGGGCGAATCGCCGCGCAGAATATGTGTCATAATTTGCTTTGCGCGATAGGCAGGCTCGCCGATTTCACGCACAAAGGCCACCATCTCT
>JAZRPF010000035.1:0-10405 GCA_045649045.1 Eubacteriales bacterium
TGTGCAAATTGACATTTTATATGGATAAAATGTGACTTTGTGTGGGAAAGCGGTGCAGGGCGTTTTGACAGCGGTATGCAAAAAAATGTGAGAGGCTTGCTTTCGTTGTCTGCTTATGGTATAATTGAAGCGATCGAATCAATTTTTGATAGTATACAGCATAAGGGGGAGACGATGGGATTTTCGATTGGAGAAGCGGTTTGTCCTCTCGGTCTTTCGCTTGGACCGATGGCGGGCTATTCCGACCACGCGATGCGCACGGTATGTCACCGAGAGGGCGCGGAATATGCAGTGAGCGAGATGGTTTCTGCCAAGGCGATTTGTTACGGAGATAAAAAGACAGCGCCTCTTGCGCGGATTTTTGAGGGGGAGGGGCCTGTGGCAATCCAGATATTCGGCAGTGAGCCTGTCTTTATGGCAGAGGCGGCGCGACGGATTGAGGAGGGCTTTGCAGGCGGCTTGCAGCCTGTTGCCATTGACATCAACATGGGCTGCCCTGTGCATAAGATTGTATCCAACAGAGAGGGAAGTGCGCTGATGCGGCAGCCGTCTCTTGTCTGCAAAATCGTGGAGGCGGTGCGGATGGCAGTTTCCTTGCCTGTCAGCGTGAAGATTCGTGCAGGCTGGGACGAGCATGAGCGCAACGCTGTCGAGGTTGCCCATGCGTGCGAGGCGGGCGGTGCTTCGCTTCTGACGGTGCATGGACGGACGCGCGCGCAAATGTATGCGGGTGAGGCTGATTATGCAGTGATTGCCGATGTTGCAGGCGCGGTATCTATACCTGTCATTGGGAACGGTGATGTGCGGGGCATTGATGCCTGTCGCCGCTTGCTTGACGACTGTGGTTGTGCGGGTGTGATGGTGGCGCGGGGCGCTGTCGGTAATCCGTTTATTTTCGGCGAGCTTCGCGCGGCTCTCTTGGGTGAGGTGTACGAGCCGCCTACTCTTGCAAGGAGGCTTTCTGTGGCGCGTGAGCAGGTCTTGCTTGCGTCGGAGGAGAAGGGCGAGGCTGTTGCCGTCCGAGAGTCGCGCAAGCAGCTTGCGGCGTATTTACACGGCAGGCGCGGGGCAGCTTCCTTGCGCGCGCTCATCAATTCTGCAGAGAGCATGGCGGAAATAGATTCCTTATTAGAGAGGGCGCTTGAACAGGAAGGCTGAAGCTACGATAAATGATAAAGGGCAGAGAATTTTCTCTGCCCTTTATCCTATTTGATTAGTTATCGCTGTCTTCTGACTTCTTATCTGTGCGAAGCTGACCTGCCTTGATGGCGGATGCTTTGCGTGCCGCGCGAAGCAGGCGCAAAAACCAAAGTGTTGCGCCACCGATGATGAGGAGCAGGGTGACGGGGTGGAGCAGAAGATAGACAAGCATGGAGAAAAGCTCTGCAAGCAGGCTCTTGGAGACGGTATGGTTGGTGACGAGGTCAACCTCGTCAAGCAGTGTGTCACCCATATAGACCTTGACTGTTCCGACCTTTTGCGCGAGCTTGACAGGTGCGCGAAGCTCTTTGACATCATAGCTGTATTTGTAGGTGATTTCGCTTGTGATATCGACATCATTGGGAAGGAAGCAGGTGATGTCGCGAGCAGGGACGACCGAGACGGTGTCGCTTTGTCTTGAAAGCGTGACGGGAAGCTCGCCGACAATGTGATAGTCGTGCATGAGGGTACGGAAGGAGAAGCCCTCTTTAGCGAAGTCAAGCAGTCTGATTGCTGTTTCGTAGGCGTTATTCTGCGGTGTGATGTAGGATTCCGAGAGGGCGTCCCATCGGATAGCGGGTGCGCCGAAAATGACGGCGATATAGGTCAGCTCGTCGACCGAGATATAGGCAACGAGCATATCCGAGGCTTCGCTGACGGCAAGACCGCCGATGTCTGAACGGAGATAGTCATAGTATCCGTTATAGTAATCGAATGCCGAGCGACTGCGCACGGTGATGGTTTTACTGTCGATTTTGACCGATGCCTGTCCCTTACCGCAAAGCTCGCGGAGGGCAGAGTTTGCGTAAAGTGCCGAGGCGAGCAGGGCGGTATCCCTTGCGGTCGTGCGCGAGGAATCCGACGGGTTGGAATAGGGGTGTGCGTAATTGGTTTCGGTCATGCCGAGAGCTTTTGCGCGCTCGTTCATTTTGGCGACAAAGCTCTTTTCGCTGCCTGCTGCCAGAACGGCAAGTGCAAGCGCGGCATCGTCGGCATCGCGCAGAAGCATGATTTGAAAGAGCGCCTTGACTGTCAGCTTATTGCCTGCCTTAAGCTCGTAGCCACTGACTCCCTCTACCATGTCTTTGGTAAGGGTGACGGTTTCACTCATGCGCTCATTGAGCGCCTCATAGGCAAGCAGGGCGGTCATGAGGGTGGTGGCAGAGGAAGGGGCGACCTTCTCCTCGGCACCTGCTTCGAGCAGGGAGGATGCGCTTTCAATGTTATAAAGCAGGGCGGATTGCACGCCCTCGGTTGACGGATAGGTGAGTGCGGCGACAGGAAGCAGACCTACCGAAAGGAAAAGGAAAGCAAGGGAAAGCGCAAGAATGGATATGATGCGGGAGCTTCTTTTGGTTGTCATGTCCTTTTTCCTTTCTGCAAGCTGCTTGCATATCAGATTCATGCTGTTTACTTATTGAAGAGCTTTTTGAAAAAGCCTGTTTTCTTGGCGTTATTGTTATCGCCACAGGTTTCGGCAAATTTGGTGAGCAGTTCCTTTTGCTCGCTGCTTAGGTTGCGCGGAACCTCTACGATGACGGTGAAAACAAGGTCGCCCTTTCGTGAGGGGGAATTGATTGACGGGACACCCTTGCCGCGAAGCGTGAAGGCAGTGCCTGTCTGTGTGCCTTCGGGGATTTTGTACTTTTCGGTTGTGCCGTCAAGTAAGGGAATGTCAATATCCGCGCCGAGCGCCGCATCGGTGAAGGTGATGGGAATTTCGCAATAGACATGATTGCCGCGCCGTTCAAAGACGGGGTGGGGGCGGATGCTGATTTCAATTAAGAGGTCGCCATACACGCCGCCGTTTGAGCCAGCGTGTCCTTCGCCGCGCAGAGCGATACGCTGTCCGTCATCGATGCCTGCGGGAATCGAGACCTCAATTTTCTTGGTGATTTTGACCTTACCTGTGCCGCGGCAGTTCTTGCAGGGATTTTTGATGATTTTACCTGTGCCGTGGCAGGCAGAGCAGGGACGGGAGGACTGCATCATGCCGAGCGGTGTGCGCTGTTGAACGGTGACCTGACCTGTACCGCGACAGGTGGAGCAGCGTTCTGGCGTCGAGCCCTTTTCGGCACCACTGCCCTTGCAGTCGCCACAGGCTTCGATGCGGTTGTAGGAAATTTCCTTTTTACAGCCAAATACGGCTTCCTTGAAGTCTATGGTGAGGCGCAAGCCGACATCGTCGCCGTCAATCGGGCCGTTACGGCGCGCAGATGAGCCGCCGCCGAAGAAGCTGGAGAAGATATCACCGAAGTCAAAGCCGCCGAAGCCACCAAAGCCTGCACCGCCACCGCCACCGCCGGGCTCGAAAGCCGCGTGACCGAACTGGTCGTACTGACTGCGCTTTTCGGCATCCGAGAGGATGCCGTAGGCCTCATTGACCTCCTTGAATTTTTCCTCCGCCTCCGCGTTGCCCGGATTTAAGTCGGGGTGGTACTTTTTGGCGAGCTTTTTATAGGCACGCTTAATGTCATCTTCACTTGCGCCGCGCTCAACTCCAAGTACCTTATAATAATCCTGTTTTTCTGCCATGAGAAGCTCCTTTTGTTGCGAGAATCGAATGTCCGACATCGGTTAAAGACCGATGGGGGTGTCGCGTAAAAGCGCGGCACCCCGATGAATCGTTACTGATTGGTTTTGTCTTCGTAGTCGGCGTTGTAGTAGGTGCCGTCGGAGCTTTGTCCTGCGCCGGCATCGCCAGAGCCGTCCTGCGGGCCTGCCGCCTGATAGAGCTTTTCGGAAAGCGCATAGAAAGCCTTTTCAAGTGCTTCGGTGTCTGCCTTGATGGCATCGGTTGCACCACTCTTTACGGTTTCCTTCAGCTTGTCAATTGCTGCCTTGACAGGCTCTTTGTCAGCATCGGTCAGCTTGTCGCCTACCTCGCTTAGCGTTTTTTCACTCTGGAAAATCAAAGATTCGGCGTGGTTTTTAGTTTCGACTGCTTCCTTCTGCTTTTTATCCTCCTCGGCGAACTTCTCGGCATCCTTGACGGCGCGGTCGATATCGTCCTGACTCATATTGGTTGAGGAGGTGATGGTGATGTGCTGTTCCTTGCCTGTACCCTTATCGGTTGCGGTGACATTGACAATGCCGTTTGCATCAATATCAAAGGTTACCTCGATTTGCGGAACACCGCGCGGTGCGGCAGGAATGCCGTCAAGCACGAAGCGGCCAAGGGTGGTATTGCCTGCTGCCATATCGCGTTCACCTTGCAGAACATGAATTTCAACAGAGGTCTGACCGTCAGCGGCGGTGGAGTAAACCTGACTCTTTTTAACGGGAATGGTGGTGTTGCGGTCGATGATGCGGTTAAAGACACCGCCGAGCGTTTCAATACCGAGCGACAGAGGTGTGACATCAAGCAAAAGCAAATCCTTGACATCGCCACCGAGGACACCGCCCTGAATGGCAGCACCGATTGCGACGCATTCGTCGGGGTTGATGCCCTTGAAAGGTTCCTTGCCGATGAGTGCCTTCACAGCTTCCTGAACGGCAGGAATACGGGAGGAGCCGCCGACCAAGAGAACCTTGCTGATTTGCGATGCGGAGAGACCTGCGTCTGCAAGCGCTTGCTTTGTGGGCTTCATGGTGGCTTCGACAAGGTCTCTTGTCAGCTCGTCAAACTTTGCGCGGGTAAGAGTAGCTTCAAAGTGCTTGGGGCCTGTCGCATCAGCGGTAATGAAGGGAAGGCTGATGTTGGAGCTCATGACACCCGAAAGCTCAATTTTTGCTTTCTCTGCGGCTTCCTTCATTCTTTGAAGAGCCATTTTGTCGGAGCGAAGGTCGATGCCGTTTTCCTGCTTGAAGCTTTCGGCAATCCAGTTGATGATGCGCTCGTCGAAGTCGTCGCCGCCCAGACGGTTGTTACCTGCGGTGGCAAGCACCTCAAATACGCCATCGGAAATTTCAAGCAGCGAGACATCGAAGGTACCGCCGCCAAGGTCGAAAATCATGATTTTCTGCTCGGCTTCCTTATCCATACCGTAGGCAAGCGCGGCGGCTGTCGGCTCGTTGATGATACGAAGAACCTCAAGGCCTGCAATTTTACCTGCATCCTTGGTAGCCTGACGCTGTGCATCCGAGAAGTAAGCGGGGACAGTGATGACTGCCTGTGTGACGGTCGTACCGAGATACGCCTCGGCATCAGCCTTCAGCTTTTGCAGGATCATTGCGGAGATTTCCTGAGGGGAATATTTCTTGTCGTCAATAGAAACCTTGAAATCAGAGCCCATTTCACGCTTGATACTCATAATGGTGCGCTCGGGGTTGGTGACACCCTGACGCTTTGCGACCTGACCTGTCAGACGCTCGCCTGTTTTGGAGAAGGCGACAACTGACGGGGTGGTACGGGAGCCTTCGGGGTTGGGAATAACAATTGGCTCGCCGCCCTCGTAGACGGCAACACAAGAGTTGGTTGTTCCAAGGTCAATGCCTATAATTTTTGCCATAATTTTTATCCTCCATCATGGTCGTTTTTACTTGTTTTTATTTTTATTTGGTTGGGTTTTGAGCAGTTGAAGTGCGGTCGGTCAGTTTGCAACCTTCACCATGGCATAGCGAATCACGCGCTCGCCAAGGCGGTAGCCCTTTTGAAAGACATCGGTGATTTCGGATTCGCCGCGCGTGTCGTCATCCTCATGCATCACCGCGTTGTGAAGCTGGGGATCAAAGTGCTCGCCAACGGCACCGAAGGTTTCAACGCCCAGCTTTTCAAGCAGGGCAATTGCGGACTTTGCCGTCATCTGCAAGCCGACACGCACCTGCTCGGCGTCACCCGATGCCTCTGCCGCGCGGCCAAGATTGTCAAGCAAGGGGAGAAATTCGCCGATGCAATCGGATATGGCGTCGTTGTAGATGCCCTCCTTTTCCTTTTGCGTGCGGCGGCGGAAGTTGTCGTATTCGGCAAGCAGCCGCAGGTATTTGTCCTTTTCTTCGGCAAGCTCTTTTTCTTTTTCTGCAAGCTCTGCCTTGATTTTTTTATCTTCTTTTGTTTCTTTTTTTGCCTTTTTCGGCGCGTCGGGTGCCGCAGCTTCTTCTGTCTGGTTTACTTTCTGTTCGTCCATTAGCTTTCGTTCGGTCCTTTCAATAGGTTAGTGGTCGGCTCTCCGTCAAGCATTTGGGAGATGCCGTTTGCCAGAAAATCAAGAGTGGTGAAGACACGCGAATAGTCCATGCGGCGCGGGCCGATAATTCCTATCGTGCCGAGAACACGGCCGCCCTGTCTGATTTGACGGAAAACGACGGTCGAGTGACTCATGACATCAACCGCGGTTTCACTGCCGATGTAGACATGAACTGAATCATCGGGGGTGCTTGGAATCATATCAAGAAGCGGCTTCTTTTCCTCAATGACCGAGAGAATTTCGCGGAACTTCTTGGTATCGGCAAATTCGGGATATTCAAGCAGACGGTTGACGCCCTCCACACGAATGTCGCCTTCATCTGCTCTGTCCATCACATCGAAAACGACCTTGACAAGAGGATTGACAACCGAAGCGGCGCGCCCCATCATGCGTTCAATGTCATAGACCTTGGAAAGAGTGATTTCGTCGGCTGTTTTATGAGCAATCAATGAATTGAAGGCATTTGTCAGGCGGCGTAGTTCCTCTTCCCTTATATCAATAGCAAGGCGGATTGTGCGGTTGCGGACAATACCGTCCTCAAACATCATAATCAAAACGAAATTACGCTCGTCAAGATAAACGCTCTCAAAGCGCTCTACCGCAAGCTGTCCCTTCTTCGGGCGGGCGGCGATGGCGGCATAGTTGGTCAGTCTGGCGGCGAGGCGGGAGGCCTCCTCCAGAATGCCGTCAAGCTCGGTCAGCCTCGCTTGAAGTGAAAGGTTCAGCCGGTCGATTTCCTCGGTTGCCGTCTGATAGCGACCGAGCAACGCATCAACATAAAAACGATAGCCAAGCTCACTCGGCACGCGACCTGCAGAGGTATGCGGTTGCTCAAGGTAGCCCATTGCTTCAAGCTCTGCCATTTCATTGCGAATGGTAGCAGAGGAGCAGGACAAGTGCTTATTTTCAAGAAGAGCTTTTGAGCCGACAGGCTCTCCATGCGCGATGTGCGCATCGACAATTGCCTGTAAAATCAGTCTTTTTCGCAAGCTTAACCGATTGTTTTCCATAAAAACCTCGATTTTTGCAAAATTGGAAATGGCGGAATTAGCACTCTCGATAGTCAAGTGCTAACACTGTTATCAATTTATCACTTTTTCCTCTAAATGTCAAGGGGAGAGAGGCTTTTTGTTGTGAATAAATTGTTAATTTCAAAAAAGAGAGGGAAGGCGCGCGCGAAAAAGAAAAGCTTGTGTCAAAAAAAGCGGGAAAAACCCGAGGAAAATATCGAGCAAGTGGTGGAAATCTCTTGACAATCAGTTAGAAATAAGGTATAATATATTTTGTATAGATACAATTGGGTGAGCTGCTTTTTATGCGTTTTTGCACGAAAAGGCGATGCGAAAGCATGAGGATAGTATGCCCGATGCATTTGTATGATATGATTATCGGTTGCGGCTTTGCCGCAGCCTTCGTCCAAACGAAACATGATGAAAAAGATGAAGAAGAAAGTAAGGAGGTGTAAGTTATGGAGTTATGGATGATTATTGTTGCAATAGTCGTCGGCGCAGTTTTAAGCGTTGTCGGCTTTGCATTTGGCTATAGCTGCCGCAAAAAGACTGCGGAATCCAAGATTGGTTCTGCGGAGGCGCAGGCGATCCGTGTGGTTGAAGACGCTCTTCGTGATGCCGAGACCAAGAAGAAGGAGCTTCTGGTTGAAGCAAAGGAGGACGCTATCAGAATTAAGAGCGAAGCGGAAAATGAAGCCAAGGAACGCCGTAAGGAAGTTTCCAGATTAGAAAGACGCGTGATTCAGAAGGAAGAAGCTCTGGATGCCAAGATGGAAGGACTTGAAAGAAAAGAGCAGTCCTTGCAGGACAAGCAGAAGGAGATTAATGATCTTCAAAATGAAGCCGAGGAGAAGCTGCAGGAGCAGATTAAGGTATTGGAGCAGATTTCGGGTGTGACGACCGCCGAGGCGAAGGCTGAGCTTTTGGCTCGCGTTGAGGATGAGATTGCACACGATACCGCGCTTCGTATTGCAGCATTTGAGGAGCGATACAAGGAAGAGGCAAATGACAGAGCGAAGAATCTTCTGTCGCTTGCTATTCAGCGCTGTGCGGCTGACCATGTGAGTGAGATTGCCATTTCGGTTGTCAATCTGCCGAACGAGGAAATGAAGGGAAGAATCATCGGTCGCGAAGGACGGAATATCCGTACCATTGAGAATCTGACCGGTGTTGAGCTGATTATTGACGATACCCCTGAGGTCATCACCATTTCGGGATTTGACCCTGTTCGCCGTGAGACTGCCCGTCTTGCGCTTGAAAAGCTGATTGCAGACGGACGCATTCACCCCGCCAGAATCGAAGAGATGGTGGAGAAGGCGCAGAAGGAAGTGGAGAATGCCATCAAACAGGCAGGTGAGCGTGCGGTCTTTGAAACGGGCGTTCACGGTCTTGCAGGAGAAGAGGTACGCTTGCTCGGTCGCTTGAAGTTCAGAACCAGCTATGGACAGAATGTTCTGCGCCACTCTATTGAGGTTTCACTTCTGTCGGGTATTCTGGCGGATGAGATGGGTGTGGACAGCACCATGGCAAAGCGTGCGGGACTTCTGCATGATATTGGTAAGGCATTGACACAGGAGGCTGAAGGCTCGCATATTCAGCTTGGTGTTGAGGTTGCCAAGAAGTTCCACGAAAACAAGGAAATTATACACGCCATTGAGGCGCATCACGGCGATGTCGATCCTGAAACTACGATTGCCTTTATCGTACAGGCGGCAGATGCCATTTCCGCGGCACGCCCGGGCGCGCGGCGCGAGGATGTGGAGAATTACATCAAGCGTTTGCAGAAGCTGGAGGAAATTGCCTCTGAATTCCCGGGTGTTGATAAGACCTTTGCAATTCAGGCGGGCCGTGAGGTTCGCGTGGTTGTCAAGCCCGAAACGGTGGATGATGACCGCATGAAGCTGCTTGCGCGTGAGATTGCCAAGAAGATTGAGGGTGAGCTTGATTACCCCGGTCAGATCAAGGTCAATATGATTCGCGAAAGCCGCTTTGTCGATTACGCAAAATAATGTATAGGAAGGGCATCGTTACGGCGAGCCCTTTCTTTTCACCATCAAGTGAGAGGAGTCTCTGTGTGAATGAGGATATTGATGCTGGGGGATGTGACTGCCCCATGCGGTGTGCGCTATTTGCAGGAGAAGCTGTGGCAATTTCGGCGCGAGAGAAAAATTGATTTTGTATCGGTCAATGCGGAAAACGCATCCTTCATCGGCGGTGCCGATCAAGTGGCCGCTGAGGCACTTCTGTCGGCGGGTGCGGATGTTCTGACGGGCGGAAACCATACGATGCAGACGCATTCTGTGCATACCTATCTTGAACATAGTGACAGAATGCTCAGGCCCCTCAACTATCCTGCCGCTGTTCCCGGTTGCGGCTATACGGTACTGGATGCGATGGGCTACCGCGTGCTTGTCCTGAATGCGATGGGAACGGTGCATATGGAGCCGACGCTTGACAATCCCTTTACGGCAATAGAGCGCGTTCTGGAGCGAATGGAAGGGCATTATGATTTTGGCATTCTGGACTTTCATGCCGAGGCAACGGGTGAAAAATACGCCATTGGGCATTATTTTGACGGAAAAATTCAAATTATCGTGGGAACGCATACGCATGTGCCGACGGCGGACGAGCAGATTCTGCCCAAGGGAAGCGGTTATGTGAGCGACCTTGGAATGTGCGGTCCGAGTGGCGGGATTCTCGGTATCAAGAGCGAGGTCATTATGCATCGGTGCCGTTTGCATCTGCCGATGCACTATGAGGTAGCCGAGGGTGCGCCGCTTGCACAGGGCGTTGTTTTTACATTGAACACCGACAGCCGCCGTGTGACCGATGTTGAGCGAATCACATTCTGATAAAAGGGAAGTCAGGAGAGCCACCCAAAGCAGAGCGCTTTTTAAGTGTCATAAAAACGCCTTGTGTGACAGAAAATCATGCAAGGAAAAGCAATAGCCAATCGCAGAGTTTTTCTGCGATTGGCTATTTTTTTGGCTTTTGAAAAGCAAAAACAGTCTTGGTAGGACAGTTTATGTGTTCTATCAAGGCTGGTTTACAAATCAGAGGGGGGGTTAG
>JAZRPF010000036.1:0-17728 GCA_045649045.1 Eubacteriales bacterium
CATACCAATAGTAGCCAGCCTCATAGCAGGTAGGCTCAACTTCGAAAAGGTAGGTTGCGCCCTTCTTGTGACCGTAAGCCTTGGTCATGGTGCCAACAAACTTATCGCAGTTCTTGCAAACCTGACCGTCCTTGCCGTCGGTTTCGCAATCAGGAGCAACGAAAACATCTTCCCAGTTATGAAGCTCAGCAGAAGGAGCAACATAGACATTGTAGGAAAGGTCGCAATCGGTGCAGGAATATGTAGCAGTGCCAGCCACGGAACAGGTGGGTGCGGTAATGATGGTGTAAACCATCTCATGCTCACCGTCGCCGTCAGTGGAATGAGGAAGAACCTTCAATGTATGAGTAAAGTCACAGTTCTTGCAAGCCTCATAAACCTTGCCTGCGCTTTCGCAGTTGGACTGGTCAACCTTGATTACAAGGTCATGCTCAAGCATGGTACCCGCAACTGCTTCTTGCTCTGTATAGTCGCAATGAGCGCACTTCTTACCTTCCAAAAGCGCATCGGAAGTACAAGTAGCGTCATTTGCAGGAGCAACGACTGTCATCTCATGGTCCAATTTCTCTGTGATGTCGGTTCTGTACTCGTCACCACAAGCGCACTTCTTCAGCGTATAGCCTTCAGCAGTGCAGGTAGGTTCTACGATTGTAGTGGTATACTCATGAACATGAGCCTCTGCAGCGAGCGCCGGCACAACCATGCCAAACACCATCGTGAGAGCCATTACAAACGAAAGCACCTTTTTCATAGAGCGTTTCATTTTCTTTTCTCCTTTTAGAAAAAAATTTATAATTGACAAATATCGAAAATCAGTGAAAGACCGCCGTATAAGGCATTTTCCCCACTTCTTTTCTTCCTTTGCCGACCTCTCCGGGCACACCCCTCTCCCGCGCGAATCCCGGTTGGCCATACCGAGACCGCCTCGCGATAGGGACAAGTATGCCTTTGAAGGCCTACTGGCTTGATACATTTTAACACTTTTTTTATAGGATGTCAAGTCTTTTTGTAAATTTTTATTCAGGAATTTTTTTCTTTTTCGTTTTTTTGCGTATTTTAACGACTTTTTAGGTGTTTTCACCCTGTTTTTGTCCTTGTATCATCAAAAGCCAGATGCTCTTTCTCTTCAAAAGACATCCCTCTATAATCTTATGAAGAAAAAATCGAAATGATACCCTGCAAGCAATTCAAAAAACGCCGTCTGTCCGATACCGATACCCCAGCCCTCCTGCAGATGAACCTCTCGGCAGAACCCCCCGCCAAACTTTCCTTATAATAGGGTAATAAATTTGGCTTTGACATTTCCGCGCGCCTTTCGGGTGGTAAACACATTATATCGAAAAGGGACGGAAATGAAAGAAAAGTTTTTCGAAATTATTTGTTAGGTCTATTATAGCATACATTTAGAAAAATGTAAAGAAAAATTGCTCGGCACTATGGCACTCGCTTCCGAATCACGCCGAAGGCGTGTATGGAATTCGCAACTTGTTGCGGTATGGAATCAATACGAAGTGTTGTATGGCATCAATCCGAAGGAGGGTACACGCTGACGCGTGATGCCATCGTCTTCGGCGATTACATACTCACCTGCGGTGAGATTACATACCAATCCTTCGGATTGGATAAAAAAATTCCATCGCAACTGCGATGGAATTTTTTTGGCTGCGGAACTAGGATTTGAACCCAGACAAACAGAGTCAGAGTCTGTCGTGCTACCCTTACACAATTCCGCATCATCCCCCGCTATTGCGGGAAACTTTTTACATTGCTTATTATAACATAAATTTTCGCTTTGTCAAGAGCTTTTTGGGATTTTATTTAATTTTTCTTTGTTTTTTCCACGCGCGCCTTAGGCAAACGGATAAAGTGCCTGAAAAGCGCACGCCCATTGAACGGAATGAGAGGATACAGATATCCATAATGCCCACTCATCGTACGATTGGTCAACAGGCAAACAAAAAGAAGAAGCAATCCCGCCACATAGCCGTACACACCGAAAATTGCCGTCAAAACAAGCGTAATCATGCGTAAAAATTTGAGCGCATAGCCAAGCTCGTAGTTTTGCTGGGAAAATGCGGCGATGGTGACAACTGCCATATAAAAAATCACAGGCTCACACAGCCACCCAATGCCAATGGCAAACTCGCCAAGAATCAATGCGCCAATCACACTTAATGAATTGGCAAGCACATCGGGCGTATTCATTGAGGCAAGCTTGAGGCCGTCCACCGCAAACTCTACAAGCAAAAGCTGCAGGAGAATCGGCAACGCGCCGGTTTCGGTCGGCACGATAAAGGAAAGAGCCGGCGGCAGTACATCCCGATACATAAGGCAAAGATACCAAGTCGGTGTCAGTACAAATGACAGAATCAGTATGAGTTGTCGCAGAATGCGCAGATAGCTTCCCGTCAGGGGCGGCATATAATAATCGTCGGTCTCCTGCAAAAAGTCAAACAGCGTAGTCGGCAGTACCATCACCTGTGGCGAGGTATCGCAAAAAATCAGAATGCACCCCTCCGACACGCTCGCCGCCGCCGCATCAGGCCGTTCAAGCCTCCGCGATTTCGGAAAGGGATTATACCATCTGCGCGGCAAAAGCATTTCCTCAAGACTCTGTAAGCCCATCGGCAACGCTTCAACCGAGAGGCTCTCCAGACGCTCAACTACACGCCGAAGATACTTGTCATCCGCCACACCATCCAAATAGCAAACCGCAATATCGGTCTTGGACGAACGCCCCACCGTCATATAGCGCATAGTGAGACGCGTGTCTCGCAAACGGCGTCGAAGCAATGCCGTATTGAAAACTAAAGTTTCCACAAACCCGTCATGTGATCCCCGAAGAACGCGGTCAGACGACGGCTCATCCGTATTACGCGCAGGATATGTGCGCGCATCAATGACAATCGCCTGCGCCCCGAAGCTGCTGCCCAGCATCACGGTTGCACCGGACAAAACCATTTGCACAAGTATGTCTATATCTCCCTGGCATTCAACCTCTACATAGGGGACATTTGTGTTTGCAAATTGTCTTGCGGCATCCTCGCCGCGAGGCAATCCGTCAAGGCTGAAAAAATACTGCATAATACGCTGCATTTCTCCGTCCTTGACAAAGCCGTCAATATAGAAAAGTGTCAGCTCGTCCTTCCCCACATTCAAGGTGCGGGAAATCATATCAAAGCTCTCGTTGACACGCAAAATACGCGTCATCTCTTCCACATTCTGACGGTAATCGGTTGTCAGCATCGGCATCAAAGGCACCTCTCTTCGAGTTCATTCGGAATTAGTATACCTTCCGTTGCCTGCTTTATACAAAAATTCAGTCAGCCCCAGAAAAATATGAAAAAATCACCTGCGCATCTGTAAGCGATTCGTTTCCAATCGGTTCAATCGTCAGTCGCACAGCCTTATCTTCTCCGCTATGGTAATAATAAAGTGCCGTCAGTGCATCGCATCCCAAAAACGCATTGGTACGCACCGTCGCACCAGTCAGACTGCCGTCCGCCTGTACCCTTTCGTAAAAACGCACATCTTCAAGCGCACTGCAACCGCGAAAGGCATCGGGGCCAACCACACGAACACTCTTCGGGACAGTAAAGCTTTCCAGCGCCTTGCAGTTTCTGAATGCACCACTCCCGATTTTACTCACGCCCTCGCCCCCGTTGATGCTCCACAAGGAACGGCATTCGGCAAAGGTCTCATCGGCAATTTCACGCAGCTCCTTATTCAAATCGACACGGTAAAGCGAGGTGCAACCAATGAAGCAGGCACCCATCGTCGCCGTTTCCTTCGGCAATGTAAATGTCATCAGCGAAATGCATTGCTCAAAGACACCGTCTCCAATATACGACACATTCGACGGTAGCTCAATTTTTTTCAGGCTGAAGCAACGCTTGAAGGTTCTGTCATTGAGCTTTGATAGTGTTTTGGGAAGCCTGATGCTCGAAAGCGATGTACACCCTTCAAACGCCGCCGTCTCAATCGACAGAATGCTATCGGGAAGAACAACGCTTTCAAGCGCACTGCAACCGTAAAACGCCTCTTTTCCTATCAGTGAAATGCCGTCTGAAACCGTCACACTCTCAAGTGCTTCATTCCCCTTGAACACGCCGTCTGAAATAGCACTCACCCGATAGCCCTGCACACTTGCGGGAACCGTCAGCGCCGTTTCCTCGCCATCATAGAAAATCAGCTCATAGCTATTACCGTCGCTTGCCTTCATATAAATGAAGTCGCCTTCCTTCAAGGATGGCGGTGCCTCTTCACTGCAAGAGGCAAGTAAAGCCGCCGCCAGAACCGCAAAAACAATGAAAAAAACCGCTTTTGAAAGTCTTTCCCGAATCATATTTTCACTCCTCTTTCAAGTCATGATGTTTTTCTTCTATTTTAACACAATCCGCTTGAAGAATCAAGCCCCCTTTCTCTCAAAGCCCGGCAAGCTCAAGCTCGGTCAGATAGCTCTCTGCCCGATGCGCTTCAAAAGGCCCGTATTTCCCTGCCTGCCCTATCAAAAGCGGCTGTCCCACATGAGCAAACCCAAGTATACGCGGCGGCATCTGTGTCACGATGTCCCCTTCATTGCGCACCGCAATCAGTCGCGCCCAGCGTAGCGCAAGCTCATCCGAAATCCCCGCCGCTACCACGCGCGGTGCGCCGTAGCTTACGCTATTGATATGCTCTGCAAGATCAGAGCGATTTTTCAAAATATATTCATGGCACAAGAGAGCAAGCGCACCGCCATGACTATAGCCTGCTACCGTTACACGCCGTATACCCTCATCGCGAATTATATTGTCAATAATTGTTTGCACCCTCTTCCACGCATCGAAAAATCCGCCATGGACACGAAAAAGCGGCGCCTCAGGCGGATAAGAAACGGCGGCAAAGTCAAGATTTCTCTGCCAATCACGCTCACCGCTTGAATGCTGAAACAAAAGAGTCAGTGCCCCGCCTGTACGAAGCGCGCAGTAACTCACATCATCTATATGCAAATAATCGGCATCAAGACAAAGCTTAAAAAGTGAAGATAACTTTTTCATATGGATATACATACCTTTCTGCGATATTCTCGCACTATCAGAATATGCGCAAAAAGAAAAGGCGACTTATCGTAAGACACGCCGCCTTCTGTTATTCAGAAAAAATCACACCTGCACGCGTACGATAGAAAGTGCGTCGCCCTGCGTCTTTGCAGACCAGATGATATGGCGCGGACACTTTTCTACACATTTGCCGCAATCGGTACATTTTGCATAATCGATGGATGCCACGAAGCCATTGACGGTGATTGCTCCCGCCTCACAGCTTTTCTCACAAATCTTGCAGGCAATACAGCCGACCTCGCAATAGCCTCTTGTCACCGCGCCCTTGTCAGCAGATATACAGCCAACCCAATGCGCACTGTCAAAGGGAATCAGACGAATAATGTGCTTCGGGCAGGCAGTCACACAAACACCGCAACCAATACACAGTCTGTAATCAACAGCTGCAATACCCTTTTCAACGCGAATTGCACCGACAGGGCATACGGCAACACAGCTTCCGAGTCCAATACATCCGTTGGGGCAGAGCTTATCGCCGCCGCCAAGATTTGCCGCCGCGTTGCAGTCGGGCGCACCGCGATAAATATATTTCTTTTTCGCATATTCCGCAGTACCCGAGCACATTACCTGTGCGCGCATTTTCACAACCTCGCCTGCTTCAACGCCCATAATTGCGCCCATTGCCTTGGCAGTAGATGTACCGCCTGGTTTACAAGCACCAATCACAGCCTCACCCTTTGCCACTGCCTCGGCATAGGCCGAACAGCCTGCATAGCCACAAGCACCGCAGTTAGCACCGGGCAGACATTCTGCAAGTGCTTCGATGCGCGGATCGGTTTTGACCGCAAAAACGCGTGAGGCAATTGCCAGAAGCAATGCAAAAACAAGTCCCATACAGGCAAAAATCAGGGTAGGAATCAAAAAATCCATCATTACTCACCCCTTACAGAAATTTCATGACATTCAAGCCCGAAAATCCCGAAAATGCCATTGCAAGCAAACCTGCTGCAATGAGGGTAATCGGGAATCCGCGAAAGGGCTTCGGCGATGAGGAAAGCACCATCTTTTCACGCACGCCCGCAAAAACCGTAATGGCGAGTGTAAAGCCAAGCCCTGCAAAAGTACAGTAAACAACAGACTCGACAAAGCCATAACCATTCTTCACATGCTCAAGCGCCGCACCAAGCACCGCGCAGTTGGTGGTAATCAGTGGCAGGAAAATACCAAGTGCACCGTAAAGCATCGGAATGTAGCGGCGAAGAAACATCTCAATGAACTGCACGAGAACGGCAATCACCAGAATAAATGCGATGGTTTGCAAATAGGTCAGGTCGTGGCCGCCATTCAAGGGAGAGGGCATTAAGAGCCCGTGATAAATACCGTATGTCGCAACGCCGGACATACTCATGACAAAGGTTACCGCGCAACCCATTCCAAGCGCTGTCGATGGCTTATCCGAAACACCGAGAAAAGGACAGCAGCCATAGAAACGGGAAAAGATGAAGTTGTCGGTCAAAAGAGCCGCTATCATGATAGAAATAATTGTTGTCATTTATACGACCTCCTTCTCTTCTGTATTAACAGAAGACGGCATACTTACCGATTGCTTTTTCTTACGCGGGCGGCTCCGCAAATAAGTCACAAGCGCAATCAGACAGCCAAGCGCAATAAATGCACCCGGAGCGGCGGCAAGCATCGCCATCGGCGTGTATGCCTCGGTGAAAAACGGAATTTCCCGTCCGAAAAGCGTACCGCGCCCGATAAGCTCGCGGCCAAGTGCCAGCATTGAAAGCGCAAGGGTAAAGCCAAGTCCCATACAAACGCCGTCCCACGCCGACGGCAACGGCGGATTCTTGGAAGCAAAGGCCTCCGCACGCGCCAGAATGATGCAGTTGACGACAATCAGCGCAAGAAATGTACCGAGTGACTCGTATAGAGAGGGCAAATAGGCATTCATCAGCATTTGCACCGCCGTGACAAAGCCTGCAATGATGACAATATATGCCGCGATACGCACTTCCTTCGGAATGAACCTGCGAAGAAGCGAAATCAGAAAGTTTGAGCATATCAGAACCGCCGTCGCCGCAAGTCCCATGCCGACCGCCTTATCAAGCGAATCGCTCATGGCAAGCGAAGGGCACATACCGAGCAGCTGCACAAGAACGGGGTTCTTGTCAATCAAGCCCTCACGCAGATGTGTCATCATAAAGGATGTTTTTTTCATGAGGAAGCCCCTCCTTCCATGAGTGCCGAAACCGCCGTCAAGGCGTGATTAACACCGTTCAGTACCGCACGGGAGCTATATGTCGCGCCTGCTATTTTATCAATAGCACCGCCATTATCCGTAAACTTCTGTTGTCCCGTCTTTCCTTCAAAGCGGTCGCAAAGTGCGCTCGCCTCTTTCTTTTCGGAAAGCCCCTTTGTCTCGCTGTGTGAAACAAGACTCACGCCGAGAACCGCACCGTCCTTGCTGACGGCAACCATCATGCTGACATCCCCTGCATAGCCTGTTTCGGTGACATCCACGCAGTAGCCGATGATATCGCTCTCCGCGCCAAAGACGGTATAGACCGCCGAAACCGAAGCAATGTCCGATTCATTTGCCTGCGAGGATACCATGATCGGAAAGAAATCACTCAAAATGTCGTTCCGCTTTTGTTGCTCGCCCTTTTCAATCAAAGGAGCTGTCACCGCATTGATTGCCGCGAGTGCCGCCGTCATCAGCGTACAGACCAGCATGAGAACCACACAAATCCTGATTCCGTGCTTCATACTACACGCCCTCCTTTTTCACATATGAGTGACTGCCGAATCGGCGCGGGCGTGTCAGCTTATCAATATAAAAGACAAGCAAATTGGAAATCAGAATCGCAAATGAAATTCCTTCGGGATAGACGCCGAAATAGCGAATCAGTACGGTAATGACGCCGCAGGAAGCACCGTAAAGCAACCGTCCGCCCGTGGTGACCGGCGATGTCGCATAATCGGTCGCCATAAAAAATGCGCCGATGGCAAGTCCACCCGACAAAAGATTCAGAAGCATAAAATCAACGCGCTCTGCCGAGCCAAGCGGGAACAGGAAGGTCAGGAGCGCAACCGTCCCGATGAACATGACGGGAATATGCCAGGTAATCACGCGGCGCACAAGAAGAAAAATGCCGCCAAATAGCAAAAGGCACACGCTGATTTCACCGATTGCGCCGTTCTTAAAACCGAGAAACATATCCATAAAGTCAAGCTCTGCCATGTACGCGGAGATGTCCGCTTGAGAGCCGCCCACAGCCTCAATTGACGCGTCAAGCTCGCCCTTCATAACGCCGAGCGGGGTTGCGCCTGCCGTGCCGTCAAGTGCAAGTGCGCCCTTGAAGGACGGAAAAACAGACATACTGTCGGGATAGGAAAAGAAAAGAAAAACGCGGGCGGCAAGTGCAGGATTGACAATATTTTTGCCAAGTCCGCCAAATAAGCCCTTCACCACCACCATTGCAAAAAACGCACCGACAACAATTTGCCAGGGCGGAAGCAAGGGCGAAACATTCATCGCAAGCAGTACGCCGCTCAAAAGTGCAGAGCCGTCAAAAACGGTATTCTTCCTCTTCATGATTTTTTGGAAGCCCCACTCAAAGAAAACGCACGAGCAAGCAGAAAGCACCACCAATGACAATGCACGCACACCGTACTCAAGCCTTGTCATAAAGCATATGACTATCCCGAACAGAAGAGCAGGCAGAAGCGCAATCGTCACGGTGTTCATCAAGCGTGCAGTGGTGTCCTTGTGCCGAATATGCGGTGAAGGCTCAACCGTCAAAAAGCCTATGTTATGTACGCTTTTATTGTCATTTTCTTGATCATTTCTGCACAGCTTGACATCTTGTTTCATATCGGTTGCCATCTTACCTTCCTCCCTTCTGACGAGATTTCAAATGAGCTTTTGCCATGCGCACATACTGCACAATCGGTACGCGGGCAGGACAAACATAGGAGCAAGTGCCACACTCCACACAGCTCAGCGCACCGTATTCCTCGGCGCGCTCGCAGTCACCCCGACGCGAAAATGCCGCAATATAGTTCGGCATCAGATGCATGGGGCATCCCCTGACACACCGACCGCACCGAATGCACTCAGCATCCTCAAGCGAGCTACCTGCCTCTTTGCCAAGAACAAGCAGGGCGCTTGTCCCCTTCGTAACGGGCAACTCTATATCCCACTGTGAAAAGCCCATCATCGGGCCGCCGCTGATTACCCTTGCGGGCACAGAGGTCAGTCCTCCGCACGCCGCAATCAGCGCGCTGTAAGGCGTTCCAATGGGTACAAGAAGATTAGATGGCACCGCAATGCAATCGCCGTCCACCGTCACCCTGCGCTCAATAAGCGGTCTGTTCAGCGAAAAGGCATACCAGATAGCCGAAGCAGTCTCAACATTAAAAATCACACATCCCGCATCGGCAGGCAGCTTTCCCGACGGAATTTCTCTGCCGGTCAATGCATACACAAGTTGTCGTTCATCTCCCTGCGGATATTTGGTCTTAACCACCTCTATCATCATATCGGCGGCATCTGCCGTCAATTTCTGCAAAAGAGCAATTGCGTCCCTCTTATTATCCTCAATGGCAATGGTTGCAGTGGCAAGTCCAAAGGCGCGCATCAGTACCCGCGCACCGCAAATCACCGATTCGGCATCCTCAAGAAGCAGTCTGTGGTTGACTGTAATATAAGGCTCGCACTCGGCGGCATTGATAATCAGGGTATCCACGCGCCCAAGCGCACTCTTGATTTTCGCATGAGTGGGAAAGGTTGCCCCGCCCATACCGGAAATGCCTGCCACGCGAACAATCTCAACAATCTCATCAGGTGTCAAAGACTCAAGCGTGCGCCCTGTGGGTGCTATCGTAGCCACTGTTTCATCCTGATAATCGTTCTCAATGACAACCTGTGTCAGAAGCGCACCCGTTGCCACTCGACAGCTTCGAATCTCCTTGACAACACCCGACACACTGCTATGTACAGGACAGCCAAGTCCATTCTCAACCTCACCAATCACCTGACCGCGCAAAACGCGCTCGCCGACCGAAACCCGTGCCGTGCAGGGCGCACCGATGTGTTGCGAAAGAGGGATATAAACCTTTGGCGGCGGTGGCAGCCGCTTTGTCGCCTGTCCTGCGGTGTTCTTGTGCTCCTCTACATGAAAACCACCGCGAAAAGTATGCTTCATCCTGTCGCTCCTTTCTGAAACGATTTTTCTGTCCTTCGTGCAAGGCTTTTATTGTCACGAAAGACCGTCTTCCGCCCCGCCTGATTTTTTCACTTTGTTAAAAAAACATCAGTCTTTATAGGCTTTTTCGACAAATCTCTGTTGATTTTATTATACTTTATTTAGAGTGCTGTGTCAACTCAATTTCGGTATTTTTTTATATGTTTTTGACATCGGCAGAATTTTTGACATCTACTGAAAATCCGCACCGCCTGACGCTCTTCGCCTTCTCCTGAATCTTTTTCTCCTCCGGAATCGGCTCCCGCTTGTCAAAGAAGCTCTCGCTGATATACAAAAAAAGCATATAAATGGCACAAAAAATTGCCATTTTCAAAGCAAGCCCAAAGCCGTTTCTTGCCACCCCAAAATCAAAAAGCCGCATGAGAAACATAGTCGCCGCAATGCTCGGTATAGGGCGCAAAATGCAGCGGATATCAAGTCCCTTGCCGATTCGCCGCCACATTCCTATATAACTGCAAATGAAATTGAAGGCCTCGGCAATCAGAATCACCCACACATACCCGACTGCGCCAAGCCTTGGCAGAAGAATTGCCACAAGTGCAATGCTGAGTGCCGAATCCGCAATGTTGACCACCATTGCATAGACCTGCATTCCAATGCCCTTCAGCATAGCATCGGTCACATGGTCAAGATACATGAGGGGAACAAGCGGCGAGAGCATTCGGATAAAGGAACCAGCCTCGCGTGATGCGTAAAGGCAAGTGCCAAGCTCATCTCCAAAGAGGAAAAGCGCCGCCGACACACCAAGTGCAAAAACAAAGGTCGTGGAGAGCGATTCGCCCGTCATCTTCTTCAGCCTTTTTTTCTCTCCGCGCACCAGGCTTTCGGTGTATTCAGGCACAAGAAGCCCTGCAAATGATGATAAAAGTGCCATTGGATAAGCAACTATCGGTAACGCCATGCTGTGCAACGCTCCGTACGAGGCAAGCGCCTCCTCCCTGCCGCTGCCCGCCATTGTCAGTGCAATGGGAATCAGCATATGCTCCACCGTCAACAAAAGTGAACGCGCATAAGCCCCGCCTGCAATTGGCATGGCAATCTCAAGAAGCGGCTTCATGCCGGGCTTTTTCCGCTCCGCGCGGGGAAGTCTGGATAATGGATGGCGCAAATAATCAATGCGGCAGCTGATGAGTAAAACGATACAGGAAATACACTCGCCCGCCATACCTCCAAGAACAAGTGCAACACAGGCGTAGGTCACGCCGTAAGGAATCATGCGCGCCAGAAGAAAGACTGTGAAGGCAATCTTGATCCATTGCTCCGCCACCTGAATGGCGGCGTTGCGGGTTGCCCGTCTGACCGCAATAAAATAACCGCTGAAAACCGATGAGAGCGCAATCGGCGTCAATCCAAGTGCCAGAAGGCGAAGCGATGGCAGAGTGCGTACATCATGCAATACCCTCACAGAAAGAAAGGGCGCACTGAAAAAAAGAACCGTTGAAGCCAGGCTTCCGCAAATTAAAGCGTACATGGCACATCGCTTTATCATAGCGCGCGCATAGTCGCCGTCCCCGCGCCCGAGTGCATCTGCCACAAGTCGCGTCAAGGCAAGACCGACACCCGATGTCGCAAGTGTCAGAAAGAAACCGTACAAGCTCATTGTCAGCGTAAAAAGTCCAATTCCCTCCGCCCCGACCTTTGAGACCGTGTAAGCATTGAAGGAAACCGAGACCGTCCGCATGAAAAGAGCCGCCGCCGCCAGAACCGCGCCACTCATTAAAAATCGCTTCTTGCCCTCCAAACCGTTACCTCACTTTCTTTCCTCACGAGTCGCTCCAAAGCAGAATCAAAGCGACTGCCGTGCAATATGCGCGATGAAAACCAATTCTTTCTTAAACTTATATGAAATTCCATCAAAAATCATGCTTTTTTTCAATTATGCTCTTGCATCCTTTCAAAACATATGCTATAATATTTTTGTAAGTATTTTTTATCAAACAGAACGGGGTTTTGACCGTGTGTAATCAGGATGCTCTCTCTTTCAATTTAAGCTCCGTACTCGAACGGATGGCGCGGGCCGCTGCGCGTGCCGGTGTTCCCGTTCCGCGTCTGCTTGCTGTAACCAAAAGCTGTGATGACGAAACCTTCAGACAGCTTCTTGCGCTCGGTGTCGGTGCTGTCGGCGAAAACCGCGCCAGACAGTGTGAATCACGCCACGATATGATTCTCGCGGGCGGTTATGAAACCGAGATGCATTTCATTGGCAGCCTGCAAAAAAACAAGGCAAAATATCTTGTCGGCCGCATTGCTCTTTTACATTCGCTTGATTCGCTCGGCACAGCAGAGGAAATCAACCGTCTTTCACAAAAGAAGGGCATCAGAACCTCGGTTTTGCTTGAAATCAATAGCGGTCGGGAAGCAAATAAGGGCGGCGTCATGCCGGAGGATATTGATGCCTTCGCCGAGCAGGTGTCGGCATTTCCAAGCATTTCGGTCAAGGGACTGATGACAATGGCACCAAACCTTGATACCCCCGAGGAGTATCGCCCTTATTTTCGCGCCACAAGAAATGCTTTTGAAAGGCTCACCCCCCTTTTTGATACCAAAGAGCCGGTCTTATCGATGGGCATGACCGATAGCTTTGAGGTCGCCATCGAGGAGGGCGCCACCATTGTACGAGTGGGAAGCGCACTTTTCCGATAAAATTCAAATTCAATAAAATCTGACTATATTCAAAAAACGGAGGAAAACAAAAATGGGATTATTCGACCCGAAAAGAAGAAACAATCTTGAGGATGATTTTGAGGACGCATTTGTTGACATTGATGCCGATGTCAGCGTCATCGACGAGGAAGAGGTTAAGGAAGAGCCTGTTGCCACCGAAGCACCTCGCGCATCTGCCTCCTTCGCAAGCACGGAAATCGGTTCCGCCGCAAGTCTTGAATTAAAGGTTGTCCGCCCCGAAAGATTTGAGGACACGGCTGATATTGCAGACCATCTGCTTGCAGGCCGCACCGTTGTCTTGAATATGGACTTCATCAACAAGGAAGAAACCCGCCGTCTGATTGACTTTTTGAGCGGCGTTGCCTATTCCATCCGCGGCCGCTTCCAGCGTGTTGCCACAGGCACCTACATCATCACTCCCCGCAATGTAGAAGTATCCGAAGCAACCAAAGAGGACGAGCCCTCTGCCGATGAAGCATTTGAAGACGCTTCCTTCGGTAACGATTTTATCTGATTCCCCAAAACAGAAATAGCCCCCCTCCACTCGCTTTTATGCAGAGGCTGGGGGGCTGTATTTGCTTGACCGTATCATTTTCTGACTGAGGTACATTATGCCCCTTCTTCCCTTTTTGCTTTGCAAGACCGTAAGCATCTGGCTTTCCCTTGCCATGCTTGCCATGCTTTTGCGCACAATCCGCGCGCTTTTCATGATGAGTGGGAACGAAAGCATCCTTGATATGCTTCTCATCTCCTTCACCGAGCCTGTTATCTTTCCCGCCCGTATCATCCTTGGCGAAAAGGTGGCTCAATTACCTCTGGATATTCCCTTCATCCTGACATGGTTTCTTCTTGTTTTTCTCCGCAACGCTTTACCCGCCGTTTCGCTTTGATTTGAACAGCCTGTCAGAATCCGCACGAAAGGAGCCGTCTGCCACAAGGCATGAACACCTATGAAAGAGTTTCTTGATTTTTTTCGCAATCGCAAGCCCATGACCAGAAAGCAGCTTCTTTTTAAGCTCATGTCGGTTTTTATTGTCATTTTTGCCGTTGCCGCAGATTATATCACCAAGCAAATTGTCACGCGCAGCATGGAGCTTTATGAGGAAATTCCTGTCTGGAATGGCGTTTTTCACTGGAAATATATTCAAAACACAGGTGCAGCCTTCGGCATTCTCAAAAACAGCCGCGAGGTCTTTATGGTCATATCCGTCATCGCCATTATCGTCATGGCCGTCTACCTTGTTTTGACACGCACAGAAAATGTCTGGTGGATAGTCGGGATCAGCTTACTTGTCGGCGGTGGCATTGGCAACATGATTGACCGTATCGTACTTGGGTATGTCATTGATTTTATGTATGTCGCGCTCATAGATTTTGCCATTTTCAATGTTGCCGATTGCTTTGTTTGTATCGGTGTCGGCATACTCCTTCTCATGACACTCCTTGACTTGATAAACGAAACCAAAGCCCAAAAAGCCGCTAAAAAAGGAGATTCTCATCATGATGCCTGATAGCGTGCCGCTTCCCTGTGAGGAAAACGCCGACCTTGACAGCACCCTCCTGATACACACCGTCACCCATGAGGATGTGGGAATTCGCCTTGATACTCTGGCATCTGCTCTCTTTTCCCTGACAAGAACAGAAGCGGCGCGCCTGATTGCTGACGGCAGTATTACCGTCAACGGCGCACAAAAGCAAAAACGCACAACCTTATGCGTAGGCGACACGCTCACCTATCAGCCAAAGCCACCCGCCCCCTCGGATGTCTTGCCCGAAAACATCCCCTTGGATATCGTCTATGAGGATAGCGACCTGCTCGTCATCAATAAGCCATCAGGCATGGTCGTTCACCCTGCACCCGGCAATCCCCAGGGCACGCTTGTCAATGCCCTGCTCTACCACTGCGGCAACACCCTTTCAGGCATCGGCGGCACAATCCGTCCGGGCATTGTCCATAGAATCGATAAGGACACCTCGGGGCTGCTGGTTGTCGCAAAAAATGACGACGCCCACCGTGCTCTCGCCGCACAGCTTGAAGGGCATCACATCAGACGCGTCTATCATGCCCTTGTCAATGGCGGTTTTTCCGCCGACAGCGGCAAAGTTGACCGTCCCATTGGCCGCCACCCCATCGACCGCAAAAAAATGGCGGTTTTGCAGGCGGGCGACGGCAGAAGCCGAAATGCCGTCACACATTACAGAGTGCTTGAACGCTTCGGTGCCATCAGCTATCTGTCCGTCGAGCTTGAAACAGGTCGCACGCACCAGATCCGCGTCCATATGTCCTCGCTTGGTCATCCCCTGCTCGGTGACGCCCTCTATGGCGGCGGAAACACTCTCTTTGAGCGCCGCCACGCCTCTCTGCTTGACGGTCAATGCCTGCACGCTGCCAAGCTCTCCTTCTGCCACCCCCGCACAAAAGAAGATGTTTGCTTCGAAGCGCCTCTCCCCGAAAACTTTTCCCGCCTGCTGACGATTCTGAGGCAGGATGCAGAAAAATAATCAAACAGCCTTCATTCGTCCGGCAATCGAATCGTCTATCGTGAGAATCAAGTAGCAGAGGTCCATCTCAACTGACAAAAATGGGCTGAATCGGTGGATGAATGCGTGTCAAGTGTCAGGATGTCATTACGGCATCCTTCATTTCAGCGAAAAAGCATACAGAAAGAAGAGGATTTCAATTTGAAAAAATTGAAATCCTCTTCTTTTTTCAAATATGCATGGCGATTACGGCTTGAACCGCCCAAAAACCTCATTGACCTTGGCAAAGCTTGCACGGTGTCGCCACTTGCCTCTTGCATACAAAGTAGCAATGGATACCTGCTTAATGGTATTTTTATGATTTCTTCCTTGCTTTTCATGATGCTATCAATGAAAGCTGTCCTGATCCCGAAAGCCCTCTCCAAGCACCTCACGCACATCCTCTATCATGATAAATGCCCGCTCGTCAATGTCGCGCACCGCACGCGCAAGCGCGGGTGCCTCGCGCGGACTGACAATGCACAGCAGCATGAGCGTATCGGTAGCGGAATAAATCCCACGGCTGTAAACGCCCGTCACACCGCGCTCGAATTTCCTTAAAATCATGGCGGCAATTTCCTGATTCTGCCCTGACAAAATATAAACCGACTTTGCCGCATAGCCCACTGAAAGAATTTTGTCAGCAATCTTTGATGAAATATAAAGGGAAAGTGCTGAATAAAAGGTTACCGTTACACTCCTGAATACAAAACCCGCCAATAGAACAACCACAGAGTCAATCATCAGTATGACTGTCGCCGCAGAAATATGCGGCACAAATCTTTTTGCCATCAGGGACACAAAATCGCTGCCGCCTGTTGATGCACCGCGTCGCACCACAAGTCCGACACCGACACCGACAAGAATGCCGCCTACAACCGAGGCAATAATATCTTCACCTCGATAGACAGGCATATATGCCGTGATTTCCAAGAAAAGAGACAGACAAAAAATTCCCGCAACGGTTTTGATGATTGCCGCTTTGTGAAGCAGACGGTATCCAAACAGAAAAAGCACTCCGTTTACCAGAGCATTCGTCAGAGAAAGCGGCACGCGAAAGAGGTAAAGAAGAACCGTCGCAACCGAGCCGATGCCGCCCGATGACAGCTTGCCCGGCACAAGAAAGAGATTGACGCCAAGCGCAAGTAAAAAAGCGCCTGTCACAATGAAAGCAGCATCCGTAAGCGTCCTTTTCACCTGTAAGCCCCCTTCCTTGCGCGAAACGCACACGAAAAGAGTCAAACACCCTTTGCGCGCATCGTCCTGTCGCTTTTCTATTTATCATAGCAAAGCTTGAGGCTTTTATGCATGAGGAGATGTTTTTTCATCCGATTTGCTCTTGCACATATATGTGTATAAGATGGTAGCAAGTATAGGAAAAACAGCGCCGACAAGAAGTCCCGTTTTCATACCGAGCTGCTCAACCGAAAGACCTGATTTTTCCGCAAGCAACGCTAAATTCGCACTCGTCATGGAAGCGTCGGTCACAACGCCCACCATCTGTGAGCCAAATGACGCACCAAGGTCGCCGCCCGCCGCCATCAAGGCATAGATGACAACATCGGCACGGGGGATTCTTTCCGCCATGACAATCAAGCTTCCGGGCCAGAGCATCGATACGCAAAAGCCCGTCAGCGCGCAGGTGACGAGCCCCAGCCATGCAAAAGGCGAGAAAACCGCCAGAAGATAGCACGCACTTGCGGAAATTGCACCAAGCCATAGCACACGAGCGGCGTTTTTGCCGATTTTTGCATACAAAGTACGCCCGATTCCAAGCATAGCGGCAAAAACAGCAACGCCACCAATATCACCCCAGAGTTTATCGATTCCAAGTCCCCTCTCGATATACCCCGATGCCCACTGTGCCATCGTGCATTCTGTCGCACCGCCAAGAAAAATTGCCAGTACACACAAAATGACCTGCCTGTTAAAAAGCCGTGACGCGCCGCACTCTCGCTCGGGTGTCTGAATGCTCGGAATCTCCGCACCTGCATAGAGAATCGCCGACAAGGTCGGCACAAGCGCAAACAAAATCGGCAACCATTGCCAATTCTGCGCTTTGAAAACCAAAAGGAAAACTGTTGTCAGAATGACAACGCCCACCGTCCCCCAAGCGTACACCGAATGCAAGCGGCTCATCTCGCGGTCGGGATTCTTCGATGGAAGCGCGGCAATGATGGGGCTGATTAAAACCTCGCCAAGTCCGCACGAAAGCGAAAAAACCACCGT
>JAZRPF010000037.1:0-40223 GCA_045649045.1 Eubacteriales bacterium
CTATAAGCCTCACTTTTTTTCTCTTTTCTCCTTTCGTTGTTTTTTTTGAAAAATGCGAATGTTTCAAAGCGCGATTAAATGACAATCATTAAGCACCACCCCTTAAAATCTTCTTTCGCATTTTATTTTACAATTAAAAGAGAAAAGATTTCGTTTGAAATGAATTGACAAGCCGATAAAAATATGATATACTTATATACTACGGTATATGAATCAGTTATTTGTCGGGCGCCCCGTTTTTTGCTTTGATGCGCCTGACGGGAAAGGAAGGACTCGGTGGAGAAAAATCGGTTTGACGAGGCGGATTCTGACGAGTTTTGGGACATTGCCAAGCTATTGCCGCAAAAGCAAAGGGCAGGCACACAAGTCGCGCCTGCGCGTACTTATCCGCGCGCGAGTGAGCCGTCCCTTCATACGAGAGAGGTTTGCTTTGCACCGCCCTCTGACAGTGATGGCGGGGAGCGCGATGCAGGCAGGCTGACGGTCCTGTCCTCTGCCTGCGAGGTGACCGAGGAATGCTACACGCCTGCCTTTAACCGCTTAATTACCTCCGTGAAGATTCAGCACCGCACGGGAGGCGTGAGCTTCTACCGCCGATTCCGCGAGGATGCGGTGCGTTATCACAGCATGACACCGCCTGGCACCGCCGAATATGTCCCCTTCTTTTCCTATGTGCCGCAATATGTGCAGCTATCCGACGAGCAACGCGCCTACTACCTCTATTTTCGCGAGGCGGTAAGGCGGGGGGAGGCTGTCAAGTGTGACGAGGCTTATTTCCGTCTTTATGCTTATGAAATACTCAATTTGCCCGACCTGATTCCAAAGGAGGAGGGGCTCTTGCTTCTTTGCAGGCTTTTCTGCTTCTACTGTCGGCAAATACCGAAAATCTGTAAATACATGACGGGGTGGCTGATTGACTACTGCCTTCTGTACCGCCTGCCCTGTCCGACGGGCGCGCTTCACGGTGTGATGGATGCCGTCATGCAAAACACGCGCTTTCACGAGTTTTTCCTTTATGATATTGACGCTCTGCCCGATGACTGTGTGGCGGCACTGCAAGCCCTCACCACCGACTATGTGCGCCCTATCCAAAAGACAAATGCCGAGCATGAGGCGTTTCTTTCACAGCATACGGCAGGCGCGATGCGCCTTGTTTTGAAGAAGCTCTTAAAGCAGTACGGCACGCTCTCAAATGGCCACACCGCGCATCTTGCCTTTGATGCATTCAGCGGTACGGTGACGGCGCACAACATCCGTGCGCGTATTGAGGTTGACTATCATCCGTTCTCGGTGACGGGCGAATTTGGCAAAATTGTCAAGGACGCGCTCAAATATGCCGAAAACCGCCTGCGTGCCTGTATCGGTATCCGCACGCGGCTGCGCGGCGTCATGCCGCCCCCCGATATCGCGGCAATCATTGATGACTATGTGCGTGAATCCTGTCCGAAAAGAGAGCCTCCGCCTCCGCCCCGCCCCGCCTATGAAAGTCTGTATGAGCCGTCCGAGCGCGGCATCTCGTGGGAGAGTATTGCCGATATTGAGTCGGCATCGTGGGATGTCACACGCCGTCTGACAGATGAGGAGACAAACGAGTCCGAAGAGCCATGCGATACGGCTGACATTTTTGTGCAGGAAAGTGCGGCGGAGGCAACCGACGGTTGTCATATGGAGCAGGAAAGCGGCGGAGAAGGCGGCTTGTCTGTGGCTTCGCTTGCCTATTTGAAGGCTTCCTTGCGTGATATGCACGAGGCAAGGCTTGCGGCATCGGCGCATGGGGTGAGTGAAAATGCGTGTGTGGAGGAAATCAACGCCGCATTTCTTGATGCCTACGGAGATATACTGTTGACAGATGAGGGGGCGGGCTATCGCATTCTCGCTGATTATGAAGCGGAGGTTGTTTCATGGATAAAAGAGCTGAACGGGTGAAAATTCCGAGACGCATTCTCAATACATTGCTGACATCGCTCGGGGCAGGTGTTGTGCCTCGCGCGGGTGCGCCCTATATTGCCATAGGCAGACAGGCAGAGGTGCGCGCGCTGACAAGCGCACTTGATGCGGCGGCAGAGGGGGGCGCTTCGGTCAAGTTTTTGATTGGGCGTTACGGAAGCGGCAAGAGCTTTCTGACACAGCTCTTACGCGGCTATGCACTTGAACGCGACTTTCTGACGGTGGATGCCGACCTTTCGCCTGAAAGACGGCTGTGCGGCACAAACCATACAGGTCTTGCCACCTACCGCGAGCTGATGCGGAATCTGTCATCCAAGACAACGCCTGACGGCAATGCCTTGCCGCAGGTGCTTTCACGCTATCTTGATAAATTGCGGACGGAGCTTGCTCTTGAAGGCATTTTGCCCGACAATCCGTCCTATACACTCAAATTGAAGCAGAAGCTGTATGACACCTTCACGGCACTTGAAGGGGGTGTCGGCGGCTTTGATTTCGCAACTGTGCTGGGGGCGTATTTTGAGGCATCGCTTGATGATACGCCAGAGGGCGAGGAGAGAAAGAGCGCGTGCTTGCGTTATCTGCGCGGCGAATACAGCAGTAAAACCGAGGCGCGCCACGCGACAGGCTTATCACTTTCGACAATTATTGATGACAACAACTGGTACGATACGCTCAAGCTCTTTGCGCTTCTTGCGGTCAGGCTGGGCTATCGCGGGCTTGCCGTCTTTATTGATGAGTGCGTGAATCTCTACAAGATTCCGCACCGCATTGCACGCGAGGCAAACTATGAGAAAATTCTCTCCATATTCAATGACGCCCTGCAAGGCAGAGCCTCGCATCTTGCCGTTCTCTTTTGCGGTACACCGCAGTTCCTTGAGGATACAAGGCGCGGTCTTTTCGGCTATGAGGCACTGCGAAGCCGACTTGCCGATACGCGCTTTGACGGCGCGGGATATGTCAACTATTCTTCACCTGTCATCCGCTTGCGCAGACTGTCCGACAACGAGCTGATGGCGCTGCTTGTGCGCTTGAATGACCTGCACGCCGAGCAAGCGGGGACATCTCCGCGCTTGACACAGGTGGAGATGGAGCGCTTTCTTGCGGTGATGATGGCGCGCGCAGGGGCGGATGAAATGATGACGCCGCGTGAGCTTGTCCGCGAGTTTTTGGGATTGCTCAATATTTTGCGGGACAACGAGGGGGCGTCCTTCGACGCGCTTCTTGCACCGCCCGAGCAGACCGCTTCTGCGGGCGAGGCGGGTGATGATATATCGCACATGACACCGTCAGGTGCGCCAAAGAGTCATATCACGCTTTCGGATATTGAGTTATAAAGATTGAGTTATAGAGAAAGTATAAATTGGGATTCAGAAATTCAGAAGCTTTGAAGGGGGTGAATGCAAGTGACCGAGGCAGACCGTATTTTTGCGCGATTTCCTGCCTTCATTCAGGATTTCATCTATCAAAACGGTTGGCAGTCCTTACGCGAGGTGCAGCTAACGGCGGCGAAGGTGATTTTTGACACAAAAAGCAACCTTTTGTTGTCATCAGGTACAGCGTCGGGCAAGACCGAGGCGGCATTCTTTCCCATCATCACCGAGCTTTGTGAGTCGGGTGACGCGCAAGGCGGCGCGAGTGTTTTGTATATTGCGCCCTTGAAGAGCCTGATTAACGACCAGTTCGGTCGGTTAAGCGAGCTGCTTGCAGAGGCGGAGATTCCCGTCACGCATTGGCATGGCGATGTGGGTGCATCGCAAAAGAGCGCGTTTTTGCAGAATCCGCGCGGCATTTTGCAGACAACACCCGAATCGCTGGAAAGCCTGCTGATGCGGCGGAGTCAGGACATTCCGCGCATTTTCGGTGCGCTTCGCTATATTGTGATTGACGAGGTACACGCCCTGATTTCGTCGGACAGAGGCAATCAGGTGATTTGTCAGCTTTGTCGGCTGGCGCGCTTGATTGGTTATCATCCGCGCCGTATCGGGCTTTCGGCAACCATCGGTGACCTTTCTGCCGCGGCTTCATGGCTGAGTGGCGGGACGGGCTTTGAGACCGTCGCGCCCGAGGCGGCACACGGGACACTGCAATGGCGATTGGGGCTTGAGCATTTCTATATACAGGAATCAGCGCAGAACGCGCCGCCTGCCGCACTTGCATCGGGCGAGGCGCAGGAACAAAAGCAAGGCAAAACCGATGCAGGCTATGAATTTCTCTATGATGCGGTACGGGGACGGCGTGCGCTTGTCTTTTCCAATTCGCGTGAGGAGACCGAGTATGTGACGGCGACACTGCGGCAGATTGCAGCAAGACGCGGTGATGAGGATAATTTCCTCATTCATCACGGTAATTTATCGGCATCCTTGCGCGAGGGCGCAGAGATGGCGATGAAGGAGGAAACTCCGCGCGTGACCTGTGCGACGGTCACGCTTGAGCTTGGTATTGATATCGGTCGGCTTGAACGGGTGGCGCAAATGGGTGCGCCACATACGGTGTCTGCCTTTTTGCAACGGCTTGGAAGGTCGGGCAGACGGGGCGAGCCGCCCGAAATGATAGAAATTTTCCGTGAGGATGTACCGCTTCCGAACGATATTTTGCCCCATCTCATTCCCTTTGAGCTTTTGCGCGGCATTGCTCTCATTGAGCTTTACGGCGAGGAACGGTTTATCGAGCCGCCACGCGTGAAGAAAATGCCGCTCAGTCTTGCCTTTCATCAGACCTTGAGCGTGCTTGCCGCGGCAGGTGAGCTGACACCGAAGGCCCTTGCCGAGCGCATTCTCACTCTCCCCCCTCTCTCACAGCTTTCACGCGAATGCTACCGTGAACTTTTGTTGTCAATGGTGCAGAACGATTATTTAGAGCTGACCGAGGAAAAAGGTCTGATTGTTGGGCTTAAGGGCGAAAGGCTTGTCGGTAATTTTCGGTTTTATGCAGTCTTTAAGGAGAGTGAGGACTTTACGGTACGCGCACAGTCCGAGGAGATTGGCACTATCACGACGGCACCGCCTGTGGGGGAGCGTTTTGCGCTTGCAGGGCGTGTGTGGGAGGTGCTGGAGTCGGATGTCCCGCGCCACCTCATTTATGTCAAGCCTGTTGAGGGGAAGATGGCGGTTTCATGGCCGGGTGAGAGTGGTGAGGTGCATACCCGCGTCCTTGAAAGGATGCGCCGCGTGCTTTTTGAGGACAAGAACTATCCTTATCTCATGCCACAGGCGGCAGAGCGTCTTGCACAGGCGCGCGCGCTTGCCGAAAGGACAGGGATGGAGGAGGCGCTTCTTCTCTCGACAGGCGGCTACACCAAATGTCTTTTTCCTTGGCTTGGCACGCGCGCTTTTCGGACACTCAAGCGCTTTCTTGTCCGACACGCCTCCGAGCTTTCTATCTCGGATATCGCTTCCGAGGGCTGCTACTATATCACCTTCAAATCGACTGAGCCAAGCAACCAGCGGTTGCTTGAAGCCATCCGCGCGGCAATGGCGCGCGAGGGCATGAATACCGAAGCACTTGTGTTTCCCTCTGAATTTCCTGCCTTTGAAAAGTATGATGCCTGTATTCCGCCCGCGCTCTTGCGGCGCGCCTATCAGGTTGACAGGCTTTGTCCGCAGGAAATGCTGGCGCGCTTCTCGGTGCGTGTTGAAAATCCCTTCGGGGATATGTAAATAGAAGTTTACACGAGGAAGAGCTATGAGTACGATTTATGAGCTGTTAGCCCCCTTTTACGATGAGTGGAACCGCGACATTGACTACGAGGCGTGGGCTGATTTTCTTGACAGGACGATGAGGATGCGTGAGGGCGGTGTGCGCGAGGTGCTTGACCTCTGCTGCGGCACAGGCTCGATGACTCTGCCGCTTGCACGGCGTGGCTATGACATGGTGGGGGTGGATATCTCCCCCGATATGCTGGCGGTGGCAAGTGCGCGCGCCTCGCGTGAAGCGTGTGGTGAGAATATTCTCTTTCTCTGTCAGGATATGCGTGAATTTGAGCTTTACGGCACGGTGCAGGCGGTGGTTTCGACGCTTGATTCGATGAATCATCTGACGGGAGCGGGAGATTTTGCACGGACACTTGCGCTGGTGCATAACTATCTGGAGCCTGACGGACTTTTCATTTTTGATGTCAACAGCCACCGCAAATTTGAGGAAGCGTATGCCGACCGCACCTATACAATGGAAAAGGACGGCAATGTCATTGTCTGGGAGAATGATTACAACAAAAAAAGCGGTATCTGCCATTTCGGCATCACGCTTTTTGCACTTGAAGCGGACGGCAGATACAGCCGCTATACAGAATATCAGAAGGAAAAATACTATTCGCTCCGCAGCATACGCCGTCATTTGAAGCAAGCGTCCTTTGAGCTTCTTGCAGTCAAGGGAGAGAGCTTCCTTGACGCGAGTGATGACGACTATCGTTTACATATTATTGCGCGGGCAATCAAATAAGCATGATAGAAAAGAGATCAGGAAATGGAAAAGAAATCGACAATCTGGCGCGGTATGACACGGGACGGAAGTGCGCGGATACTTGCCATTGATTCGACGGCCATTGTTGAGCGTGCGCGAAGGAATCAAATGACAGAGCCGACGGCAACGGCGGCGCTTGGCAGACTTTTGACGGCGACCTCGCTTATTGGCTGTATGATGGGTGAGAAGCAAAACCGCGTGACCGTTGGTATAAACGGCGACGGCGAGGCGGGCAAGCTGGTAGCTGTCGGCGACTATTACGGCAATGTGAAGGGGTGCGTGACCAATCCCCTTGTCAATCCCCCCTGCCGTGCGGACGGCAAGCTTGATGTGGGGGGCGCTGTTGGGCGCGGTACGCTCTATGTCATTCGTGACTCGGGTGAGGCAGAGCCGCACATTGGGACGGTTGCGCTGCGAAGCGGAGAAATTGCCGAGGATATTGCCGCCTACTTTGCCGAGAGCGAGCAGATACCGACGCTTTGCTCGCTTGGCGTTCTGGTGAATCCCGACAAGAGCTGTCGCGCGGCGGGCGGTATTCTCATTCAGCTATTGCCCTTTGCCGACGAAAATACGGTTGCGGCGCTTGAAAGGAATGCGGCATCGCTTGCCGCCGTTTCGCGTGAGATTGCGAATGGCAAGACACCTGCCGAGCTTGCCGAGATGGCACTTGAGGGCATTCCGTACGATGCCTTTGACGAGATTGAGGTGGCATTCAAGTGCGATTGCAGCCGCCGCAGAATGAAGGCATCGATACAGAAGCTGGGCAAGGATGAAATTGCCCGTATGTTTGACGAGCAGGAGAGTGAGGGCAAGCCGAGGGAGCTTGAAGCGCAGTGCCGCTTCTGCAATAAGAGCTACAAATTCCTGCCGAGCGATTTTCAGTGAAAAACAATAGAATAGCAAAGAAAGGAAGCCTTTGTAGAGAGGCTGGTACAAGTATGATGGAAAAGAAGATGAGAAATGCGGTTGTCGGGCAGTCGGGCGGGCCGACGGCGGCAATCAACGCGACGCTGACGGGTGTGATTCGGGGTGCGGCAAAGGCACACGCCGAGGGGAAAATCGGCACACTTTACGGCATGAGAAACGGTATTGACGGACTTTTGCGCGATGACCTGACAGATCTTGCCTCTTTCTTTGAAAGCGAAGAGGCTTGCGAGCGCCTGATTCAGACACCTGCCGCCGCACTTGGCTCATGCAGAAAGAAGCTGCCGAAGCCGAGCGAGGACGGCGCGTTTTACGAGCGCGTCATGAAGGTTTTGCGCGCGCATGACATTGGCTATTTCTTTTATATCGGCGGTAACGATTCGATGGACACGGTTGCCAAGATGAGCGAATTTGCGCGCGAGGCGGGCATTGAGCTTGTCGTGATGGGTGTGCCGAAAACCATTGACAATGACCTGACGGGCACTGACCATACCCCAGGCTTTGGCTCTGCCGCCAAGTATATTGCCACCACAATTTCCGAGATTTTGTGCGACTGTGCGGTCTATACCGTGCCTGCTGTGACTATCGTTGAGGTCATGGGGCGCGATGCGGGCTGGCTGACGGCGGCGGCAGGTCTTTCGCGCGTGGTGTCGGGGGTTTCACCTGACTATATCTATCTGCCCGAGCGCGTCTTTTCGATGGAAGGCTTCATGCGTGATGTGCGCGCGGCACTTGACAGACACCCGAATGTCGTGATTGCGGTTTCCGAGGGCGTGCGCTTTGCTGACGGCAGATATGTCGGTGAGGGTACGCAAAGCGGTGCGCTTGATGCCTTTGGACACAAGTATCTTGCAGGGACAGGCAAGGCACTTGAGCTGGCGGTCAAGGCGGAGATTGGGTGCAAGGTGCGCTCGATTGAGCTGAATCTGCCCCAGCGCTGTGCCGCGCATCTTGCGTCCGCGACCGATATTCAGGAGTCGCTTTCCTGCGGTGCGGCGGCGGTTGCGGCGGCTGTATCGGGCGTCAGCGGTCACATGATGGCAATGAAGCGCAGAGAGGGCGCGGAGTACGCGATTGACTTTGTATCGAATCCCGTTGCCGAGGTTGCCAATCAGATTCGCTATGTACCCGATGAATTCATCACGCCTGACGGCAACAATGTGACAGACGAGTGTCTTCGCTACATACTGCCCTTGATTCAGGGCGAGCATCCCGTGCGTTATGAAAAGGGACTGCCCGTACATCTTGTTATCTGACCTTGTTTTGCAGAAGAAAAGCACTTGTGATATTATTCACAAGTGCTTTTCTTCTTTATTCTTCTATGCTGTCGAGCTTGTATTTGGCGCGCACCTCGGACGCAAGGCGGGAGGCGGCGGCAATCATATAGGCGGCGCGGATGAGCATAAAGCCGACGAAAACGATGGAGAGAAAGTCGAGGGCGGGAAGGACAACCTCGCCGTATGCGGTGTTTTCGCTTGCCTCGTAGCTGACGGGAAAGAGCGCGGTGAGCATGACGGCAAATTCAAGCAGAACGCCGATGATGCCACTCGCGGTATAGATATCGGCAATCCGTCCGAGCTCGCGGCGGTTTTTGTCTTGCTGACGGCGGATGACGGTGTTTTCAATATAGAAGCCTGCCTCCTCCTCCGCCATATAGCGAAGCGGCTTGTGCAGGGCAAGCAGCAGAAGGACATCGGCGACTGCCTTGCAGACGAAAACCGCAAGCACCGCGATGTAGAGAGATTCAGCTTCGGGGGAATAGTAGATGTCCCGCCATGTATAGCTGCGGTAAAAGAGGGCGTAGGCGGTGTCGCCTGCGAGTCCTGTCACAAGCGAGAGGGCGAGCAGTACGGTTAATTTGCGTGAATGGACGGTGAAGCCTCTTGGCTCAAAGAAGAGAAGCAGTGCGGCAAGCAGGGAAATTGACAAGAGTGCGTCGGGGAGATAGTCAATACTGCCAAAATGCAGGTCGGCGGCGAAAAATGCCGACAGGACAATCAGAATCCAGCCTGCCGAAAGCCGTGCCACCTTCGCCTCCCTCTCCAAGAGCGAGAGATTCGGGCGGTTCAGAGCCTCGGCCTTTCCGGCGACCGATGCAAGATAGGGCTTCAGGATGCGGACAAATGCCGCATAGAAAAAGTAAGCAACGATGATGCCGAAAAGCAGGGCAAGAAAGGCGGCAAACGGATAGATGCCGACAGCCGAATACCCTGCCGCATCATCGGTTAAAAAGAGAAGGTCAGGCAAAAGCGCAAGCAGAGCGCGCAATATGACAAAGGGGGGAACGGCGCGCAGGGCGGCGCCCTGGCTTCTGTCAAAGCCGCTTGCATAACGCGCGCCAAGTGCGGTCAAGACCTCTCTTTTTGTACGCTTTTGTTTACAATTTTCCTTTATCTTAACGAGATAAGAAGAGTGCTTGCGCGTTTTTTTCGGCTCGCGGTGGGGTGCGGATGCAGAGCGAAAGAGAAGGGCTTTGTCACCGAGATAGCCGATAGCGCGGAGAAGAGCAGAGAGTGCGGGGATATAGAGGATGATATCGAGAATGAAGAAAGAGAGCGAGGCGACGGGGAGAATGGTATTTTCGGTGGGATAGCGGTCAAAGATGAAGAAAACGAGGACGGTGGCGGGAATGCGGACGGTGGCATAGAGAAGGCAGGAGCGAAGTCTTTTGACTGCCGTCTGCATATGCACCGAAAGATGACGGAGAGGAGAAAAAATATAGAGAAGGAGCAGAAAGGCGGTGGCATCGGGCAGGATGTCAAGTGCGGATATGTGGGGGTTTGCGAGAAGGACGAGTGCAAGCGGTGCAAGACGCAACCGCGCGCGGAGAGTTTTCTGCTTCACGGTGATACCTTCCTTTCATTTTTTATCGTTCAAATGCCGTGCGCGGCATTATTTTTTTCTTTTTTGATGGCGGGCTTGCTTTTGCCGCTGCCGCCGAAGTCGCTCGGCATTTTTTTGCGCCGCCTCCTCCTGCTTGCGAAGGGCGGTTTTTTCGTCAATTTTGTCCGAGAGACGATAGAGAGAATTGAGAAGGGGGATGCGTGAGGGCTTGCGCTCCATATCCTCCTCGCCCTGCGGACAAATCCACATATAGAAGGAGAAGATGAGCTTTGCTTCTAAAATCAGGTAGACAAAGCCGAAGAGCAGGAAGGGAAAGAACATGGTGGCTTGGACACGGCGGACTGCCGTCGATTCAAAGGACATACTGATAAAGAGCATGGGGAGATGGTAGAGAAGCGCGAAGAGCTGATTGCGAAAGACGCGGGTTTCAAGTGCGAAGGTTTCGGTTTCCTTGGCAAGCGTGCGAAGTCCGCGCAGTAAAAGGAAGGTAAAGATAAGCAGGAAAAGCTGATTCAAAAATGCCGCTTCCTGCAAGTAGACAGGCGAAAGACCGAAATCAAGAAGGTCGGCGGCGGCAAGGACAAGCTCCAAAAGCCCCACAGCCAGAAGCGGCCATGCGGCGAGATAGGCGGTATGTAATTTCTGCCCGTAGTCCTTTAATGTGAGCATACCTATCAAAATGAGCAGATAGGCGATGAGGTCGGTGTAGCTGTGCGCCACGACATTGACGGTCAGCGCAGTACCGACAAAAATGTAACCGAAGCCCAAGGGAAACCTCCGAGTTTAGTGAAGAGTGAAGAGTGAAAAGTGAAGAGGGAAGAGGGGGCTGAAGGTCAGTCAGCCCCGTTTTCGTTTGCACCGCAGCATTTTTTGTATTTTTTGCCGCTGCCGCAGGGGCAGAGGTCATTTCTGCCGACCTTATTCTTGCGGACAACCGTCTGCGAGGTGGCCTCCTTCGGCGGCTTGCCGCCTGCAAAGCCCTCAATCAGCGGTTTTGCGACCTGCACGCGCTCGATTGGCTTCTTTGTGGGAACGGCGGTGAGAATCGAGCGAACGGTATTCTCGCGGATGTCGGCAATCATCTCGTCGAACATATCGGCACCGACGATGCGGTATTCGACAAGCGGGTTGCGCTGGGCGTAGGCATTCAGGCCCACTGTACCCTTGAGGTCGTCCATTGCGTCAATATGCTCCATCCACTTGGTATCGACATTGCGAAGCAGAATGACGCGCTCGACCTCGCGGAAATCAATATCGGCAAAGAGTGCCTCCTGCGCCTCGTAGCGACGCGCGGCATTTGCCGTCAGCTCGTCGCGGACTGCCTCTCTTGTGAGGGTGGCAAGCTCTTTTTCTGTATAGCGGAAGGAATTTTCGTCGGTCAGGTAGCCCAAAAAGTGTGTGCGCAGACCGTCCAGATTGAAGTCAAGCGGTGACTCTGCGGCGGTAAAGGATGCGAGGGCATCGTCAATACAGCCGTCTATCATGTGCAGAATGCTCTCCTTCATATCGGCGCCGTCCAGCACCTCGCGGCGCTGTGCGTAGATGATTTTGCGCTGCTGATTCATGACATCGTCATAGTTGAGGACATACTTACGGCGTTCAAAGTTGTTGCCCTCAATGCGCTTCTGCGCGCTCTCAATGGAATTTGAGAGGATGCCTGCCTCAATGGGCATGGTTTCATCAATATTCATGCGACCGAGCATGGCAAAGATGCGCTCATTGCCAAAGAGCCGCATGAGGTCATCCTCAAGCGAGATGAAGAAGCGGGATTCACCGGGGTCGCCCTGTCTGCCGCTTCGACCGCGAAGCTGGTTATCAATACGGCGGCTCTCGTGACGCTCGGTGCCGAGGATATAAAGACCGCCTGCCGCGCGCACGCGCTCCGCCTCGGGCTCGATTTCTTCTTTATACTTGCGGTTCAATTCGTTAAAGAGGGCGCGCGCTTCAAGCACTGCCTCGTCCTCTGTTTCGGCGGTGCCTGTTGAGAGGGCAATCAGCTCCTCATCAATGCCGCGGCGGCGCATCTCGCTCTTGGCGAGAAATTCAGGGTTACCGCCCAGCATGATATCGGTACCGCGTCCTGCCATGTTGGTGGAAATGGTGACGGCACCCTCTTTACCTGCCTGTGCGACGATTTCGGCTTCCTTCTCGTGAAATTTCGCGTTCAGGACGGTGTGGCGGATGCCCTCTCTCTGCAAGAGGCGGGAGAGCTCTTCCGACTTTTCAATTGAGACGGTACCGACAAGCACAGGCTGTCCCTTTTCGTGACACGCCTTGATTTGCGCGACAATAGCCTTGTATTTGCCGCGCCTTGTGGTGAATACGGCGTCATTATGGTCGCGGCGGATCATCGGGCGGTTGGTCGGCACCTCAACGACATCAAGACCGTAGATTTCACGGAATTCCTCGGATTCCGAGAACGCCGTACCCGTCATGCCCGACAGCTTACTGTACATACGGAAATAGTTCTGGAAGGTGATGGTGGCAAGCGTCTTTGATTCACGCTGGATTTTGACATGCTCCTTCGCCTCTATTGCCTGATGCAAGCCGTCATTATAGCGGCGGCCCGGCATCAAGCGGCCTGTGAAGGAGTCGACGATGATGACCTGCTCATCCTTGACAACATAATCGTCATCAATATGCATGATGCCGTGTGCGCGAATGGCTTGGTTGATGTGATGGTAAAGGGTGGCGTTCTGGGGGTCGGAGAGGTTTTCAAGGTTAAAGAATTTCTCCGCCTTGTCAATGCCGTTTCGCGTGAGGGTGACATTTCTTGACTTTTCGTCAACGATATAATCCTCCTCGATATCCTCATGGCTCTGCTTGCTGTCAAGCTCCTTGATGACAAATTTGGAGAGGGTGCGTGCGAAGCGGTCTGCCATGTCATAGATATCGGTGGTTTTATCCCCCTCGCCCGAAATAATCAGAGGGGTGCGCGCCTCGTCAATGAGAATCGAGTCCACCTCGTCAACAATGGCGAAGGCATGGCCTCTCTGCACCATGCGGTCGCGGTAGATGACCATATTGTCACGGAGATAGTCAAAGCCGAACTCGTTATTGGTGCCGTAGGTGATGTCGGCAAGATAGGCGCTTTTCTTCTCGCTTGATGTCTGTCCGTGGACAACAAGTCCTGTCGTAAGACCGAGGAAGGCATAGACGCGCCCCATCTCGTCAGCACCCGTGCGGGCGAGATAGTCATTGACTGTGACGATATGCACGCCCCGTCCCGTCAGCGCGTTCAGGTAGGCAGGCATGGTGGCAACAAGCGTTTTACCCTCACCTGTTTTCATCTCGGCGATGCGTCCCTGATGCAGAATGATACCGCCGATGAGCTGGACGCGGAAGGGACGCTTGCCAAGCACGCGGTCGGCTGTTTCGCGGACAAGCGCAAAGGCATCGGGCAGAATATCGTCGGTTGTCTCACCGTTTGCAAGCCGCGCGCGCAAAATGTCTGTCTGTGCGCGGAGTGCTTGCTCGTCCATTTGTGTATAAGTATCGGCAAGAGCCTCTATTTGATTGACGGTCTTTTGGAGGCGGCGCACCTGACGCCGACTGTATCCGCCTGTAATTTTATCAATCAGTCCCATTTTGCATCTCCTTTGGAAACAAAGTCATAGTATATTATACCATAAATAAAGCCAATATAAAATACTAAATTGTAAAATTTTATATTTTGGAGAAAGATGACTTGACTTTGCCGTTATATATTGTAAAATAATAGTATAGATTATGCTTTGAAGGGCAGTCCGATGCCATTCGAGCACAGAGAAAAAAGGAGCAGCTCATGCCGATTCATATTGTTCTTCATTGCCCCGAAATTCCCCAGAATACAGGCAATATTGCCCGTACCTGCGCGGCAACGGGCGCGTCCTTACATCTGATTCGTCCGCTTGGCTTCACCATTACCGATGCCAAATTAAAGCGTGCGGGGCTTGACTACTGGGACAAGCTGGATATCACCTACTATGACGATACGGATGATTTCTTCCGCCGTCACGGGCATGACCGCATTTACTATTTTTCAACCAAGGCACCGCGCTCCTATACCGACATTGACTACGAGGATGATGTTTACATCATGTTCGGGTGCGAGACGAGGGGCTTGCCCGAGGAAATATTGCGGGCGCATCCCGACAGTTGCGTGCGTATTCCGATGCGGGAGGGCCTAAGGAGCCTGAATCTTTCCAATTCGGTGGCGATTGCGGTGTATGAAATTCTGCGCCAGCGCGATTTTGCCATGCTCAAAGCAGAGGGCGTGCCGACAACTTTTGAATGGTAGGATAAGGATATGTGTGGATTCGTAGGCTTTACAGACGGCTCGGTGCGTGATTCTGCCGAGAAAAAGAGGCTTCTTGCGCGCATGAGCGCGCGCATTGCCCACCGTGGCCCTGACAGCGAGGGCTATTATACCGATGATTTTGCCGCGCTCGGCTTCAGGCGGCTGAGTATTCAGGACCTGTCAAGCGAGGGGAATCAGCCCTTTGCAGACGAGAGTGGCCGTTACCGCATGGTGTTCAACGGTGAAATTTACAATTTTCCCGCCCTGCGTGACGAGCTTGAAGCGAAGGGACACTGCTTCCGCAGCAGAACCGATACCGAGGTTTTACTGCACGCTTATCTTGAATACGGCGAGGAATGTCTGCACAAATTGCGCGGAATGTTCGCCTTCGTCATTCTCGATACCGAGGAAAAATCCCTGTTTGGTGCGCGGGACATTTTCGGCATCAAGCCCTTTTATTACACGGTATTCACAGACGGTACCTTTGCCTTTGCCTCCGAAATCAAGTGCTTTCCCGAGCATCCCTTTTTTGTGCGTGAGGTCAACCGCGACGCTCTGCGCCCCTATCTCACCTTACAGTACAGCGCGACCGAGGAGACTTTTTTTCGCGGCGTTTATAAGCTTCTGCCCGGTCATGCTTTTCGCTATCGGGGGGGCAAGCTGACGGTTTTTCGTTACTCTTCACCCCATTTCACCGACGAGATGACCGATATGGACGAGGCGGCGGCACTCATTGATAAGACCTTGCGCGACTCAGTTGAGGCGCACCGCATTGCCGATGTGCCTGTCGGCGCGTTTTTGTCGGGCGGTGTGGATTCAAGCTATGTCACCACCTGCATGATGCCCGAAAAGACCTTTTCGGTTGGCTTTGCACAGGATAATTTCGATGAGACGGGTGAGGCATCCGAGCTTTCCGCCATCATCGGTGTCGTCAACACGCGCAAGACGGTGACAGCCGACGAATGCTTTGAGGCGTTTCCCCGCATTCAGTACCATATGGACGAGCCGCAGGCGAATCCGTCCTCTGTACCGCTTTGGTTTCTTGCGGGGCTGGCAAGGGAAGAGGTGACGGTGGTTCTGTCGGGCGAGGGTGCTGACGAGCTGTTTGGCGGCTATGAATGGTATGTCGATTCGCCCTCAATGGCGCGCTTCAAGCGTCTGCCCCGTTTCCTTCGCCGTGCGGCAGGGCGGGTGGCAGCGGCTCTCCCCTATTTCAAGGGGCATGATTTTCTCCTGAAATGCGCCGAGCGCCCCGAGGGCTATTTTGTCGGGCAGGCGCGTGTCTTTTCCGAGCGCGAGGCGCTTTCGGTGCTGGCGAGCGACTGCAAGGGCGGCCCGTTGCCGCTTGAGCTTGCAAGGCCGCACTACGATGAGGTGAAGGACAAGCACGAGATGACAAAGAAGATGTATCTTGACCTTGCCATGTGGATGCCGGGCGACATTCTTCTGAAGGCGGATAAGATGAGCATGGCGCACTCGCTTGAATTGCGCGTTCCCTATCTTGACCGCGAGATGCTGGCGGTTGCCGAAAAAATCGCGCCCTCTCTTCGTGCAGCGGGGGGTGAGACCAAGGCGGCACTGCGCCGCGCGTCCGAAAAAACTCTGCCTTCCGCGTGGGTGAAGCGGCCGAAAAAGGGCTTTCCCGTGCCGATTCGCTATTGGCTGCGTGAAAAGAAATATTATGATACCGTGCGTGCGGAGTTTGACGCGCCCTATGCCGCCGAATTTTTCAACCGCGAGGCAATTCTACGGTTGCTTGACGAGCATTATCAGGGCAAAAGGAACAACGCCCGCAAGATTTGGGTTGTCTATACCTTCCTTGTCTGGTACCGCGCCTTCTTTATTGACTACGACCGTTATTTTGATTTGTGAGGTGATTGAGCGTGCAGAAAAATGCTGATTTTATACCTGTACTTCTGGGGGCTGACCTCAACTGTTACAGCGTTGCCCGCGCCTTTCATGAGGCGTACGGTGTGACCTCCTATGCCTTTGGCAAGTACGCGCTTGGCACGACGAAGAACAGCCGCATCGTTCACTTTCAGGCGGTTGCGGGGCTGGATGATGACGGGATTGCCCTGCGCGCTTTGATTGATTTTGCCGAGGCACACCCTGACCGCGCTCTGCTTGTCATGGGGTGCACCGATGAATATGCCGAGTTTTTAATCAGGCACCGAGGCGAGCTTGAGCGCTACTATCTCGTGCCGTATATGAAGGCAGAGCTGGTTGACGGGCTGATTGACAAGGCGGATTTTTACGAGTCCTGTGAGAAGTTCGGGATTTCCTATCCGAAAACGCGGGTGGTGTCGGGGGTTTTGTCGGCGGACGAGCTTTCCCCCGAGGCACTTGGCTTTGACTATCCCTTGATTGTCAAGCCGTCGTCGAGCATTGCATATTGGCGGCATCCCTTTCCCGATATGCAGAAGGTTTATGTGGCAAGGACACAGGACGAGGCACATTCGATTCTGGAGAAAATCTACGCGTCGGGCTATGACCGCCGTGTGATTATTCAGGATATGATACCGGGCGGTGACGACCGTATGCGCGTTCTGACCGTCTATTCGGACAAGAACTGCCGTGTGCGGATGATGTGTATCGGTCATGTACTGCTTGAAGAGCATACGCCGAAGGGGAGAGGCAATCATGCGGCGATTATTGTCGAGCCGCTTCCTGAAATTGCCGACAAAATTGAAGCGATGCTCAATACGCTTGGCGTGCGTGGCTTCACCAATTTTGACCTGAAGCTCGATACGCGTGACGGCACACTCAAAGCATTTGAAATCAATTTGCGGCAGGGGCGGAGCAATCATTACCTGACGGCATCGGGCATCAATGTCGGGCGGCTTGTCGCGGATGACTATGTGTATAATCTTGAATTGCCGACGGTGCGTGAGGGGAATCCGACCTTCTGGCATTCGGTGCCGCGCCGTGTGGTCTATCGCTACACCGAGGACGAGGGGGCGGTTTTGCTGGCGAAATCGCTTGCGCGAGAGGGAAGGACGGCGTCGCCGCTTCGCTATGCGCCTGACCTGCGCGGCAATGTCTGGCGCCGCTTCTATGTTTTTGAGACGATGCGGCGGCATTATAAAAAGTACAGAACCTACTGTCAGAGGATGCGCTGATCTGCATTTTGTGACAGCACAAAACGAGGGAGAAAGCATATGACCTTTGGGGAGCTTACGGCAGGGATTGACATACAGAGGCTTCATGGCAATGCCGACGGACAAGAGGCGCTTGCGGTCGTGTCGGACTCGCGCCTTGCGGGTGCTTGCAGTGTGTTTGTCTGCATCAGCGGTATGAGCGTGGACGGACATGACTATGCGCGCGAGGCGTATCGGCGCGGATGCCGCATTTTTGTGGTGGAGCGTGCGCTTGATTTGCCCGAGGACGCGTGCCAGTACCGCGTGCGCGATGGCCGTATTGCGCTGGCGCTTCTTTCACGCGCCTATTACGGTGAGCCTGACCGCGAGCTTTTGCTTGTCGGCGTGACAGGGACAAAGGGCAAGACGACGGTTGCCTCGATGGCGATGCGTCTTTTGTCCGCACTTGGCGTGTCCGCGGGCTACATCGGCTCAAACGGTGTCAGCTTTCTTGATGTGCATGAGATGACAGCCAACACGACACCCGAAAGCAGTGAGCTTTACCGCTATTTCAGGCGGATGGCGGACGCGGGGGTGCGCGTGGTGGTGATGGAGGTTTCGTCACAGGCACTTTATTTGCATCGGGTAGAGGGAATGCGCTTTCCCATTGCCCTCTTTACCAATCTTGCACCCGACCATATCGGCGGAAACGAGCATCCGAGCTTTGAGCATTATCGCGCGTGCAAGGCATCGCTTTTCTCGGACTACGGCTGTGACACGGTGATTTGCAACCGCGACGATGAGGCATACAGGGAGATGCTTGCCACCGCATCGGCGGCAAGGCAGGTTTTTTATTCCGTAAAGGATGAAAGGGCGGACTATTTTGCCGATTCGCTTGCCTTTGGCGAGACGAGTGCCGAGATGACGACCTCGTTTTCCCTGCACGCGCATGGCGCTTGCCATGCGGCGAGCCTGACGATGCCGGGTGAATTCAATGTTTCAAACGCGCTTGCCGCCATCGCCGTTTGCGATGAGGTTCTGGCGCGCCTTGCTTGCGTTTCGTCACCTGACGGGCAGATTGCGGCGATTCTTGACCGCTTGCCCTCGGTGCGTGTTTCAGGGCGCTTTGAGGTGGTGTCGCTCTTCTCTGACCGTGCATTTATTATTGACTATGCCCATAACGGTTACAGTCTGCGTGCGGTTCTGGAGGTTTTGCGTGCCTACAAGCCGTCAAGACTGATTTGTCTTGTCGGCTCGGTGGGTGGCCGCACCTACGGACGAAGAGCCGAGCTTGGCGAGGCTCTTTCGGGGGCGGATCTTGCCATCATTACCTCGGACAATCCCGACTTTGAGAATCCGCGCGACATCATGGAGGCGATTGCAGAGGCGGCAGACTGTCCGAAAATTCTGATTGAGGACCGCGCCGATGCCATTGCCTATGCGGTTGAGCATTCGAGGGCGGGGGATATTGTGCTGCTGGCAGGGAAGGGGCATGAAAATTATCAGCTCATCCGCGGTGTGCGAGAGCCGTTTTGCGAGCGCTCGCTGCTTCATGAGGCAGCCTTGCGGTACGGCGGCGCGACACATCGTGCATGATGCACCGCAAGGCTGCTATCACAGCCTATCGGGCGGCACAAAGCGGATGCTTCGGCTTTGCCGAAGCATCTCTTTTATGCTGATGAGGGCGGAAAAACAGCTTTTTGAAAAAATGTCGGGAAATTTTGCGAAAAGCACTTGACAAACCGAAGTCTTTGTTGTATAATACCATTGTTCGCGAGAGTGGCGGAACTGGCAGACGCGCACGTTTGAGGGGCGTGTGGTTTTACCGTACGGGTTCAAGTCCCGTTTCTCGCACCATATCGAGTGTTCATAACGAAAGTGATGAACACTCGATATTTTTTTGCCTATATTTGATTGTTTGGAGCAGGTTTTCTGCTCTTTTTCTTTTGTTATGCCGTGGTGGGTAGATAGTTCACCGCAACGCCTTGTCTGCTCTCAAGTGTAACCCTGCGCTTTCTGTGCCATTCGGGAATTTGCAGACAGCCGACAAAGCGGTAATGGATAACCAATCTCTGTGTGCGGTTCTTGCCCGTTCCCTCGATCTGATAAACCTCAATCTTTTCGACAAGCTCACGAAGGATCACGGGATTAAGCGTTTTCATTCCCATAAAACTTCGTACCGCCTTGACAAAGTTCTCCTTGGTTTGGCGCTTCTCCGCAAGGCTATCGAGTTTTTCGTGCAAAGCAAGGATGTTTTTCTTGGTCTCGTCCATCTCAACCTTGTACTTGTGGGAGAGCTTCATAAACCATTCGTCTGAAACCTTGCCGTTTACGTTGTCCTCATAGACCTTTTCATATAAGCGTTCGATCTCTTTCACTCTCGCTCTTGCAGTGGCAAGTGAGGACTCGGCAAGCTTTTGTTCGGCAGCAATATCCTTGTTGGTCTTAGTTTCAAGCAAGGTGGCAAATGCCTCCTCTTCCTCGTCAAGAAAGTGTGCGATAGTTTGTAGCTCCGCGATCACCACCTGCTCAATAGAGTCTGCGCGGATATAATGGGTTGAGGGGCAAGTGCCGCGATTAGCTCTGTAATTGGAGCAGTTGAAGTATTGAATAGCTTTATTCGGATGATTGACGTTGAACCACAAGGGACTTCCGCAATCGGCACAATAGAGCAAGCCACAAAACATATTCTTCTCACCGTTCTCCTTCTTAGGAGCGCGGCGTTTTGTTTTTGCTACAAGCTCCTGCACCATTTCGAATGTCTCACGGTCAATGATCGGCTCGTGAACGTCCTTGAACACCGCCCAATTCTCTTCGGGATTATCAAGTCGTTTCTTATTACGGAATGACTTTGAGTAGGTCTTGAAATTGATAATATCCCCACAATACTCTTGTTGAGCAAGCATCTTTGCAATTGTGGTCTTACACCACTTGTACGGATTCGGCTGCGTTTTCTTGCCGCCTCGTCCAAGCCCCTTGCTTTGCCAATAAGCCTGCGGTACTAAAACCTCGCCCTCTTGCAACAGACGGGCAATTGTTTCATTACCTTTACCCTCAATGCACCACTGAAAGATCTGTCGAACAACCTTCGCCGCTTCTTCGTCTATGATCCATATCTTTTTGTTCGCGGGAGACTTCATATATCCGTATGGCGGTGGAGATAAGGGTTCTCCCGCGTTGCCTCTGAGGCGGTGAGAGCTTCTGACCTTACGGCTAATGTCCTTGGCATACATCTCGTTCATTACGTTACGAAAGGCGCTGAAATCGTCCTCACCGTTGTCGCTGTCGATGCAATCGTTGATGGCTATGAAGCGGATATTATGCTCGGGAAAATAGTAGTCGGTGTACTGACCTACCTCAAGGTAGTTTCGACCAAATCGCGAGGAATCCTTGACGATAACAGTTGAGATATAGCCCATTTCCATGTCCTCAAGCATCTGCTGAAAGCCGGGACGGTTGAAGTTCGTACCCGTGTATCCATCGTCCACGTAAAACTTGGTATTGGTAAATCCGTGTTCCTTGGCATACTTGGATAGAAGCTTTTTCTGATTGGCAATGGAGTTGCTTTCACCCTCTGCACCATCGTCACGAGAAAGACGGCAATACAAAGCGGTGATTCCCATTGGTTCGTTATTCTGTTTGGTTTTGGTCTGCATATTCCTCCTCTCCGGCAGACTCCAAAACATATTCTGCCTGTATTTTATCACTATCGGGAGCAACTTGCAAATGTGCCGCAGACTTTTCGATAATTCTTGCAAACTTTTCTTGGGGCATCGTTACCTTTTCGTCCTTGAGCGATTGAAAGCGCGGCTCTACGATATAGGTGACGTTGTTGAAGTTATACTCTCTTGTTCCTCCAAGTACATTTGACATAAGTCCGCTTATACTTTACGAAAACATTGTTTTTTATTGTTATTATCGCAATAATTTTATCACTATGAATTAAGTTGTGGAATAGACGATAAGTTGACAGTTATCCCATAGTTTAAAAACAAATAAAAAAATTAGGGCGCGAATCAATTGACTCGCGCCCTTTACCTATAATACTTTACTTTTCTTTTTTCATAAGCTGTTTGATATTGTTTATAATAGAATAAATTTTCTCTCTTTCATACGATGTTAAATCACCAAGCAATTTCTCCAATTCATTATTAAGCATCCGCTTTGTTGTTTCTATATCAGGTAACAAAATTATGTCAACGGATATATTCAGAATCCCTGATATTCTACACAGAACATCAGCACTTGGATTTTTCTTGCCTCGTTCAATGTTGCTCATGTGAATTTCGGAAATACCCGCTTTTTCTGCGAGAGAGGCTTGACTCAACCCAACCTCCTTTCTTGCTTTTGCTATCCGTCTGCCCATATTTATTAAAAACGTAGATTTATCCATATCATTCCCCCTGATAATCGGAAAACGATAAAACATCAAGCATCATTCTCGCACCAAGCTTGAAAGCATACGCAAAAATCTCTCTCTCGTTGATATCAGTCAATTCGTTATAACAATCATCGAACTTTTCAAGTATCTCTTTCTGCTGATCGTTCAACGTGGAAAGTAAGTTGTCGTGATGGTCTGCGATATAGCACATCAACTGCTTTGTTTCCTTGTCATGACTTCTACAATCTGTGTTGGGGCAGATATTGCCGTAGAACAATTCCTCAAGAATAGATCTCATTTGTAGACAACCTCCTTGAGAACGATTTCCTCGGCGTTTGATTTGATGTTATTCATCATCTGTACCCAACGCATTGGCTCGGAGGCTTTGAGTTCTTCGGTCACGCCCATTCGCTTTGCCATCTGCGCGATATGCAGGATAATCTGTTCGTGCGCCTGCTCATCGATACTATGGAGATGTTCGTTTAAGCGTCCTTCGGTCAGCAAGGTGGTGTATGTACCTCTGCGGTGCTTCTTGATAAATTCAAGGTACAGCTTTCCGTATTTGCCGATTTCATAGTTGGTCTGCTCAGAGATTTCGAGCATAGGGTAGTATTGTTCTCCGCGAAGTTCGTATTTAATACCGTTTTTTGTGATGTACTTTTCCATAATCATATTCCTTTCGTTATCTGTTTTTATAGGCAAGGCACGATCAGAATATGTTTTGAATGCCGTAAAGCAAAGTATTTTGAGTAGTTTCGTTATGAACACTCGTACCAAATAAGCACCGTAATTATGATACGAAACGGTATCGTAAAAACGGTGCTTATTTTTTGTTATAAAGCTTTGATTTATAAGGCTTTTTTGAGTTTTGGCGATAAGATAAGTGTTCGTATTAAAATAATCAGTATTCTTTCCACTGATTTTTCAGAGACTTGAACTGGTAAGATGAACATTTAGGCATTGATACAACCGTATGAAAGAGGGCTTCCATTATCTGTTGTTTGAGATTATGGAAGCCCATATTTTGATTATCCTTCTACAATTAAAATTGGCAAGCGTTTTTTATGTGTTCAGCAATGCGTGCAATAACCGAAACACATACTGAATTTCCGGCTTGAAAGCGTGTGCATCAGGGGGAAATGCCTTTTTATGCGTGATGGTCATTCCATTTTCACTATATAATAATTTATGAAATTCCATCATTTCTCCTTTAATATGGGTGAATATTGACTTTCAATCGTGCTTGAACAAACTGTTTATTACTCAATAAACAGCATATATGTATCAATTTTAAGTGCATCAGCAATTTTTTGAATGTTTTCCAGAGAAATACTCCTGCGAAAGCACTCAACATCACTGATGTATGTTCTATGGAGTCTGCAGAGTTCAGCAAATTTCTCTTGAGAAAATCCTTTCTCTGTTCGATGTTTTCTGACATTGGAACCGAAAACTTTAATGATATCCATGAGCATCTCCACCTTGTATAATTTTACACTGTAATTATACATTAAAGCAGACTATAAGTCTACATACAATAAGTGTAATCGACGATTCTGAAAAAGAAAATACCCGCTCATTAAAAAGGTGGGGAAGATAAGTGTCACCGTCTGCACCTCTTTTTGCAACGCATAGACGGTTGTATCAATCATATCATTAGTATTCAAGCAAAGAAGACCGTGGAATATGATTTTGTCAGATTTCACGGTCTTTTTTTTGCGTTGCGTGCGGGTGGGGATGATGGCGTGCTTTTGCATATTGTTCCTTTTTTGAGTTGAATCAGGAACAATTGTTTCAAAAAACCGTTCAATAACTATTGATATTATTCCTAAAATGTGCTATAATGTACCTTGTAAGATTGTATTTAGATTAGGAGGATGCTCTAATGGAATATATGAAGGTATCAAAAACCGCTGAAAAGTGGGGAATTTCCGCTCGCCGTGTTCGTGTTTTGTGCGCGGAGGGCAAGATTGACGGTGTGATACGCAAAGGAAATCTTTATATGATTCCTGCTAACGCTGTTAAGCCTACGGACAGAAGAAAAGGCAGAACGGGACTTTTGCTTGATATTGAAAAGAAGCGTGACCGTCTTGCAGAGATGCGTCCACTGACGCATGGAGAGGCAGAAAGACTGGCGCAGGAGTTTATGGTTGACTTCACATACAACTCTAATGCTATTGAGGGGAATACCCTCACATTGAAGGAAACGGCAATGGCTCTTGAAGGAATGACTATTGACCAAAAGCCGCTGAAAGACCATCTTGAAGCCGTAGGACACCGCGATGCGTTTCTTTATGTGCAGGAGATTGCGAAAAACGAAGTTGATCTTTCGGAATATGTTATCAAGAATATCCACGCGCTTGTGTTGATGAACCGCCCCGAGGATAAGGGACAGTATCGCCGTATTCCCGTTCGTATTATGGGGGCATATACCGAGCCCCTTCAACCGTATTTGATCGAGCCGAAGATGAGTGAATTACTTGCAACTAACGAAGAACGCAAAACAGGGATGACGACGGTTGAGCGTATTGCACGCTTCCACCTTGAATTTGAAGGTATTCATCCCTTTATCGACGGCAATGGAAGAACAGGCCGTTTGATTCTCAATCTTGAACTGATCCGTAACGGATTCCCGCCCATCAATGTCAAATTCACAGACCGTAAGCGTTACTATGATGCTTTCGATGCCTTTTACCGTGACAATGATGCAGGCGCAATGATAGATTTGATTGCAGAGTATGTGGACGAAAGACTTGACGAGTATTTGAATGTGTTATTATGATTTATCATAGTGATGGCGTTCTTTTGCATATCATTCTTGGTCAAATTTTGATGCTGACTATGAAATGATAAAAGGCTTTTTGGTCACTTTTCTTTTCTGTATTTCATCGGTGGCTTTTCGATGTTTGCTATGAAAACGCCAAAGAATATTTTAATTTATAAGATTGCCAATTCGGCAGACGGCCTCAAGAGCTTTGACCGAGAGGGCTATTCAGGTAGGTCGGGGTAGATTTTGCCCCCACTACTACTATCGATGTGCCGATTTTGCTACTTGGACAGAGAAGAACAAATCAGGTGTTCATATGCAAAGGATGCACCCGACTGACCGCCCTTGCGGTCGGGCGGGTGCATTTTCGGCTTTTGGGGAAGGCTTGTAAAAAACGGTGCAAAATTTGCTTAAAGTGTGCAAAACATCTTGCAAGGCGGTGAAAAATGTGCTATACTATCATCAGACAAGAAAGTAAGCTTGACATAATTTGATAAAAGGAGATAACACAAATGAAAAAGTATGTTTGCGATGTTTGCGGCTGGGAATACGACGAAGAGGCGGGTGATGCCGACCTCGGTATTGCGCCCGGCACAAAATTCGAGGAATTGCCCGAGGATTTTGTCTGTCCCCTTTGCGGTGTCTCGAAGGAGCAGTTCTCCGAGGCGTGATTGAATTGAAGCAATATAAAGAAACATTATAAAGGAGGCAATCAAGATGGCAACAAACAAGTATGCAGGCACTGAAACCGAAAAAAATTTAGAGGCGGCGTTTGCGGGTGAATCGCAGGCGCGGAACAAGTACACCTACTTTGCATCGGTGGCAAAGAAGCAGGGCTTTGAGCAGATTGCGGCGCTCTTTTTGAAGACTGCCGACAATGAGAAGGAACACGCAAAGATGTGGTTCAAGGAGCTTCAAGGCATTGGCGACACTGCCGAGAATCTGGCAGCGGCAGCAGAGGGTGAGAACTACGAGTGGACCGATATGTACGCGGGCTTTGCCGAGACTGCCGAAAGGGAGGGCTTCCCCGAGCTTGCTCACAAATTCCGTTTGGTTGCGGCAATCGAGAAGCATCATGAGGAGCGCTACCGCGCACTTCTCAAAAACATCGAGATGGCAGAGGTTTTTGCCAAGAGCGAGGTCAAGGTCTGGGAGTGCCGCAACTGCGGTCATATCGTTGTCGGCAAGAATGCACCCGACATCTGCCCGACCTGCGCGCATCCGCAGGCTTATTTTGAAATAAGCGCCAATAATTATTAAGCTCAAAGGCTTCCGCAGGGATTTTGTCTTTGCGGGGGCCGTTTTTTGTGAGGTAGACAGCATGACTCTTGTATTACTGACCGCGCTCGGTGTTGGCAGCGCGACCGCTATCGGTGCCGTCATCGGCTTTTTATTCAAATCGGTTTCGCACAGGTTTTCGGATATTGTTCTGTCCTTCGCGGCAGGCGTTATGCTCGCCGCGGCGGTTTTGGGACTGATTGTCCCCTCTGCTACCGAATACGGCGGAAAATACGGCATTCTCGTGACCGTCGCGGGCATCTTTGTCGGCGCTGTCTGCCTGAATCTTGTAGATAAGCTGGTGCCGCATCTCCATAAATTGATGGGTGAGGAGGCAGAGGAGCATCACAAGACCAAATTGCACCGTGTCCTTCTCTTTGTCAGTGCCATCGCCATTCACAATCTGCCCGAGGGCATTGCCGCAGGTGTCGGCTTTGGCGCTGGGAATGATATAGAGGCACTGATTATTGCAGGCGGTATCGCCTTGCAGAACATTCCCGAGGGGATGGTGATTATCGGCCCGATGCTCGCGGCGGGCATTCGCCCCTCCAAAACCCTTCTGCTCGCGCTTCTGACAGGACTTGTCGAGGTGCTCGGCACGCTGATTGGCTATTTTGCCGTCAGCATTGCGACCGTCGTTCTGCCCTTCGCGCTTGCCTTCGCGGGCGGTACCATGCTCTATGTCATCAGCGACGAGATGATTCCCGAAACTCACGCGCACGGTCACCAGCGCGGCGCGACCTACGCCCTGCTCGTCGGCTTTTGCGTCATGATGGTCGCAGATATTTTGCTTGGATAATTACTTGGATAACGGAAAACAGAAAAGGAAGCACACCGCTTCCTTTTTTGCTTGACAATCAAAAACTTTTCCAAATTGACATTTTGCTCTTGCATTCTCGCTGAAAGGGTGCTATAATAAGGGTACCACACTAATTTCACATTTTTTCAGCCCGATAGGATTACTATATCATTATAAAGAACAAACTCGTATTGGTAGTAATACGCAGTTCGCAGTCAAGTTCTTTATAATGGGGCTGACATTAGTGTGGTAACTAAGCGAGAGGCGTATTCTACGGTGTCATCTCGCAAGAGGTGGCACCTTATTTTTTTGAGCGAAATTGAAGTTTTTTGCAAAAAAAAATCAAAAGAAGTATTTTACTCTTGAAATTTGATTTCAGGAGTGGTATAATGAAATTGCGACATTAATAGAATAGAAGCAAGCATCCTGACGGGCGTATTATGCCTGATTCGGAAGGGAAGTATATCTTTTGGTAGATATACCTATCGCAAGACCTTCCCTTCAACAAGGATGTTCTATTAGTGTCGCAGCTATGCGAGAGGTATTCTACGGTGTCATCTCGCAAGGGGTGGCACCTTATTTTTTTGAGCAAGGAAAGAGGAAAGGCGATGAAGGCGGACAAGATTTGCTCGTTTTTCGGGCATAGGGACATTGATGCGAGCGAGGAATTATGTGCGAAGGTCAGGGCGGCGATTGAGGGGGCGATTGCGCGTGGCTGCCGCATCTTTTATTTTGGCGGCTTCGGTGATTTTGATTTTCTCTGTCACAGGATTGTGACTGAAATCAAGGACGCGCGTCCCGAGCTTTGCATCCAGCGCCTTTTTGTTGCCTGCACCGAGCGCGACAGACGCAAGCCGAAGCCCTTTATGAACAAGGAAAATTACGAGGACATTATTTGCATTCCGCTTACCTTTGACTACTGGTACACGGTGATTTACTATCGCAACTGCGCGATGATTGACGAGAGCGACGAGGTGATTTTCTACGCCGAGGAGCGACAGACAAGCGGTGCTTACAAGGCGTACAAGTACGCCAAGCGGCAGAAGGGCAAGCGCATTTGCAATCTCTTTTGATGTGAAAAGCTTCTGCGAGAACAAAATTAAAAGTACCGCCGTCAAGCTTGACGGCGGCACTTTTACAGTCATTTTGATTTGTTTTCAATCAATTTCCCGAAATCTATTGACAAAAGGAAAAAACAGAGGTATAATTATATTACGAAAAAAAGTAGAAATATTCTTTTTTTAGTAAGAGGTGTTGATGCGAATTAAAAGGCAGAGCTATTTGAACAGGCTCATAAACAAAAAAGGTAACGGGCTGATTAAGGTTGTAACGGGTATCAGACGCTGCGGAAAATCTTATTTGCTTTTTAACCTTTTCCACGAGCATCTATTGGATGAGGGTGTGGATGAATCGCACATTATAGAAATCGCTCTTGATGACAGAACCAACATGAAGCTCCGCAATCCTGATAATATGCTCGAATATGTAAAAGGCAGAATGACCGACAAGGACACATATTACATTATTCTGGACGAGGTGCAGCTGCTTGAAGAATTTGAGGATGTACTCAACAGCTTTTTGCATATCAGAAATGCTGATGTTTATGTGACGGGCAGTAATTCAAAATTCTTATCAAGTGATGTTATCACCGAGTTCCGCGGCAGAGGTGATGAAATCCGTGTTTATCCTTTGTCTTTCCGTGAGTTCATGTCGGTATATGACGGAACGGTTGACGAAGGCTGGGATGATTATTTCAATTACGGCGGTTTGCCTCTTGTGCTTTCTTGCCCTACGCCCGAAGAAAAATCCGAGTATTTGATTTCGCAGTTCAAAAAAGTATATTTGTCGGATTTGATTGACCGTCATAAAATCCGCAACGCAGACGAATTTGACGAGCTTCTTGATATTTTGGCTTCTGCTATCGGCTCGCTGACAAATCCCCTGAAGCTTGCAAACACCTTTAAGAGTGTTAAGGGCAAGGTCATAAGCGACAAAACGCTGAAAAAATATCTTGATTATTTGATTGATGCGTTCCTTGTAAGTAAGGCAAAAAGATATGATATAAAGGGCAGAAAGTATATAAATTCTCCTGCCAAGTATTATTTTGAGGATATCGGACTTCGCAATGCGCGTCTTGAATTCAGACAAACCGAAGAAAATCACATTATGGAGAACATCATTTATAATGAGCTTCGTGTTCGCGGTTTTCGTGTTGATGTTGGATTGGTTGAACATTACGGCAAGGACGGGGAAGGCAAGTCCATCAAGAAACAGCTTGAGGTTGATTTTGTGGCAATCAAAGGAAGCAAAAAATACTATATACAATCAGCGTTTTCAATGTCCAATCCCGAAAAGCTTGAGCAGGAGCAACGCTCTTTGCGAAGCATAAACGACTCCTTTAAGAAAATTATCGTTGTGCGTGATAATATGAAAGTCAGACGAAACGATTACGGCATAGTGACGATGGGAATTTGCAATTTCCTTCTTGATGAAAACAGCTTGGATTTGTGATAATTTATTTCTCCAAATGATTCAAAGATAATAGCAATAAGGTAAGCGAAAAAAGGGCTGTTTCGAAGGAAACAGCCCTTTTCTATGGGCGAGAGCAGGATGTCAATTCTGCCAGAAGCGGTGGAGAAGTGCGGCGAGGGCTGCGATATGCCTATCGGGACATTCTGCGGAAAAGCAAGAAAATTTGAAAATACGGCTTAAACAAATCATGTCCTGGGTTTGCCAAGGTGTAGTTTTGCAAAACACAGAAAAGTTACAATTATCACCGCCAATATTTACTGCAACACCTTGAAAAATTTTGCATTTTGGCATATAATATTAAAGAATATAGCTTAATGCCCGAATTTGTAAAAGCACACCTTTAGGAAGAACGGAACAAAGTTACAGGCATGATTGAGAATTAGCAAAGATGCTTTTATCAGATAATGAAATATAAAAATAATGATAAACGGAGGATACATGGGAATGGCTGTTGTGGAGGTTGTTAAATACAATGGAAAACCGGATGTGTTTGCGTGGAAATACCCCAGTGAAGAATTAGGCACATGGACGCAGTTGATTGTCAATGAATCTCAAGAAGCTGTGCTTGTAAAAAGCGGCAAGGTTCTTGATGTGTTTGGTAGCGGACGGCATACGCTTGAAACAGCCAACATCCCTATCTTGAACAAAATTATCAATCTTCCATTTGGAGGAAGGAGTCCTTTTACAGCAGAGGTATGGTATATCAACAAGGGCTACAATCTTGATATTAAATGGGGGACACCTACCCCCATCCAAATTCAAGACACTAAATACGGTATCTTTGCTCCGGTTCGCTCCAACGGTGCGTTTGGTGTTCATATTGCAGATGCAAAGAAGTTTTTAGTTAAACTCGTAACAACAATGGAAACATTTGATACGACTACCGTTACAAAATATTTCAGAAGCCTTTATGTAACTAAAGTTAAGGATGCAATTTCTACATATTTGGTGCATAAACAGATCAGCATTCTGGAAATAAACGCATATATTGATGAATTGTCTCAGCACATGAAAGAGAGAATTCAGGCAGTAATGGACGATTACGGTATTGAGCTTGTGTCGTTCTATGTCAATGAGATCAGCGTACCTGAAGATGATACGGCAGTTAAGAAGCTGAAGGATGCTCTTTCTAAGAGAGCAGAGATGAACATTATCGGCTACAGTTATCAGCAGGAGCGTTCTTTTGACACTCTTGAAGGTGCAGCGAAGAATAGTGGCTCAACCGCCGCTCCGCTTATGAGTGCCGGAATGGGACTTGGCATGGGATTGGGCATGGGACAAGGTGTTGGAGAAGGGTTTGGCAATATAGCACAGGAAATAAAAGTCAATAATCAAAAGGGAACCATCAAGGAATGCCCCGAATGTCATACTCAAATTCCGCAAATTCAAAGATTCTGTGGCAACTGCGGATTTGACACTGAAAAGAAGTCGGAGGCGAAGAATGAACCATCTTTGAGTTGTTCTGCTTGCGGTAGCGTAGTGACTAAGACGGTAAAATTCTGCCCTGAATGCGGAAGAAAGATTAAGCATTGTCCGAACTGCGGAAATGATATAGCAGATAACGCAACCAAATGCGGCAGCTGCGGTTATGAAAAACCGCAAATTTGTTCAAAGTGCGGTGCTGAGATTTCCGGAAAATCCAAATTCTGCTCTGAATGCGGGGCAGTTTTGACAAAATGCTGTCCTAAGTGTAATTCCCCGATTGAGGGCGATAAAAAATTCTGCTCTGAGTGCGGCGAAAGATTATAAGGGGGCGATCGAATGAACAGAAGAAGCAAAACTATCTTGATAAGTGGTGGTATCACACTTCTTGCTACGCTAATTATTTCGTTCATCTGCATTGACAATTGGTCGGGGTTGACCGGATGGGCATTTGCCACAATGCTGTGGTCAGAGGTTGTCTTTTTCGGAGGTCTTGTATTTGTAGAATGGATTTCCAAAAAATCCGAGCAGATCATGACAAGGGCATTGCTCAATGCGATTATTGCAGCTTATGCAGTCATCAACTTTTTGATTTCCGTTTTGTACATGACATTGCTGAAAGAAGCAAATACATCCTTTGCCGTTGTTCAGGTGGCCATATTGGCTGTTGCAGCAGTAAGTATGGTCATTTCACTTGCAGTAAGCAAGGGTGTGCAGAGAGCAAACGAGCATACCATGACGGCGGTCGAAAATGTAGAAGCCATGATTGCTCGGCTGAACAAATTAGCTCTTTGTCCGGAATGTGAATGCTTTGCTTCGACACTCAAAAAAATGAGTGACGATTTGCGCTTCACGGACATTTCCAAGGTTGTGGCAGAGGATGCCGATATTTCTGATGTCATCTCTACCATCGAAGTGGAGCTTGGTAGCATGGATGAGTTCACACATGAAAAAATTAAAGAGGCGTTGCTTCGTCTTAACACATTGATCTTGCAAAGGAAGATTTCTGTGAGTGCAGTTCATAAGGGAAGAATCTGATTTCACATAGCGGGGAGAAAAATGTATGAATAAATCAAAAGTGGCAATAGCGGTAAGTAAGACAGTTAGCTTCGTGCAGATGTTGGCGGGTATCGCCATTGTGTTTATGTTTGGTCTTTGTACGATTGTGTATCTGTCTGATAAGGAATTTTCGGCAGATACCGGAGTTGGCTTCTTGATTTTCTGTTTGGTTTTGGATTTGCTGGGTGTTTGGCTTATTGTTCTTTCCAGAAAAAAGATTAAGCTGATGAAGGAATTTAAGAAATATGTTGCGGTTATTTCCAATTACCCTGACGGTTATATTCCTTCTATTGCCGCTTCTTTGGGGACATCCGAGAATGCGGTTAAGAAAAACCTTGAATTGATGATTAAGAAAAGGTATTTTTCGAATGCCTTTATCGATCGAAGCTCGAATTGCTTTGTAATTGTAACCAAGCAAAAAACCACCGTTAGCACAGCACAGCAATCGCAGACAAACAACAATTCGTATGCATCCCCTTCTGCTTCTCAGGCAATAGAGATGGTAACGGTTAAGTGCAAGGGGTGCGGTGGCATTAACACAATTCAGAAAGGTGCAGTTGGCGAGTGCGATTATTGCGGTTCTCCTATTCTATAAAGGCGCAAAGAAAAACAAAGCAAAAAAGCGCTGCGATTGGAATTTCGCCACTTGCAAGCCTTTGGGAAGGCTTGACGGAGCTTTGATAGGGAAAGAGAAAAGGGCTGTTTCAAAGGAAACAGCCCTTTTTCTATGGGTGAGAGCAGGATGTCAATTCTGCCAGAAGCGGTGGAGAAGTGCGGCGAGGGCGGGGGAATTGCCGACGAAGCGGAGGGTATGGCGGAGGTGCGGGGGAATCATGGCGCGGTAGAAGGGCTCGCGGAAGCGGTCGTCGATGAGCAGGAGGACGCCTTTATCCTGCTCGGTGCGGATGACGCGGCCTGCCGCCTGCCAGACGCGGTTCATGCCCGGATAGAGATAGGCGTACTCTCTGCCGCTGTCGCATTTTTCGTCATAATAGGCGGCGCACGCTTCGCGCTCAACGGTGGGGGTGGGCAGACCGACGCCGATGACGATACTGCCGATGAGGCGGTCGCCTGTGAGGTCGACTGACTCGGAAAAGACGCCGCCCATGACGGCGAAGCCGACGGTGGTTGCGCTTGGATTGCGCCCGAAGCGGTCGAGGAAGGCTTTTCTGCTCTCGTGGCTCATGCCGCGCGTTTGGGTGACGGTTTGCAGCTCGGGTGCGGCGCGCCTGACCTCTTTTTCAAGTGTATCGAGATAGTCAAATGACGGGCAGAACACGAGGTAATTGCCACTTTTTGCCCTGACGGTTGTCAGAATGGCGGAGATGATTTCGTGCATGGTGTCGGCGCGGTCAAGATAGCGCAGACTGATGCCGTCCATGACGGCAACGGCGAGGTTTTCCTCGGGGAAGGGGGAGGGAAGCGAGAGCGAATCGGAATGGCGGTCGGCGCCGAGGACGCTTTCGTAGTAGTGAAGCGGCTCCATGGTTGCCGAGAACAGCACCGCCGCCCTGCCCTTATCCATGCAGGCGGCAAGCCGTGCGGCAGGGTTGATGCAATAGCTTTTGAGGGTGAAGGTGCCTGCTTCATAGGTGCAGATGGCGGTGCAATCGCCGTCATGTGCCTCGGCACACCGTACAAAGCGGCGGATAGGCGCGAGCAGGCGGAAGAAGGGGTATAGCTGCTCTTCATTGATGCGGTGCTTTGCAAGCTCATCCTCGGCGCGTGCGGTCAGCCGCATGAGGACATCGAGCAAGTCCTCGGGCAAGGCTTTTTGATACAGATAGGCGCATTTGCCGCCCTGTCCGTCGCTATGCATGGCTTCTGCCAAAACGGTGTTGAGGTCTTTGACGAAGCGCTCGTGTGCCTTTTCGGCGATGCCGTCAAGATTGATGCAAAAGGCGCGTGTCCACTCACGGAATGCGGCGAGGTCGGTATCTGTGAGGGCGGCGGAATACATGTCGCGCCCGCGCTCGACGAGATTATGTGCCTCGTCAATGAGGAAGGTATAGTCGCCGCCCCCTGTGAAGTAGCGACGGATTCTGATGTGCGGGTCAAAGAGGTAGTGATAGTCACCGATGACGATATCGGCAATTTCACTGTAACAAAAGGCAAGCTCATGGGGGCAGACACCGTGCTTTGCCGCGGTGCGCAAAAGGTCGGGCATGGTGATGACGGGATGCTCGCGGGGCAGGTAGCGAAGCTCGGCGACGGCGCGGTCGTATGCCGCCTCGCTTCTTGCGTGACAGCGGCAGGCGGTCTTGTCCTCGCGGCAGAGGACACCCTTCTGACAGATGGTTTCCTTGGCATAGAGGCGCACAGCGCGGATATACGCGCCCTGCTCCGAGAGGTGCGTGACGGCAGATACCGCGGCGCGTGCGACTGTATTTTTGGGGGTGAGGTAGAAAATCTTGTCGGTATGCCCCTCACCCAAGGCGCGCACGGCAGGGTAGAGCACCGACATGGTTTTGCCGATGCCTGTGGGTGCGGCGGCATAGAGCCTTGTACCGCGCCTGATTGCGCGGTAGACGGCTTGCATCAGCTCGCCCTGTCCTGCACGCCGCTCGCTGAATGGGAATTTGAGTGCCGCCATCGAGGGACGGCGAATGCCCATACCCTCTATGACGACAGGGGCATAGGTATCGGTGATGCGGCAGGCGCGGCGAAGAAAGTCGGTGATGTCGCGCGGGGCGGGCGTTTCGGTGACGGTGCTTGCCTTGCCGCTTCCGCGCTCAAAATAGAGGATATGGAGAGGGCGGGGGGCAGGCTCGCGTTCCAGAGTCAAATCCAGCATTGCCGAGAGCAGAAATGCCTCGGCGCGCGCACGGCGGCGCACGGCGGCGGGGGGTGTGTCGGGGTTACCGTCAAAGAGGGCAAGCTGATAGATGCCGTCCTCTGTGACGCGGTGGGCGGTGGCGGTCAGGATGAGGGTATAGCCCTCTCTTTCGAGTGTGACTTTGAGTGTGCGGGGCTCGCCCTGCGGTAGCAGTGCCTCTGCCTCGCGCGGAAGCTCGGCGGGGGAAGGCTCGCCCGTATCAATTTCGTAGGTGAAGCGGCGGCAGAGCAGAAGCGAAATGACTTCATCGATATGGACGGTCAGACATTTTTTTTGACAATCGGCGTGCATTCTGTTCTCCCTTCTCCTGTATGTGTATAAAAAAATAAAAATTTTTTCAAAAACCTCTTGCAAAAAGCAAAAGTATGTGCTATAATACCATTGTTGCTCGGAGGCATAGCTCAGCTGGTTAGAGTACTTGCTTGACATGCAAGGGGTCATTGGTTCGATTCCAATTGTCTCCACCAACCAACCCTAACGCTTGTAAGCGTTAGGGTTTTTGTTTTACGGAACGGTTGTGTTGAAGCACTTTGAAAACTACTTTATTATACACTATTTTCGCGTGTGCTGTCAAGCGACAGAATGGAGATTGACATGACAAAAAAAGAGGGACAAGTGAAAAATCGTGGGCTTGGCGCGTGCCTCATGCTGACGGCGGCGGTTATATGGGGCTTTGCCTTTTCCTTTCAGGACCGTGCGGGTGCGACACTTGACACCTTTGGCATCAATGCGCTTCGCTTTCTCATTGGCGGCCTTGTGCTGATTCCTGTCATTTATCTGTTTGACCGCCGCGCCACAGCACCGAAGCGCGCTGTTTTTGCGCTGACGCGCACCGAGCTTGTGGGGGGGATTTTCTGCGGTCTGGCAATAGGGATTGCATCCTGCTTTCAGCAGGCGGGCATTTTGGGTGCCGACACGGGCGCGGGGGATGCCGCCTTCATTACGGCACTTTATGTCGTGATGGTGCCGCTGATTTCAAGGCTTCTCGGACGGCGGCAGCCTGCTTTGGTCTTTGTTTCTGCCCTGATTGCCGTTGTCGGCTTTTACTTCATGACCATGGCGGACGGGGGCGGCTTTGCCCCCTCGGTGAGTGACTTGTTTGTGCTTGCCTCGGCTTTTGTCTATTCGATTCACATACTGGTGATTGACTTCTATTCGCCGAAAAGCGACGGCGTGCGGTTGTCGATGGTGCAGTTCTTCACGGCATCGCTTTTTTCAATGCCGATGATGCTGTTTTTTGAGCGACCGACTGTTACCGATGTCTGTGCGGCACTGCCGTCCTTGCTCTATCTCGGCGTTTTCTCCTGTGGCGTTGCCTATACCTTTCAGGTGGTGGGGCAGAAGTATGCGTCGCCTGCCGCCGCCTCTATGCTTCTGAGCTTGGAGTCGGTGTTCGGTGCGATTGGCGGTGCGCTTCTGCTTGGCGAGCGCATGAGCGATATGCAGATTCTCGGCGCGGCAATCGTCTTTTCCGCCATTCTCCTCTCCCAGTTTGCAGATGCCCTGACGGCGAAATGCAGGAGAAAGACAACACTTGAATCATAAAAAGTCAAAACGGCGGGGGTGCCGCCGTCAAGCAAATTGAATAGCAAAGAAAAAAGGACGAGAAAAAATCTCGTCCTTTTTACGCTTTCTTGCTTGCAAGGTGCCGTGTGTTGTTTATCAGAACTTGTCAAGTGAATTTGCAAGAAAGGCGCGTGTTTTTTCGTTCTTCGGGTTCAAGAACACCTCGTTTGGTGCGCCCTCCTCGGCAATCACGCCGTCAGCCATGAAGATGACCTTATCCGAGACGGCACGCGCGAATTCCATTTCGTGCGTGACGACAATCATGGTGCGGTCGGATGCTTTCAGGTCGCGGATGACGCGCAAAACCTCGCCCGTCAGTTCGGGGTCGAGTGCCGAGGTTGGCTCGTCAAAGCAGAGAATTTCGGGCTTGAGCGCAAGGGCGCGCGCGATGGCGACACGCTGCTGCTGACCGCCTGAAAGCTGACAGGGATAGAAGCTTTCCTTATCCGACAGTCCGACACGCGAGAGCAGGGCGGTGACCTCCTCGTTCAGCTCATCCAGTGCGGCGTGGTACGCGGGGGCGGTCAGCTTACCCTGCTTTTTCTTTTCCTTTAAGGCGACACGGGGCGCAAGCGTCAGATTTTCGCGCACCGTATATTGCGGAAAGAGGTTGAAGGACTGAAAGACCAGCCCGAAATGCAGACGGCGGGCGCGAAGTGATGCCTCATCCTGCGGAAGATTCGGCGCGAAGATAGGCTCACCGCCGACGGTAATCAGTCCGCTATCGGGGGTTTCAAGCGAAGTAAGGCAACGAAGAAGCGTTGTCTTACCGCTACCCGACGAGCCGATAATCGAGAGTACCTGTCCGCGTTCAAGTGTGAAGTCGATGCCACGCAGGACAGTCGTTTTCTGAAAGGACTTTTTGATGTCCTTGACTTCAAGAAATGCCATATGCTCTCTCCTTTCTTATGCCTTGAAGTAATCGAGCTTCTTTTCAAGTCTGCCGAGCAGGAATGAAAGCAGACCGTTGAAGAGCAGATAAAAGAGACCTGCATAGAAAAGAGGCCAGAGCACAACATAGTCGTTCATCAGCTGTTTGGCAACGAAGATGATCTCAACGGAGATGGCAGTCGAGGCAAGCGAGGTGTCCTTGACAAGTGTGATGATTTCATTGGACATCGGGGGGACAATGCGCTTGATAACCTGCAAGAGCACGATGCGGAAAAAGACCTGCGTGCGCTTCATGCCGAGCACCTGTCCTGCCTCGTACTGACCGCGCGGAATGCTCTGAATACCGCCGCGATAGATTTCCGAGAAGTAGCAGGCGTAGTTGATGATGAAGGCTATTGTCACCATGAGGAAGGTTAATTCCTTACCGCGAATGGGGAAGTCAAGCCAAAGCCCAGGGCCGTAGACAAAGATGACAATTTGCAGCATCAGGGGCGTGCCGCGAATCACCCAGACAAGTCCGCGCGATAAAAACGAAAGCGGCTTGAAGCGGGACATCGAGCCGAAGGCAATCAGAAGTCCGAGCGGCAGGGCGCAGAGAAGTGTGCCGAGAAAGAGCAGAAGTGTCCACGAAAAGCCCTCTGCCAAGCGTGTGGTGGCGGTTAAAATATCCATAAGGTATCCTTTTTATCACAATGACGGTGTATGCGATAAACGCATACACCGTGAGTTTCTTTATCGAGCGTGATTATTTTGCCTGTCTGTAAGCGATAGGTGCAAATTCGGTATAGCCGACAATGATTTTGCCCTGACTCTTGATGTAATCGTAGTCAGCCTTTTCAGCATCGGTCAGCTCAGTGCTCACAGTCTCTGTGCCTGTGATGAGAAGCTCGCTCTCAAGACCGTACTTTTCAGCGATTTCGGCAACGGTGCCGTCCTTGGTCAGCTCAACGAGCGCCCAGTTGATCATCTTGATGAGGCCGCTGCCCTTACGAGCTGCGATACCGTACTGCTCGGGCTCCTCGCTCAACTTCATATCGACAATCTGCAGACTGTCGGCATACTTGGAATCAACCGTCAGGTAGTAGTTGGCAAGCACAGCGTCCATGATCGCAACATCGGCGGTCTTGGCATTCAGGGCAACCAATGCGTCAACCTGACTTGCGGCGGCGTTGTATTCCTTACCGATCAGCATGGCATTTGCATTTTCCTTGTCCACGATGAAGGCTTCACCTGCGGAGCCGCCCTCTGCGGTCATGTAAGCATCTGCCATGGATGCCTTGTCGGTGTACTTCGCGGCATCAGCCTTGCGAATGATGGCAACCTGCTCATTCTTCAGGTAGGGAAGCGAGATTTCCATTTCTTCAAGACGGCCGGGGGTGATGGTCATGCCGTTCCAGATGCAGTCAATGGCCTTGCTTTCAAGGTTGGCTTCCTTCTGCGACCAGGTGATGATGGTGAACTCAACATCAAGCTCAAGCTTCTCAAACACCGCGCGGGCAAGGTCAATGTCAAAGCCGACAAGCTCATCCTCATCCTGTGAGCAAGCGGCAAACGAGCAAGCGAGCATCAGCATCGCAAGCAACAATGCAATCAGTTTCTTCATTTTTGTGTTTCTCCTTGGTTGTTTTAATGTTTTATCACTTTAATTCAGTAAAGTGATTGAACTGATGGATACAGTATAACACAAGAGAAGGCTTTTGTCAAGTGTTTTTAGAAAAAAAGCAAAAAACAGAGGGAGTGAAGAATCTTGACTTTTTTGACGGAATGGGTTACAATAAATAATAGATACAGGCGGAGGACGCATCTTGTCCGACGCTGAAAAAAGAGAGAATCAATAATAAAAGGGGAGAATAGAGATGGGCATCGATATGGAGGTATTGCACGCGCTTTCGGCTTTGCGGAATCCGATTCTTGACGGCTTTTTTCTGCTTGTCACGCGATTGGGCGAGGAATTTCTTTTCATGGCGGTGGCGCTTGCGGTCTTCTGGTGCGGCAACAAGAATCGCGGTTATTTTCTTTTGGTGACGGGTTTTGTGGGGACGATTGCCAATCAGACACTCAAGCTTTTGTGCCATGTGCCGCGCCCGTGGGTTCGGGATACGAGCTTCAAGCCGATTGCCGCGGCGAAGAAGGCGGCGACGGGATATTCCTTTCCAAGCGGTCACACACAGGTGGCGACGGGGCTTTACGGCGGTATTGCGCGGACTTCAAAAAGGCGCTTGGTGTCAATAGGTGGCTGGGTGCTTGCGCTGCTTGTCGGCTTCTCGCGGCTTTGGCTTGGTGTGCATACGCCGAGTGATGTGCTGTTTTCGCTTGCGTTTGGCGTCATACTTGTGCTATTGCTTGTGCCGCTCTTTCGTGCAGCGGAGAGAAAGCCCTTTATTCTCTACCTGATTGCAGGCGGTATGCTCTTGCTTGCGATCCTCAATCTTCTGATTGCCGAGTCGGCGTCTATGCCACGAAACATGAGCCTACTTGAATTGCACTCGGCACTCGTCAATATTGCCGAGGCGCAAAAGAATGCGTGGTCATTGCTTGGCGCGGCGCTCGGCTTACCGATTATATTATTTGTTGATGCACGCTATCTGCATTTTGACGGCCGCGCAAAGAAACTCATGCAGGTATTGAAGGTGGCGGTGGGACTGCTCCTTCTGCTTCTTCTGAAAGAAGGGCTGAAAATTCCCTTTGACGCGCTTTTTGGCGAAAACGGCATCAAGCACGCTCTGCGCTATTTTTTGGTGGTGGTGTTTGCGGGCTGCGGTTATCCTGCGCTTTTCCGCTTCTTGCGGTGAGGCCGTCGCATTCAGGCAGCACCGAAAAAAGAGGCACCGCTTTTTTGATATGCACCCCAAAAGTTAGACACTTTTGGAGGTGCATATTTTTTATGGCAAAAAAGGAACAGAAGCAAAAAAATTATAGCGCAGAATTCAAAATTTGTGTTATAATGGATATGCGAGAACACCGACTAAGTTAACACGAAACAGTTCGGAGATATTGGAATACCAAAACGCATTCCGAAGAATGCAATTATATAAACGCTGTAAAGAGGTGGGAACGCATATTTTTAGAAGAAGGAGCCGAAGGTCTGATGAAAGAACGCAGAGGCAAAGCTTGCAAAGCAAGCGGATCTAACAAAGGTCGTCCACCTAAACTTGACCGCAAGATC